>JALOQB010000078.1 GCA_025453595.1 Polyangiaceae bacterium
TGCGAACGGCGTCAGGTCGGGGAGCGTGGGAGCAGAAACAGTCACCGTGCGTGAAGGATACCTCGGCAGGGCGCTGGAATAAATACCGTTGTAGTACTAGGGCCGCCTCCTCACGGTCGAATGGGCCCGTGCATCTTGGCGCGCTCGGTGGCGAGCCGGCGGTAGTACCCCCCGGTGAGGGTCGCGACCGCGCGCATCGACTCGAGGAGCGCCGGGCCCGCCTGGGCGAGGGTGTCGGCCTGGTGGGCCTCCAACGCGCGGAGGCCGTGCACGAGGGCGGCCTTGATCGAGGCCAGGAGATTGGCGTCAGCGGCCTGGAGGCGCAGGACGTGCTCGCACCACGCGGGGAGCAAGGTGGGGCTGAACTCGGCGTTCTCGCGCTGGAGTTCCTCGGCCCAAGCCACGGCGCCCTGCGCGGGAGTCGCGGCGCGCACGTTGGCGAGTTCGGCTCGGAGCCAGCGGACATCAAGCGAAGGATCCGCGGTGCCGGCTACTTGCCACCAGATCTTGCCGAGCTCGTCGAGCAGGTAGGGGAGCGTCAGGTTCACGAAACGGTGGTGGGCCTGGATCTGAAACTGGAGCTTGTAGGCCGACCCCGCAGGCGGCAGCTCGCCTCGCCCGATGAGGACCTCCGAGTTGAGGATCCGTCTCTCTTTGTCTCCGTCGTGGGGGCTGCTGAGAGCGACCGAGCGAGGGTCTCGGAGGGCTCTATCGCTCCGGTGGTGGCGGGGCGTAGAATTTCCTCATGCCCGAGGGAACTGCGGCCCCCTTGCTCGCCGCTGAAGAGCGCCTCCTGGAGCCATTCCTGGACGCCTACGCGGCCTATTTCGGTGCCCGGCCCCTGGTGCGACCGGACGCATTCGGGGCCACGCTGACGTTCCCTGCGGGGGGGGCTCCGCTGTTCGAGCAGACCATCGGGCGGGTCGGGGTCTTCGGCAGCCACCGGCCGGTCCTGGAGCACCTGACGCGCCTGGGCTTCGCCTGGGACGAGGGCGGATTTCTGCTGACCATCCCGACCCCCATGAGCCTCCGGGCCCGCATGGTGGCCGCGGGTTTCGGGCGGAGCGGCTACGAGCCCCGGTACTACCAGAACACCTCGCCACTGTTCTCTGCACGCCCCTGGGTCTCGGCGTTTTGCCAGGGATTCGTCCCCTTCGCGGTGGGGACGCGGTCCTATTACCGGGCGCTGCGGTGGATGGTGGCGGCCAGCCCCGTCATGCGCCCCTGGCGCAACGCCGTCGCCAGCCTGCTGAGTGTGCACCACGACATGACGAAGCATGCGCTGCTGACGCACCTGGTCCCGGGCTCCGAGGTGCGCCACATCGGCCAGCGCGTCGAGGGGGTGATCGGCACCTGGGGGCCCATCGCGGAGCCCATCGTCCAGTTCTTCGAGGGCGAGCTCCTGGGCTACTGCCAGGCGATCTGGCGAGACCTCCGGGCCCCGGAGGAATTCGCTCCGACCTTCCTCGCGCCGGCCAACCTGGGGCAGCTCCACGCGCTCCTGGGGCGGCGGCTGCGGGAAGGTCGCAGGTGGCGCCCCGGTGTCCGTGTCGAGGCGGAAGGGCACCGGATCTCCATCACCCGGCCCGGCACGATGGGCGTGGTCCGCCGCGAGCGAGGATAACCCCTGGTTGCGAGGGAGGCGGCGTTCGCGGAAGAACGGGCGCTGCGCTGGACCTGCAGGCGGTCGCCCGGGCTGCCTGCATCTGCTACAAGGAAGGGCGAGGAGTATCCCACGAGGGTCGCGCCCTTCCTCTTGGTCCAGCTGGAAAGGACGTTAGGCTCTCAACCTGAAGAACGCGGGTTCAAATCCCGCAGTGCGATCGGGCGCGATCGGGCGAGCTCCTCGGCGCTGTTTCCCCTGTCACCTGGGCGCCCATGGCGGCAGGGAGGCAGCGTTTTGTGCGCCTCAGCCCACGCGCTCGGCGGCATCCCCCAGGGGGCCCTCGCAGGTCATGCAGGCCTCGGGCACGCTGTCCTTGTGGTAGATCTCGCCGCAGCGGGGGCACAGGCGCGCGTCCGGCTCGTACGAGATGACCCGGTCGGTGGCGCGGCAGCGGCGCCCGGCGATCTGGATGTCGGTGATCTTGCGCTCCTCGCCGGCCCCTTCCTCGACCTTCGCCAGGCGCCCACGATCGCCCTCGCTCAGCTCGATCACCGAGGGGATGCGCTCCTCGGCCTCCCGCACCACCCAGGCTGCCGCCTGCGCCTGCGAGGACAGCGGCACCAGGATCTTCTGCTCCTCTCCCTTCACCACCAGGGCGTCGGCGCTCATCCGGATCTCCTGGATGTCGCACCAGAGCAGCCGCCGCGCCCCCTCGTCGCCCCCTTCGTCCACGCCCACACCCCCGTCCCCCACCAGCAGCGCCGTCTCGAAATCCGGCGCCAGCAGGATCACCAGCGCCAGCACCAGCGCCCCGGCCCCCACCACGTACGAACCCTTGTCCCCCAGCTCGATCAGCTGGGACCCGAGCTTCACCGGCAGCATGTTGTCCGTCGGCCTCAGGAACTGAATGTACACCCCCGCCCCCAGCACCACCGACCCCAGGGCCCCCGCCACCAGCGAGGCGGTCATCCGCGCGTCCCGCACCGGCAAGAACCTTCGTTCCTTGCGGGTCAAGGTGGATTTTGACTCACCCTTCGCTTTCCTGGATCGCTTGCCTTCTGCCATGGTAGCGACGCCGTTTAGCACCCCGCCCTGCGCAGGCCAACGAGGACGCGAGGGCGGAGCGAGGGAGATCCAGGGGGGGGAGACGGGCCTGGTTGCGGGCGGGTCGAGGCCCGTCTAAGGCCCTGGGCCGTGGAAGAACGAGACGACCTGGGCCCTCCGCCGACCCCTCACCCCGATCTGCGGCACCGTCGCATCGTGCTCAAGCTGAGCGGGGAGGCCCTCTCGGGGGCCAACGCCTTCGGGCTGGACCCGGAGATCATGCTGCTGACGGCCCGCGAGCTGGCCGAGCTGTACCAGCTCGGGGTGCAGGTGGGCGTGGTGGTGGGCGGCGGCAACATCTTCCGGGGGCTGAAGGGCGCGGCCTCGGGGATGGACCGGGCGCAGAGCGACACCATGGGGATGCTGGCCACGGTGATCAACGCGCTGGCGCTGCAGGACGCGCTGGAGCGGCAGGGCGTGCCGACGCGGGTGATGACGGCCCTCGAGATGCGCCAGGTGGCCGAGCCTTACATCCGGCGCCGGGCGCTCCGGCACCTCGACCGGGGCAACCTGATCATCATGGCCGCGGGCACCGGGAACCCCTACTTCTCGACGGACACCGCGGCGGCGCTGCGGGCGATGGAGATCGGCGCCTCGGCGATCTTCAAAGCGACGAAGGTCGACGGGATCTACGACCGGGATCCGGTGCGGTTCCCCGATGCGACGATGTTCCGCCGGATGACCTACCAGGATTTCATCGAGCGCCGCATCGGCGTCATGGACGCCACCGCGGTGACCCTCTGCCGCGAGAACCGCATGCCGATCCGCGTCTTCAAGCTGGCGGTGACCGGCAACATCAAGCGGGTCTGTCTGGGCGAGGAGCTGGGCACCATCGTCTCGGACGAGGCCTGAGGGTCATTTCAAGATCTTCTGGCACGACAGCGCCAGCGCCTGGCCCAGCTTGCTCTTGAGCTCGCACATCGAGCGGGCCCGCGCCGTGTCTTCCGGGCGCCCGCTCCTGAGCGCCGCGGTCGCCAGCTTCTCCGAACGAAAGGCGATCGCGAGCACCGTCGAGGGGTGCAGCACGCCGGGGGCGAGCAGGGGCTCGCGCAGCCCCGGGGAGACCCCCTCGGCGAGGCCCCAGAGGTTGGGCCCTCCGGCCGCCGCCCCCCGCGCCAGCGCGGCCCACAGCTTGCTGCCTGCGGCGACGCTGGCGCAGGGCATGCTCTTCGGGTCCAGGTCGAGATCGGCCGGCGTCAGCGCGCGCGTCGCCAGCCGCCGCAGCGTCGGCTCCGCGGGCCCGGCCAGCGCCCCGTCCTCGGCCACGAGTCGCCCCGCCTCCAGCCGCGCGACCAGCTCGCCGCACAGCTTCTCTTGCTGCTGCCGCGCCCGCTGCTCCCCGCACCGCTGCGCCCGCGCCGCCAGCCGCTGCTTTGCCTCGCCCTCCAGCGCCCCTTCTTCCTCGGCGCTCAGCCCCGTCGCCTCGCAGGGGTCCGGGCGCCCCAGCGCCGCCTCCACCCGCCTTCGCTTCTCCTCGGCCCGGGCTCGCTCCTGCTCCTGCCGCTGCTTCTCCTGCTGCTCTCGCTGCGCCTCCAGCGCCAGGTAGGCGCCGCCCCCCAGCACCACCAGCAGCACCGCGCCCAGCGACCCCCACGTCACCAGCGCCTTGCGGACCCGACGCCGGCGCAGGCTCTGCTGCAGCCCCGCGTCCTCGTCGAGGCGCGCGACGACGCGCCGCAGCAGCGCCTCCCACGCGGCCACCTCGAAGGACAGATCCCGCAGCTTTGTTGCCATCTCCTTGTCGCGCGCGAAGACCGCCGCCAGCGAGGTCAGCTGCTCGGAGGCGCTGGGCTCCGTGGGGAGCTCGCTCGGCATGGCGAAGGTCGCCACGGTCATCTCCTGGCGGCGCACCACCTGCACCGCCCGCTCCTGCCGCTTCTGGAGCCGCTCCAGCGCCCCCTGGATCTCTTCCTGCGGGACCAGCGCCGACACCTGCTGCGCCGGCACCCCGGCCTCCTGCGCCACCGCCTCCACCCCTCGCTGGAGCGCCTGCTCCAGCGCCGCGCGCTCCAGCAGGCGGATCCCCTCGCCCATCCGCGCTTCGTTCAGGGCCCCCCCGGAGGCTTCGAGCGGCGCAAAGGCCAGGCGAGAGAAGGTCGTTCCGAAAGGTACCATGGCCATCAGGGGGGGGTGGGGCGCCGCGCCAGGCGAAATCCTATGCGTTCACTTCGCTCGGAGGTCCAGTAAACACGCCGCGCGCCCCCGTGGCAGTCCGCGGCCTCGTCGGTCCACGCCCCCCCGCGCGTGATCACCGTCGCCGGATCCGGCGGCGCCACCAGCCCATCCCCGTACACCACCCAGTCGGCGACGCCCCCGGCCATGTCGCGCACGCCGTAAGGAGAGACGTCGGCGGCGAAGGCCCGGCTGGTCTCCGGCAGCGGCGGCCCGCGCCGCGACCGCCTCATCTTGCAGAACGAGGCGTCGAAATGATCGCCCCACGGGTAGGCCCGTCCATCGACCCCGCGCGCGGCTTTCTCCCACTCCAGCTCGTTCGGCAGCCGGTACGGTAGCCCGCTCTTCTTCGCCCTCCACTTCGCGTAGGCCAGCGCCCCCTCGTAGGTCACCCCCACCGCCGGCAGGAACAGCAGCTCCACCGCGCTCTCTCCCCACAGCGCCGCCTGCGCCGGGATGAAATCGCTCCCGTCCCACTGCCAGTAGAGCGACCCGTCGCTCGCCGCTGGCAGCAGCTCCTCCGCTCGCTCCGGCGCCGCGCGGTACAGCGCCTCGAGAAACTCCAGGTACTCCGCGAAGGTGACCGGCGCCTCCGACAGGAAGAACGACGGCACCTCCACCTCCGTCAGCTCCGGTCCCAGCAGGCTGCTCTCGTGCCCCCCCAGCAGCGCCGGACCCCCCGGGATGAACACCTCCCCCTCCGTCCGCTGCCTTGCCTCCGCCAGCTCGATCTTCACCCTCGCCAGCACCCCCGGCCGGATCAGCACCGGGCACCGCACCGGGGCCCCTCCAGGCACATCCATCTCCAGCAAATAAGGCCCCGGCTCCACCGGCGAGAGCTGGATCGGGGCCGGCTGCGGCGGCAGATCCCCCGTGGGCTCCAGGCGCCGCCGTTGCTCCACCAGCGCCCTGAGCGCGACCCGGGCGCCGGGTGGGTTGCATTCGACCCGGATGGAGCCATCCCTGGGGAGGCTGGTGGCGAGGGAGCCATCGTCGTGCTGGTGGGCGAGGCCCTCGAAGTAGATGCGGTTGAAGGAGTCGCGGCGCTCGCGAGCGCGCTCGGCCTCGCGCTGGAAGAGGCGAGCGAGGCCGCGGCGAGCGGGGCCATGGCTGGGGACTTCCTCGAGGGCATGCTCGTAGGCAGAGACCGCGGCCTGGAAGGTGCGGATGCTCAGGCCATCGAGGACCGCGTTGCGATCGAGGGCGTCCCAGAGCTCCTGCTTGGCATCGCTGTCCTGCCAGGGCTCGATGGCGCGCCGGAGCTCGACCAGCTCGGCGGCCCGCTCGGGACGCGACAGGAGCATCTCCTCGTAGCTGGCGGCCAGGTCGTCGCCCTGGGCGGTCAGCTCGGTGGCGTGGAGCAGCCGCCGTTCCTTCTCCTTGGTGCCTTCGAGGAAGGTCTCCAGATCATCGGCCAGGGCCCGCGCGGTCTGGTAGCGGAGCGCGGGCTTGAGCTCCAGGCAGCGGAGGCAGATCTCGTCCAGCTCCGGCGGCACGCGGCCTGGCGCCAGGGTCCGCGGCGCAGCGCCCAGCGTCACCGGCGGCTCGCCCCGCTGGATCGCCTGCAGCATGGTCTCGAAGGTCGCCAGCGGGAACGCCTTGCGCAGCGAGAGCAGCTCGTAGAGCATCGCCCCCAGGGCAAACACATCGGCGCGCCCGTCGAGGCGGGTGGGGTCCGGGTCGAGCTGCTCGGGGGCCATGTACCCCGGCGTCCCCCCGCGCTGCGGTGGTGTCTCCCCCATGCGCTGGGCGAAGCCCCAGTCGACGACCAGCACCTCGCCAAAGTCACCCAGCAGGATGTTCGCCGGCTTGAGGTCGCAGTGCACGATGCGGTTCACGTGGGCGAAGTCGACGGCGCGGCACACCTGGACAAAGAGCCGTAGCAGCCGGCCCATCGGGTACTCCCGGGCGGCCTCCGGATCCCCTGATTTCAGGTCCCGTAGCACCTGCTGCAGCGTCGGCTGACGCTGCACCCGCATGATGTAATACGGCCCCACCCCCGGCTCCCGCCCCGCGTCGTAGACCGGGATGATGTTCGGGTGCTCCAGGCCTCCGGTGATCTGCGCCTCCCGCTCCAGGAGCTGCCCCGGCAGGTTCCTGTCCGGAAGATCCATACGGACAGATTTCACGGCCACCTTGCGGTTGAGCCGGAGGTCCTGCACCTCGATGACGCGGCCCATGCCGCCGACGCCGAGCTCGCCCAGCATGCGAAAGCGGTCCGGGGCCGGGTCGCCGCCGAGGGGGACCGGGGGGAGGGAGGGGAGGGGAGGGGGGGCCACGCTCTTGCGAGGAGGGTTCCTGGGGGGCGGTGGCGGAGGGGGCTGCGTCGGGAGGCGAGGGGCCGGAGGGGCCGGAGGGAGCGGGGGCTGGAAGGCGTCGGAGAGCGTGAGGCTCATCGAGGGGGAGTCGCTGGAGGCGGCCGCGGAGGGGGCGGGCTCTGCTGGCTGGGCGAGCAGCTCGCGGAGCTGGTCCACGGTGAGGCGCTCGGGGTGGATCCAGAAGGCCACCTTGCGGGCCTCGTCGCCGAGGCGTCCGGCCTCGAACACGGTGTCCAGCAGGCGCCGCAGGTCGAGGTACCCGCGCTGGTAGGCGCGGCTGGCGATGTCGAAGAGCGTGGGTGCGGTCATCGAGCCTCACCGGGGCGCGTCAGGCGCGGTGGCGTTGCTGCGTCCCTCGGGTTGGATTTGCTTGGAGTACCTGCCATGTCTACCTCTCGTCGCCCGGCCCGGCCCACGTTTCTGCGGAACGCCTTCGCCCTCGAAGCCCGGGGAACCCGGGCCGCCACCTTCCAGGATAAGCGCGTCCCCCGGGGGGGAGACCAGAACTGGCAGCGTCGCTGGCTCGATGAGGCCGGGGACGAGCCGGAGCAGGCCCCGGTGTCCGTGAGATTTTTTCCCTGAGTGCGGTCCAGAATCGAGGCCTTCGCCCGTCGCTGGGGGGATGAGCTGGGTCAAGGAGGCGCTGGGCGCGTTGCAGCAGGGCAAGGTGGCCAGGGTACGGCCCCTCGGGGGGTCGATGCGAGGGCGGATCGAGTCCGGGCAGCTTGTCACCCTCGAACCTCCCCGGCGTGACCTGCTGCAGAAAGGGGATGCGGTCCTTGTCCGATGGCGAGGCGGGTTCTTGCTTCACCTGATCGTGGATCTGGAGCCCACGCGGGTGCTGATCGGCAACAACCTGGGCAAGATCAACGGCTGGGCGCCCCGGGGGGATGTGCTTGGCGTGGTGACCGCGGTCGAACCCTGAGCCGGGCGGATCCGCGGGCGGGCCGTTCGAGGGGGCTCCGGGGCCCCGGATCGCATGCGAAGATGCCCCCACGGACCGGCATGCGCCGGCGTGAACCACGAACCTGGACGAGGATCTTCGATGTCCGACGCTGCAGAACCCTCCTTGCCTGGCTCGGCCCGTGACGCCGTGCTTCGCATCCTCGAAGAGCTCGAGCTTCCCCCGGACTTCCCCCCCGAGGTCGAGGCCGAGGTGGCCGCGCTCCTCCGGGACAACGGGCTTGATGACCCGACCCTCGTCGACCTCACGGCCCTCCCTTTTGTCACCATCGACGGGCCCGACTCCCGCGACCTGGACCAGGCCCTCTTCCTGGAGCACGCCCCCCCGGACGCCCCCGACGGCGCCCGCTTCCTCGTCCATTACGCGATCGCCGACGCCTCGTTCTACGTGCGCCCCGGCTCCGCGATCTTCCGCGAGGCCCTGCGCCGCGGCTCCAGCTACTACGTCCCGGGGCGCGTCGTCCCCATGCTCCACCCGGCCCTCTCCGAGGGCATCGTCTCCCTCAACCCCGACGGGCCCCGCCGCGCCGTCGTCTTCACCTCCCGCCTCGACGCCCGCGGCGCCTGCCTCGCCACCACCCTCCGTCGCGCCCGCGTCCTCAGCCACGCCAAGCTCGCCTTCCCCCAGGTCCAGCGCTTCCTCGACGGCCTCGACCCGGACCTCGACGGCCGGCCCTTCTCCCCCAGCCTCCGGCTCCTCCCGGTTGTAGGGAAGCTCCGGATGGATGACCAGGAGCTACGGCAGGTGGTGCGTTACCGCCGCATCGAGGTCGAGATCTACCTCTCCCACGGGAGGGACGCGCTGATGGCGGTGGTGGCCAGCCGCGGCGAGGTCGAGCGCTACAACGAGCAGCTCTCGCTCCTGTGCAACAGCGAGGGCGGGCGGCTCCTGAGCCAGGACGACCTGGGGCCCGCGGTCCAGGGGATCTACCGCGCGCACCCGGCGCCGCCGGCCTCCCGCATGGCCGAGTTCGAGGCGCTGCTGGAGGGCCTCGCGGCGCGCCACGGCCTCGGCGACGAGTGGCGCTGGCGCCGGGACAGCGATCGGGGGCTCTCCGAGTTCCTGGCGGCGCTGCCGGAGTCGGGGCCTCGCTGGCGGGTGGCGGTGGCGATCCAGCGCCTGGCGGTCACCACCAACCTGCGCTCGTCCTACACCGAGGCGCCGGCCACCCACCACGGCGTCGGCGCCAGCCCCTACGCCCGGTTCTCGGCCCCGATGCGCGAGATCGTCGGCATCTTTGTCCACAAGGAGCTGATGGAGAAGCTGGGCTACCAGCCCTCGCTCCCGGAGGAGCAGGATGAGCTGCTGCGGCAGGAGGTGATCGCATCCGCCTCCCGCGCCCGGGAGCTCCAGGGCACCCTGGACGCCCGCATCAACCGCCTGGTGATCGATCGCCTCCTCGCCAGCGACCTGGCGCGGCCCCGGGGCGAGCGCCCCTCCCGAAGCGCCTCGGTGCTGGGGGTCTCGGCCACCAAGGTCCACGTGAGGCTCGACGACCCGCCCCTCGAGATCAAGCTCTACCGCACCGACCTCGAGGCCTTCCTCGGCGGACGCCTGCGCCTCTCCGCCGACGGCGTGGCCCTCGAAGACGAATCCGGCTTCACCCGCCTGCTGGTCGGCGCCCCCATCTGGATCCGCGTCGAGCGCGTCGACGAGGCCCGCGACCGCTGGATCCTCGAGCTGCTCCCGCCGGCCCCTTCCCCCTCCGAGGCCGCCGCGCTCCCGCCGGAGTAGCCCCTCTTCGCGTGGACCCCCGCCCTGGCCCGCGCCCCCGCAGGCTGACCGAAGAACGACCCTCAGAACCCCCACTTCAGCAGCGTCAACCCGGCCATCACGCCGGCCCCGATCATCGCGTTCTTCCTCGTCGAGACCTGGTTCCCCAGCCACCACGCGCAGCCGCTCGCCACCAGCCCCAGCAGGATCGCCACCGCACGGAAGATCCCGGGCGTCGGCTCCGGCAGCACGAGCAGCAGCAACCCGGGGCGCAGCAGCGTGATCAGCGCCGCCACGGCCCCCACCGCTGCCACCGATTTCTCGGTCGAGGTCCAGGGGCGGTCGACCGGCTGTAGCCCCGACCCCTGCTGCCCTGAGGCCTGCTGCCTCCGGGCCTGCGGATTCCCTGGCGGCACCAGCGCCCGCCGCTCGTTCTGGAAGCGGATCCCGATGAGGTTGAGCATCCCGGTCATGAACTCGCCCCCGTCCGCCGTCTTCCCCCGGAAGTCGCGCTGCCCTTGCCCCACCGCGTACCCCGCGTCGTACGACCAGATCGTCTCCTGGCCTGTCCTCACGGAGGCCCGTGAGGCCTGCCCGGTCCCCGGGTACAGCGACGGGATCCGGACCGTCAAGGTGCTGCCGTCCACCAGCGTCAGCTCTGCCGGAAACCACATCACGTCCAGCGTCGTCTTCGCCTCCAGCAGCCGGATCTGGAGCAGATCCCGGTACGGGATGTCCAGCAGCGCGTCGCCCTCGTAGCAGGGCAGGGTTGGCCCCGTCAGATCGTCCGTGTCCACCAGGTCCTCGAACGGCTTGCTCTGGCCGTTGCGGTACTCGAGGACGCCGCGCACCGGCGCGTGAAGCCCCTTTGCCTCCTCGTGCGCCGCCCTGGCGCCCCCCGCATCCCTCTGGGCGTGGGCCAGCGCCATCTTCACGTACGCCATCGACTGCGGCGAGGGCAGCCCCACCGCCGATCGCTTCCCCGCCAGCGCCGGATCCGAGAGCCTCCTCGTCGCCTTCTCCTCGGCGATCGACACGTGCATGAACTTCCCCAGCACCAGCTCGAACTTCGGCTCCACCACGAAGAGGCGCTTGAGCGAGGCCCGCGCATCGTTGAAACGCCCCAGCCTCATCTCCACGTTGAAGCGGCTCAGCAGCTGCTCCGCCGTCCCTCCCCCGTGCGTCGCCTGCTTCAGCTCCGCCAGCGCCTGCTCAAATTCTCCCGCATCGATCAACGAACTTGCCGACATGGAGGGCACGATAAGGCACGCTCCCACCCCCGTCGATGCGCCTGCCTGCAGGTAGGTTGAAACAATGTCCTACCTACGCTGCTGGCCCCGAGCATTTCCCTCGGTTGCCCCGGCCGGTCCCCTCGGTGACACCTTGCTGACGGGGTGCCCCGTGGTTGCAGGGAGGAATTCTTTGCGCCGGAGAGGTCAGATTCACCTTCCGGATTTTCCATAATTGCTATCCTGCCTCAGCTCGCTTCTGTCGGGCGAGTGAAGTCCGTTCCCCACGTATCTCTTTCCAAGGATGTCGATCATGCGCGCTCGTTTGCTGAAGCTCGGGACCCAGGGCACCGACGTGAAGAACCTCCAGGAGTCGCTCCGCCACGTTGGCTACGAGGATCTCGAAGAGGACGGTCGTTTTGGCAAGGAAACGCTCTCGGCGGTCAACAACTTCCAGAGCTGGTGGGGGCTGCCGGTGGACGGCATCGTGGGCCCCCAGACCCGCAAGGCCCTGCAGGAGGCCCTGAACGGAGCATCCCCCTCGCGTGCTGCCAAGTCCAAGGGGAGCCCCGACACCTGGGTCGTCGAGGAGTGGTACCTCATCGAGATCGAGGACGTCGACTTCGAGGACTGGGAGGAGTGCGACCTCTACGGCGACGGCTGGGAAGACCTGGACGATGACGAAGAGGGTGATGACGAAGAGGGCGACGACGAAGAGGGCGACGACGAAGAGGGTGACGACGAAGAGGGTGACGACGAAGAAGGCGACGACGAAGAGGGCGACGACGAGGAGAGCGACGAAGAAGGCGACGACGGCGACGACGCAGACGACGGCGGAGGCGACGACGCAGACGACGGTGGCGACGACGCAGACGACGGTGGCGACGACGCAGACGACGGCGGGGACGATGGCGGAGATGATGGTGGTGGCGACGACGGTGGTGGCGACGATGGCGGTGGCGACGACGAGTGAGAGGGCCACCGGGTGAGGGAGCCATGCCCCCCCTTCTCCTGGCCGAGGTCGGGGGAAGGGGTTAGGCGGACGAGATCATGAAGGAGCTGCATTTTCACCCTCCCCTGTGGCGTCGGGTCCGGGGGCCTCTGCTGGCATCGATCCTGTTCGGGGCGATGTTGTTTGTCGGCCTTGTGGACGACCAGGACCTGCGGATTTTCGGGGTTCGAGGTTCGCTGGTGGGGGTCCTGCTGTCGGCCCTCGTGGTGGTGGTGTGGCTCTACCGCAACGGCCAGATCAAGGCCGAGGCGGTGTCGCTGCTGGGCGATCAGCTGCGGCTACAGCACGGGGGCAAGGTCGATACGGTGCCGTGGGCCGAGGTGGTGAGCCTGTGGGTGAACCAGCAGGGGAAGATCCTGGTGGTCAACCTGCAGAGTGGCTCCTCGATCCACGCGAACCTGGGGACCTTCAGCGAGGGGGATCTGGCCGAGATCGAGCGGCTCGCCAGGGAACGCCACGAGGCCGCTCGTGGGCGCGCAACGAGCCGCTGACGCGGCTGTCCTTCACGTTCATGGGGGCGTGGTAGCGTCCTGGCGTATGAGATCCCCTGCTACGCCGCGCCTCCTGCTCCAGGGCGCTGCATCCCTGCTTGCGCTTGTGCTTTCAGCCTGCGAATCCGCTCCTCCGCCCCGTGGGCCTGCGGACACCAGGACCTCCGGGCCGACCCCCTGCCCGGAGAGCGGTACGCCTTGCTCCAAGGAGGGAGACTCCTGCGGAGCGGACGCGGCCAACAAGGCCACCACGTTCTCGTGGGTGGTGCGCTGCCAGGGCGGCAAGTGGACGCGGATCGAGGTGCCCCCGCCCCCGCCCCCGTCCTGAGGGTCACCCGGGTCGAAGGGCATCTCGTCGAAGCACTGCAGCGTCTGGTCTTCGCCCCTGGGTTGGGTGCCCGAGGGGAGGTGGACCTTTCTGCCAGCCCCGTACCTGTCGCAGTCCGCGGCGGAGAACCTCACTCACCCCCTCTCCCTGAAGGGTGAGGGGGAGAAAACCCATGGATTTTCAATGAATTCCCCCTCTCCGTACAGGAGAGGGGGTGAGGTTTCTCGCTCAGCTCACTGGAGGATGGGGAGCGAGCGAACCTTGTCGGCGGCCTCGGTGAAGGCCGGCATGCGATCGAAGTTCAGGTACCGGTAGATGTCGGCGGACTTGGCCTCCAGGCCTGCGGCGTAGGCGCGGTACTCGTCCGGGGTGGGGAGGCGACCGAGCATCGAGGCGACCGCGGCGACCTCGGCGGAGGAGAGGAAGACGTTGGCGCCGAGGCCCAGGCGGTTGGGGAAATTGCGGGTCGAGGTGGAGACGACGGTGGAGTTGGGCTTCACCTGGGCCTGGTTGCCCATGCAGAGGGAGCAGCCCGGCATCTCGGTGCGGGCGCCGGCGCCGGCGAACTGGGAGTAGACGCCCTCCTCGACGAGCTGGTTCTGGTCCATCTTGGTGGGGGGGGCGATCCAGAGGCGGGTGGGGACCGGCTGGTTGAACTTGGCCAGCAGGTTCCCGGCGGCCCGGAAGTGGCCGATGTTGGTCATGCAGGAGCCGATGAAGACCTCGTCGATGGGCGTGTTGGCCACCTCGGAGAGCTTCTTGATGTCGTCCGGGTCATTGGGGCAGGCGAGGAGGGGCTCGGTGATGGTGTCGAGGTCGATCTCGAGGACCCGGGCGTACTCGGCGTCCGCGTCGGGCTCGAGGAGCTCGGGGTTCTCGAGCCAGGCTTCCATCTTGCGAGCGCGCCGCTCGAGGGTCTTCGCGTCCTGGTAGCCCTCGGCGATCATGGAGCGGAGCAGCACCACGTTGGAGCGCAGGTACTCGATGATCGGCTCCTTGGCGAGGCGGATGGTGCAGCCGGCGGCGGAGCGCTCGGCGGTGGCGTCGCTGAGCTCGAAGGCCTGCTCGACGGTCAGGTTGGGGAGGCCCTCGATCTCGATGATGCGGCCGTTGAAGACGTTCTTCTTGCCCTTCTTCGCGATGGTCAGCTCGCCGGTCTGGAGGGCCGCCCAGGGGATCGCGTTGACCAGATCGCGGAGGGTGATCCCGGGCTGCATCGTGCCCTTGAAGCGGACCAGCACCGACTCGGGCATGTCGAGGGGCATGATGCCGAGGGCGGCGGCGAAGGCGACGAGGCCCGAGCCCGCGGGGAAGGAGATGCCGAGGGGGAAGCGGGTGTGGGAGTCGCCGCCGGTGCCGACCTGATCGGGCAGCAGCATGCGGTTGAGCCACGAGTGAATGATGCCGTCGCCGGGGCGAAGCGAGACGCCGCCGCGGGTCTCGATGAAGCCGGGGAGGGTCTTGTGGGTGTTGATGTCGACCTTCTTGGGGTACGCCGCCGTGTGGCAGAAGGACTGCATCACCAGGTCCGCGGAGAAGCGGAGGCAGGCCAGCTCCTTGAGCTCGTCGCGGGTCATGGGGCCGGTGGTGTCCTGGGAGCCGACGGTGCCGGTGGCGGGCTCGCAGTAGGCGCCGGGGCGCACGCCGGCGACGCCGCAGGCGCGGCCGACCATCTTCTGGGCCAGGGTGTAGCCCTTGCCGGTGTCCGGCGGGGCGACGGGCTTGCGGAAGGCGTCGGAGGGGCCGAGCCCCAGGGCGCGCCGGGCCTTCTCGGTGACGCTGCGGCCGATGATGAGGGGGATGCGGCCGCCGGCCTGCACCTCGTCCAGCAGCACCTGGGTCTTGAGCGCGAAGGTGCACAGGGTGGCGCCGGAGGCGCCGGTGATCTTGCCCTCGTAAGGGTGGATGGTGATGACGTCGCCCATGGCGAACTGGGTGACGTCGCACTCGATGGGGAGGGCGCCCGAGTCTTCCATGGTGTTGAAGAAGATCGGGGCGATCTTGCCGCCGAGGACCACGCCGCCGGAGCGCTTGTTGGGCACGTTGGGGATGTCGTCGCCGATGTACCAGAGCACCGAGTTGGTGGCGGATTTGCGCGATGACCCGGTGCCTACCACGTCGCCCACGTAGGCCAGCGGGTGCCCCTTCTTCTTGAGCTCGGCGATCTGGTTCACCGCGCTGGTGATCCCCTCGCGGGGGTTCTTCAGCATCGCCAGGGCGTGGAGGGGGATGTCCGGGCGCGACCAGGCGTCGGTCGCCGGGGAGAGGTCGTCGGTGTTGGTCTCGCCCACCACCTTGAACACCGTCACCGTGATCTGCTCCGGCACCTTCGGGCGGCTGGTGAACCACTCGGCCTTCGCCCACGAATCGAGGACCGCCCGGGCGTTCGCGTTGCCCGCCTTCGCCCTGGCCTCGACGTCGTCGAAGGCGCCGAAGACCAGCAGCGTGCGGGAGAGCTGCCGCGCCGCCTCGGCGCCCAGCGTGGCGTGATCGAGGAGCTCGACCAGCGGATCCACGTTGAAGCCGCCCAGCATCGTGCCGAGCAGCTCGGTGGCCTTCGCCGGGCTGAGCAGCGGGGTCGTCGCCTCGCCCCGGGCCACCTTCGCCAGGTACGCCGCCTTCACCTGCGCCGCCTCGTCGACCCCCGCGGGCACCCGGTTGGCCAGCAGATCCAGCAGAAACGCCTCTTCTCCGGCGGGGGGGGCGCCCAGCAGCTCGGTCAGCGCCTCCACCTGCGCCGCGTCCAGCGGCAGCGGCACGATCCCCTGCGCTGCGCGTTGCTCAACATGCTCTCGGTAAGCCTTCAACATCGTCATGCTCCTGCGTGTGGGTCCAGGTTCGCGGTGGACCTTAGCGCACCCGCGTCATGCAGGAACATGGATAATAATGATGAAACCCATGCAAGAATGGCATGGATGGACCTGCTCCTGCTGCAATCGTTGCTGGCGGTCGCCGAGCACCGGACGGTGACCCAGGCGGCCCGGGCGCTGGCGGTGACCCAGCCGGCGCTGTCGAGGCGCCTGCAGCAGCTCGAGGAAGAGCTGGGGGCGCCGCTGCTGGAGCGGAGCAAGCGCGGCGCGGCGCTGACCGAGGCGGGGCGGCTGGTGGTGGCGGAGGCGAGGCCGTTGCTGGAGCGCTACGCCCGGCTGCGCGAGGAGGTGCGAGCCCGGGGCCGGCTGGAGGCGGGGGTGGTGCGGCTGGGGGGCGGGGCGACGGCGGTGTCGTTCCTGTTCCCGCCGACGATCGCCGAGTTCTCGCGGCAGTACCCGGGGGTGCGCTTCGAGGTGCGGGAGTCCGGCAGCAGCGACGTCGAGGAGGGGGTGCGGAGCGAGCGGCTGGAGCTGGGCATCGTCACCCTGCCGACCCGCTCCCGCGAGTTCGAGGTGCGCCCCCTGCGCCGCGACCGGATCGTGCTGGTGGCGGCCTCCGACCACCCCCTGGCGCGGCGGCGCGTCGACGCCAGCGCCCTCCAGGGCAGGGAGCTGGTGGGCTTCGAGAGCGGCAGCGCCATCCGGCGTCTGATCGACGACGAGCTGCGCGAGGCCGGGGTCGCGATGAACGTGCAGATGGAGCTCCGGTCCATCGCGGCGATCCTGGAGATGGTGGCCCACACGCGGCTGCTGGCCTTTGTGAGCCACCTCGGGGTCCAGGGGCGCGACGTGGGGGTGCGGGTCATCGACGTGCGGGGGCTGTCGATTCACCGGCGCCTGGCGGTCATCTGCAAGGCGGGGCGGCCGCTCTCCCCGGCCGCGAGCGCCTTCGCGGCGATGCTTCGGTGACTCAGCCCGCGGGGGCCTCGTCGGGCAGGGGCTCGCAGGTGAAGGTGAGCGTGTCGCCCTCGAGATCGACCACCACGGTGCCGCCGTTCTCGAGCTTGCCAAAGAGCAGCTCGTTGCTGAGGGGGCGCTTGATCTCGTTCTCGATCAGGCGAGCCATGGGGCGGGCGCCGTAGAGCTTGTCGTAGCCCTTGTCGGCGAGGTAGGCGACGGCGGCGTCGGAGAGCGTGATCGTGACCTTGCGGTCGGCGAGCTGGGCGCGCAGCTCGCGGAGGAACTTGTCGACCACGCTCTTCATGGTGGCGGGGTCGAGGGCCTGGAAGGGGATGCGTGCGTCGAGGCGGTTGCGGAATTCGGGGCTGAACAGGTTCTTGTAGGCCTTGTCATCCTCGCCCATCGACGAGCGCTCGCCGAAGCCCAGCTTCGATTGCTGGAGGTCGCGGGCGCCGACGTTGCTCGTCATGATCAGGATGACGTGGCGAAAATCGGCGTGCTTGCCCGTGTTGTCGGTGAGGGTGCCGTGGTCCATGATCTGGAGCAGGACGTTGAAGACCTCGGGGTGGGCCTTCTCGATCTCGTCGAGGAGCAGGACCGCGTGGGGCGTCTTGGCGACCGCCTCGGTGAGCTGGCCCCCCTGGTCGAAGCCGACGTAGCCCGGGGGCGCGCCGATGAAGCGGGAGACCGAGTGTTTTTCCATGTACTCGCTCATGTCAAAGCGCAGGAACCCGATGCCGAGGTGCCTGGCGAGCTGCTTGGCGAGCTCGGTCTTCCCGACGCCGGTGGGGCCGGTGAAGAGGAAGTTGCCGATGGGTTTGTCCGGCGAGCGGAGCCCGGCCCGGGACATCTTGATGACCGAGGCGAGGGCGGTGACCGCCTCGTCTTGCCCGTAGATGACCTTCTTCAGGTCCTCCTCGAGGCTCTTGAGCTGGGCCTTGGCGTCGACGCTGACGTTCTTGGGCGGGATCTGGGCCATCTTGGCCACCACCGCCTCGATCTCGTCGGTGCCGACCTGGGCCCCCTTGCCGTGGAGCAGCTTGGCCGCGGCGCCGGCCTCGTCGACCAGGTCGATGGCCTTGTCCGGCAGCTTGCGATCCTGGAGGTAGCGGTGGGACAGGGTGGCGGCGGCCTCGAGGGCGTCGTCGGTGTAAGTGACGCCGTGGAACTCTTCAAACTTGGGCCGTAGACCCTTGAGGATGAGCGAGGTCTCGCTCACGCTCGGCTCGTTGACGTCGATCTTCTGGAAGCGGCGGGCCAGGGCCCGATCGCGCTCGATGTGCTGGCGGAATTCCTGGAAGGTGGTGGAGCCGATGCAGCGGATCTTGCCGGAGGCCAGGGCGGGTTTGAGCAGGTTGGACGCGTCGAGGGTGCCCCCGCTGACCTGACCTGCGCCCATGATGGTGTGGAGCTCGTCGATGAAGAGCACCGACCCTGGCTTCTTCTCGATGGCCTTGATGACGCCCTTGAGGCGGTTCTCGAAGTCACCCCGGAACTTGGTGCCGGCGATGAGGGCGCCGAGGTCGAGGGAGTAGATGGTGGCGGTCTTGAGGGCCTCGGGCACCTCGCCGCGGACGATCTTCCAGGCGAGCCCCTCGGCGATGGCGGTCTTGCCGACGCCCGCGTCGCCGACCAGCATCGGGTTGTTCTTGCGGCGCCGGGCCAGGATCTGGATGCTGCGGCCGATCTCGAGGTCGCGGCCCACCAGGGGGTCGACCCGGCCTTCCTCGGCCTCCTTGTTGAGGTTGACGGTGAACTGGGCGAGCGGGTCGCGGGGGGCGCCCTCGCCCTCTTCTTCATCGCCCTCGCGCCGCTCTTGCCCCTCGGAGGGCTGGACGCTCTCGTCGTCGTCGCCGGTCTTGGAGACCCCGTGGGAGATGTAGTTGACCACGTCGAAGCGGCTCACCCCCGAGGAGTTGAGCGCCTGCACCGCGTAGCTATCGCGCTCGGCGAAGAGGGCGACGATCAGGTTCTTGCCCTTGAGATCGCCCTTGCCGGACGACTGCACGTGGGTGGCCGCGCGCTGGATCACCCGCTGGAACCCCAGCGAGGGCACCGGCGAGGTCTCGCCCATCATCGCCTCGACCTCGTCGTTGAGGTAGGCGTCGAGCTTCTTCTTGATGACCTCCGGGTCGCCCCCGGAGTTCTTCACCACCTTGCGCGTCTCGTCGTCGAACAGCAGCGCGTAGAGCAGGTGCTCGGCGCTGATGAACTCGTGGCGCCGCCGCGCTGCTTCGCGGGCGGCCAGGTTGAGAGCGACCTCGACCTCCGGGCTGATCCTCATAGTAATTCTGGCTCCGATGTTACCTTGAGAGGCATGCCGTGCTCCTGGGCGAAGCTGGTGACCTGGGCGACCTTGGTCTCGGCGATGTCGCGGCTGTAGACGCCGGCCACCGCGTTGCCCTTGTGATGGATGGTCAGCATCAGGTGCATCGCCTCGGTCTCGCTCTTGTGGAAGAACTGGACGAGCACGAGGACGACAAACTCCATGGTGGTGTAGTCGTCGTTGTGAAAGATGACCTTGTACTTGCGAGGCTTCTCGACCTTCGGCCTCTGGACGGTATCGACGTCGCCCTCACGCTGGGGGTTCCCTTGCTTCGGCTGCTGGCTCATGGAGGGCTTCAAGGGTAGCAAGCTAAACACCGCCCCTCAAACCACAAGGCCCCCTTGGCCTCCGCAGGCCCCGGCGGTAGACCCCGGGGTCATGAGCGAAAGCCTCCAGGATCGCTACGCGCCCCACAACGCCTGCTTCGGCTGCGGCCCCGCCAACCCCAGGGGGCTGCGCATCAAGAGCCACGCCGCCGAGGGGGAGGTGGTCGCTGACTGGGCCCCGGAAGAGCACCACCAGGCCTTCCCGGGGATGGTCAACGGCGGCATCCTCGGCGCCCTGCTCGATTGCCACTCGAACTGGTGCGCGGCCCACGCCCTCATGGTGGCCCGCGGCGAGCCGACCCCGCCCTGCACGGTCACCGCCGATTTTCACGTGAAGCTCCGCCGCCCTACCCCCCTCGGCCCCCTGCACCTCCGGGCCCGTCCGGTCTCCGTCGAGGGGGATCGCGTCGTGGTCGAGGCCACCGTCGAGGCCGCCGGTAAGATCACCGCCACCTGCCTCGGCACCTTCGTCGCCGTCAAGGAAGGGCACCCGGCCTTTCACCGCTGGTGAACCCCCGCTCGCCCTCGCACCCACGCGAGCAGCCGGGCTCGCTCCTCCGGTGTGTCGGAGCGCCTCGTCTTCCCCAGCCGGTGCAGCGGGCGGCGCGCTCGGTCCAGCCAGAACCCGCCGGTGCCCACCTCGCCTTCCGGGGCCGTGAGCAGGTAAATCATCGTGTCTGTCCCCTCCGCAGGGGACCGCAGCAGCGGCCGCAGCAGCGCTCGGAACCGCGGCAACGACCGCTCCACGCCGGGGGTGTCCACCCAGCCCGGATGCATCGCATGCACCAGCACCCCCGCCCCCTTCAGCTCCTCCGCGAGCAGCTCCGACAGCGTCACCTGCGCTCGCTTGGCCCGCGCGTAGGCGATCACCCCGTCGTACCCCTCCGGGCTCATCTCCAGCGCGTCGACCCGCAGCGGCTCCGCGTACATCCCCCCGGACGAGACCCACAGCACCCGCGAGCGACCCGCGCGCTCCAGCGCAGGCCGCAGCAGCTCCGTCATCAACCACGGCCCCACCACGTGCGTCGCCGCGGTCTTCTCGATCCCCTCGCTGCTGCGCTGGTACACGTCGTCCAGCGCCCCCGCGTTGTGCACCAGCCCGTGCAGCGGCCGCCCCTGCGCCAGCAACCCCTCGCAGACCCGCCGCACGTCCCCGAGCTCTCCCATGTCCGCCCGGTGCACCTGGATGTCCCGCTGCCCCGTGCGCTCCGTCAGCTCCGCCGCTACCCGGGCCCCCTTCGCCTCGTCCCGCACCACCAGCGTCAGCGCCCCGCCCAGCTCGGCCACCTGGCCGGCGGTGTGGAGCCCCAGCCCCGAGGTTGCTCCGCTGATGAGTATATTTTGACCCTTGAGGGCCCCGGGCGCCGGCTCGCGCCAGCCCTCCGCGGAGCGCCGCAAGGCAGGCCCGAGCCGGGTAAAGCTGAGGGCGACGGTCGCTTCGAGGGCGCGATCGAGGCCCCGGGAGAGGGGCATCAAGCGGGCACCGCGCCGCTGAGGGCCCGGGCCAGGCCGGCGGCGGCCCGGTCGCCGAGCTGCTCGAAGAACAGCCGGAGGCCCGGGTCGCCGAGGCGCAGGGGGCCTCGCAGGTCGAGGGCGGCGTCGTAGCTCACCACGGACCCCTGGCCACCAGGACCCTCCTCGATGGTCACCGTGTCGACGGAGCGCAGGGCCCAGGTGGTGGCCTCGACCACGACGCGCCGCGGGGCGAGGGCCTCCAGGGTGCGGTAGCGAAGCACGGTGCGGGTCGGGTTGGAGAGGGTGAGCTCGAAGAGGGCGCCGGGCACCCCCGGGTCGCCTTCGAGGAGACGCGCGGCGCGCACCCCCGGGTCCCACCGGGGGAAGTTGCGCAGATCGGCCATGTAACGGAACGCCTCGGGCTGGGTCAGGTGGCTGGCGATGCGGGTCGAGTAGCGAGCCATGGCCCCCGGTGGATGCCGCGTCGTCGCCCGGGGTTGTGCGACAGCAGGGGCGTTCCGAAGTAGGCTGCGGCCGCGATGAACCGACCCTGGATTGCACCGTCGCTCCTGCTGCTGGGCGCCGCCCTGGCGGGCGCGCTCCTGTTCAGGAACAGCAGCCCGTCGGCGCCTGGCAGCGTCGCGCCGACGCCCTCGCTGGCGCGCTCCACCGCGCCAGCGCGCTCCACCGCGCCAGCGCGCTCGGCCGCTCCGGCCAGGACCGCCGAGGAACCGCCGCCGGACGCGCTGCCCCCGGCGCCCCCGCGGGATGTCCCCTGGAAGGCGGCGGCGGGCGAGGCCAGCGATGTGCTCTGGGCCGAGGCTCCGCTGCTCACCCGGGAGCCCGCGGTCCGGAGCCTCTTTGCCTGCGTGGGGGCCCCCTCCCTGGAGAAGATGGTCGAGGCCTTCGAGGCCCGTAAATTCGCCGTGGAGCCCCGCTTCGTGGCCTTCTTCCGGGAGCCAAGGGGCGCCGTGGTGCTGGTCCAGGGGTTGCTATCGGATCGGATGGATGGTCGGCGCTGGCGTCTGGTCGGCGAGCGTGGGCGCATCGAGGCCGTCAAGAAGGGCGGCGAGGCCCTCGGGCTCCGGGAGGATACGGCGCTGCTGGGCCCGGAGGCCGTGGTCGAGGGCGCCCTGCGGCGCCTGGCAGCGTCGCGCCGACGCCCTCGCTGGCGCGCTCCACCGCGCCAGCGCGCTCCACCGCGCCAGCGCGCTCACCTTTCGCTGGCACCAGCCAGGCCCCGTCGTCCTGGTGGCCGAGGGCTCGGTGGCGATGGATGAACATGGCCATGCCTCCCGCGAGGTGGTCGAGCTGACCAAGACGCTGGCCGAGCGCATGCTGCGCGCCCAGGACGAGGCCAGGGCCGCCGGCCAGCGGGAGGCCGCCGCTCGCTGGTCCCGGTCGCGGGCCCGGCCCCTCCGCGGCAAGGCGCGGGTCGAGGCCGAGCTGGACCTGGAGGCGCTGCGCAACCACCTGGCCCGCTGCGCGACGCGCTGACCGGCCAGGCCCCCGGCGTTACCGCTGGTTCCCCGAGAAACCCGCTTCCCCGGCGATGCCTGCGTCGCCCGCCGCCCCCGCGTCGCCGCCCGCCCCCCCGCTACCGCCCGGGTCCGACCCGCCGGAGCCACCCCGGCTCGACCCGCCGGACCCGGACCGCCCCGCCCCGCCGGTCCCGCCGTTCCCCGACTGCCCGGAGCCACTCTGTCCGGAAGTTCCGGATGATCCGCCCTGTCCGGAAGTTCCGGATGATCCGCCCTGTCCGGAAGTTCCGGACACTCCGGCGCCCCCGCCCGCCCCGCCACCGGGCTGGCCGGAGGCGCCGGAGCTGGCCTGGCCTCCCGAGCCGGCCTGGCCTCCCGAGCCGGCCTGGCCGGCGGCGCCCCCGGTGCCGGGTGGGGGAGGGCACTCGACGAGGTCGGGGCCATCGACGATCTTGCCGACGTTGGCCTGCCGAGCGGAGAAGACGATACCGACGGAGAGGGCGTCGCAGGTGGCATCGGGGCCGGCGTCGGGGTCGGCGGTGATGTCGACGTTGGCGAGGACGGCGGAGTTGGCGACGGGGAAGAGGGGATCGCTCTCGCAGAGGCCGACCCAGCGGAAGCTCTGGATGAGGTCGGCGCTGGTGACGCGTCCGCCGATGACGCCGTCGGTCATGCGGTAAGTGTTGTCCGGAGCGCGGGAGAGGCGAGCGGAGACGATGCCCTGGGAGAGCTGGATGGGGAAGGTGGTGGTATCGAGGTAGTTCCCCGGGAACCAGAGGAGGGATTTGGCGGGGAAGCGGGCGACGAGGTAGCCATCGCGGACGAAGGCGTTGCCGTCGGCGATCTGGGCGTTGGCGAGGGAAGGGGAGGAGGGGTTGATGGTGGATTTGCGGTCGATCTTCCAGGGGTCGTTGGCGATCCACCAGCAGAGGCGGGCGGCGGGGTCATCGTCGCAGGTGGAGAGAGGGAGATCGAGCTCGAGGCCCGGAGAGCGGTAGATATCGACGCGGACCTGGTCGTCGGAGTCGGTGCCGTTGTACTCGGAGACGCGGATGAGGAGGTTGTACTTGCCGTAGCAGAGGCCGCAGTTGAAGGTGCCGTCGTTGAGGCCGTAGCGACCGCCGACGTCGGCGCTGCCAGAGACGAGGTTCTGGAGCTTGCCGAAGTTGTTGTCGCGGCAGTGGTTGCCGTCGGGGACGAAGCCGACCTGGTTGCGCTTGCAGGAGGACTCGGTGCTGGCCTCGCAGGTGGGGGAGGCGGTGCAGGTGCCGTCGAGGTCGAAGCCGAAGTCCTGCCAGGCGTCCTTGTCCCTGGTGCCGTCGAGGCGCTGGCCGCCGAGCCAGATCTGGTCGAGGCCCAGGAAGAAGGGCTCGATGTCCGGGGCGTCGGAGGGGGCAGGGCGAAAGTCGTCGGTGGGCTGGCGCGCGGAGAAGCACTCGCCCTGGGTGCCGGACCAGAAGCCGAGGCCGGTCTGGGGCTCGGTGGTGCTGGCGCCAGGGCGCGGGTCGAGGAGGGAATCGGGGTACACCTTGCAGGTGGCGGGCAAGGTGAGGAGCACGATTCCGGTGAGTCCCAGGGCAAATCGGCGCTGCACAGGGCAAGAGTGCAGGGAGCCGGGTGGGATCGCAAGAGGCGTGGGGTTGACGGGACGCGGGCGGGGCAGGAACATCGGTGAGGTGCGCGCAAGAAGGTTTCCCGTGGTGCTGGTGGCGGTCGCGATGCTGGGGTCCCCGGCGTCCGCCCAGGAGCCAGACCCCCAGCAGCTCCAGAAAGCGGCCGATGCCTTTGACGAGGGGTCCCGGGCCTTCAAGAACGGTCGCTTTGAAGAGGCCGCCGAGCTCTTCGAGACCGCCGACCGGCTGGCGCCCAACGCGGGGGTGCTGAGCAACGCGATCCGGGCAAGGCGCGCGGCGAAACAGGGGGCGAAGGCGGCCACCCTGGCGGCGGCGGCGGTGGCCCGTTACCCGGAGGACAGCGCGCTGCAGGGCCTGGCCCAGTCGGTGCTCAAGGCCAACGAGCGCCTGCTGCACCGTGTCAAGGTGAGCTGCGAGCCGGCCTGCACGCTGCTGATCGATGACAAGCTGGCGTGGGCCAAGGCCCAGACGACCGCGGTTCTTTTCCTGGAGCCCGGGCCCCACGGGTTCAAGGCTGCCTGGAGCGAGGGGCGATCGCGTACCGCCACGGTGCAGGCGCAGAAGGGGGGGGGCGAGTCCCTTGATTTCCGCGCGCCGCCCCTGCCGCCGCCGCCGGCCAGCGCGAGCGCCACGGCGGCGCCTCCGCCCCCGCCCTCGTCGGCGCCGGTGGTCGAGGCGACGCCGCCGTCGACCGGGTTGTCCCCCTGGTTTTTCCTGGCCGGGGTCGGGGCGACGGTGGTGGTGGGCGGGCTGGCCACCTGGAGCGGCCTGGACACGCTGTCCAGCCCGGGGCCCGATCGGGTGCGGGACGCCTGCGCCGGCAAGAGCCGGGATTGCCCCCTGTTCCAGGAGGGGCTCTCGAAGGAGCGCCGCACCAACGCGCTGCTGATCACCACGGGGGCCCTGGGGCTGGCGACGGGCGTGGTCGCGCTGTTCACCGACTGGAAGGCCCCTCCGTTCGGCGCCAAGCGCCCGGCGGACAGCGCCCAGCTGGCCCCCTGGGTGGCCCCGGAGGTCGGTCGAATGGGCGTGTCTTTCGGCGTGAACGGGCTATTCTAGACCGATGTTCGGGTGTTTGTCGCAGACCTGTGGCCAGGGTGTTGCCGCGGGGGAAGGGCACCGCTAGGGGCAAAGGGGTCATGTCGTCAGAATCTTCGGTGTCGCGGCCCCAGCAGGTCGGTCGCTACGAAATCCTGGCGGAGATCGCCTCCGGGGGGATGGCCACGGTGTTTCTCGGGCGGCTGGCGACGGCCCCCGGGTTCGAGCGGCAGGTGGCCATCAAGAAGCTGCACCCGCACCTCGAACGGCAGCAAGATTTCGTCGAGATGTTCCTCGATGAGGCGCGCATTGTCGCCCGCATCCACCACCCCAACGTGGTGCAGACCCTCGAGTTCGGGGCCGATCCAGGCGGGCACTTTCTCGTCATGGATTACGTCGAGGGGCCCACGCTGGCGAAGATGCTCGCCAAGGCCGCCTCCTCGGGGGCCCGCATCCCGCCCGCGATCGCGGTCCGGATCGCCCTCGATTCGCTGGCGGGTCTCCACGCGGCCCACGAGCTGCGCGACGACCAGGGGCGCCTCATGGATGTCGTCCACCGGGACGTGAGCCCCCAGAACATCCTGATCAGCATCGACGGCATCGCTCGCATCACCGACTTCGGCGTCGCCCGCGCCACCGAGCGCCTCGCGGTGACCCGCACCGGTCAGCTCAAGGGCAAGCTCTCGTACATGGCCCCGGAGCAGGCCCGCGGCGAGCCCACCGATCGACGCGCCGACGTCTTCGCCATGGGCGTCATCCTCTGGGAATGCCTCACCGGTCGCCGTCTCTTCCGCGGCAAGACCGACACCGAGGCAGAGACCCTGACCAAGGTCCTTTACGGCGATATCACCCGGGTCTCCGCCGTCCATCCAGACATCCACCCGATCCTCGACTCCATCTGCGCCCGTTCCCTCGAGCGCCCCCTGGGCGCCAGGTTCCAGTCCTGCGCAGACTTCATCGAGGCCATCGAGCAGGCCGGGCGCGCGGGCGTCGAGATCGCCACGCCCCGCGAGGTCGCTCGCTACGTCGAGCAGATCTACGGCGAAGAGATCGCCCAGCGCCGCTCCGTGTTCCGGGCCATGCGCTCCAGCGGCCCCACCAGCGTCCGCGGCGAGGAGGTCACCTCGGCCAGCGGGCCCGCGCACCTCTCCAGCGTCTCCTCCGCCTCTCTCTCCTTCGATCCCTCCTCCCACTCCCGCTCCGGCGTCGCCCCCGCGCCGGCCCTGCCTCCGCCCCGCAACAACCTGCTGCTGGTCGTCCTTGGCCTGGCCCTCGTCGTCTCCGCGGCCACCGTGGCCACCCTGGTCTGGGTCGTGTCCAAACCCCCGGTGACCACCGTGACCACCGTCGTCGTGCCCGCCGCCAGCGCCCCGCCTGCCCCCTCCGCTGCCCCGCCGGCGGCCTCGGCCTCGGCTGCCCCCGCCGACTCTGCCCCGGCCGCCTCCGCCCGCCCGACCGCGGCGCCCCCTGGCTGGAAGAAACCCGCCGCCGGCAACAACGACGGCCTCTCCTCCAACCCCTACCGCCGCTTACCCATCAGCGGCGGTCAGCCCCCAGCGACTTGAGGGCCTTCTCGGCGTCGGCCCTGTAGGGAGAATCCATAGGGGCAAGGCTGAGGAAGCGCTGCAGGTGCTCGATGGCCTGATCCTTCTTGCCCGCGGCGCGCTCGACCTCGCCCAGAAGCAGGCAGGCGTCGGCCATCCAGGGGGGCGGCACCTGGTTCTGGGAGGCGAGCTGCACGGCGCGCGAGAGGTGCTCGAGGGCAGCGGGCTTGGTGCCGTGCTGGTAGATGAGCTTGCCGAGCCGGAACTGCCACAGGGCGCGCTTGTTGTCGACGGAGAGGGCCTTCTGCCAGGCGCCCTGGGCGGCGGGCCATTTTTGCTGCTCCTCGTAGACCTCGGCGAGGGTGGCGTGGGCCTCGAAGCGCGAGGGGCGCAGCTCGAGGGCGCGGAGGAGGTCCTGCTCGGCCTCGACGAGGGCGCGCTGGCGCCGCCGCAGGACGCCGCGCTGCCAGTAGGCGTCGGCGAGGCTCTTGTCGAGGTCGAGGGCCTTGGCGAGGGAGGCGCTGGCGATCTGCTGATCATCGGCCTCGTTGGCGGCCCAGCCGACGTAGAGGAAATACTCGGCGCGGTTGGGATCGAGGTCGGTCGCGCGGCGGAGGTAGCGGAGGGCCTCGGCGAGGTTGGTGCCCTTGACCAGCAGGGCGCGGCCCAGGAAGTGGTTGGCCTCGGCGCTGTTCTGGCGGAGCTGGAGCACCTTGCGGAGCAGCTCCTCGGCCCGGGGGCCGGGCTGGCTGGCGGCGAGGAGCGCGGCGGCGACGCGGAGCATCAGGTCCGGGTCATTCGGGGCCTTGGAGAGGGCCGCCTCGTAGAGATCGACGGCCTTGGCAGATTGACCCGAGGCCTCGAAGAGCACGGCGCGTTCGAGGGACAGCCCGGGGTAGTCCTTGTCGGCCTGGGCGACCTGGTCGAACGCCTGCCCGGCGGCCTCGAATTTCGACAGGCGACGCAGGGTGACACCGAGGACAAAGCGGGTGCTGATGTCCTGGGGGTCCATCTGCAACGCGTTCAGGTAATGCGCCTCGGACTCGGTGTAGCGCCCCGCCTGGGAGGCCAGGTCGCCCAGGGCCTTGAACAGCGGGACCGATCGGGGCAGCTTGGCCTTCGCCTCGTCCAGCTTGCTCTGGGCCTCGGCGGAGCGCCCCTGGCTGTAGAGCAGCTGGGCCAGCGTGATGTACGTGTCGACGATCCCGGGGTCTTCTCCGCCGAGCTTGAGGGCCTCCACGTAGTCCGCTTCGGCGCCGGTCTTGTCGCCCAGGGCCTCGCTGACGCGACCCTTCCAGTGGAGCACCCGGAAGTCAGGGCGCTTCTCCTCGCGCAGCTTCTTGTCGAGGTTGCGCATCAGCTCCTTCGCTTCCTGGAGGCGCTCCAGCGCCAGCTTGGTCTTGGCGACCCCGATCTTGGGCTCCACCGCCTCGGGATCGGCCTCCATCGCCGAGCCAAAGCGCGCCAGCGCCTCCGCGAAGCGACCCGCCCGGAACAGCGCTTCTCCCATGCCATCGAGCGCGCCGGACGACTTGGGGCTCAGCTTCAGCGCCTCGCCGAACGATGCCTCCGCGGCGCTCACGCGGGAGCGCGTCAGGTGAATCTGCCCCTGGAGCGTGAGCGCCTGGATCAGCTCCTCCTGGCTGGCGGCGTCCCGGTTCTTCTTCAGGATCGTCTCCAGGCTCTTGGTCGTCTCGGCCTCGTCCCGCTGCTCTGTCCAGAGGATCCGCGCCAGCAGCAGCTGCGCCCCCACGTGCTGCGGCTCCGCCTTGAGCGCCTTCTGCGCCGCCTCCTTGGCCGCGGCGCTCTCTCTCTTGAGCAGGTGCGCCCGCGCCAGCCCGAACAGGTGCCGTGGGTTCCCCTCGGCCTCCGCCAGCTTCTTCCAGTGGGCCACGGCACGCTCCGCGTCCCGGGCCT
>JALOQB010000079.1 GCA_025453595.1 Polyangiaceae bacterium
TCCCCTGTCACCGCTGGCCGCCGGTGAGACCTCCGCGCACCGCGCGGACAGGTCATCTCATGCCACGGCCCCAGATCTTCAGCTCATCCTTCACCGCCCGGAGCAATCTGGCCACGGCAGCCTGGGTGCCCTGAGGGTTGCCCTGGTAGGCATCCCATCCATCAAATCGGGCTGGTGAGGTGTACTCACCCTCCTGCAGGAAGGGGTAGCGGTAGCTGATCTCTGCAGGATCATTGCGGGGGATGGTGGCGTCGATCTTCAGGAGAATTTCCGAGTTATCCAGTCTTCGCACGAAGATCTCCACCTCACGTCGTAGCAGGTACATGGCCTTGGACAGCGGGGTACTCACCTCGCTGACGACCTTGAGCGGCGCATGCTGGAGAAGAAAGGTCCGGTGAAATTCTCGCTCATTTTCCGGTCCGCCGTTCCACCTCATGAGCGCATAGGCCTTGATGGCCTTTTCGTAGCCTTGCTGGAGCCAGTAGCGGCGGTGGCACTCCCTGAGTTCTGGCGCTCTTGCGGACGCCGCAAGGAGGTCTGCCTCCGCTTGCTCGATCCATGCTTCAACCTGCCTGAGAGTGGCCACCCAGGCTCCTTTCGGCGAAAGCTTTGAGTTCCCGACCATGTTCCTCGCCGCAAAGAACGTCTCCTTCGGCGATGGCCTTGGCCAGTGCACCATCTCGCAAGATGGCCTCTTTCAGATCGCTGGAATTGGCGGCGATCAGGTTGAGAGGATGCCTGAACATTCGCCCCGGATTGAAGGAGACAGGGCGTTCGGCATGGGGGTCGCTGCCCAGCGAGGGCAGGACCTCGACGAGCCAGCCTTCGCGGTGGTTCTGGTGAATCCAGATGGCCGTGTCCATGGGCTCATCAAGCTGTGCATGTGCTGCCACAAGTTCGAGCATTTCTTGTCGACTGACCATGGACTTTCCCTACCATGAATTGCTCCATCGAGCCCGGGCCAGGGGCTCAGGGCGTGGCGACGGGGGCGTGGGCTTCCCTCGCCAGCGCGTTCAAGACATCAGCCGCCAGCGCCCGGTCGGTAGCTCCGCTGCCAGGAGGCGAAGAGGCGGGCCTCGTGCCCGGGGAAATACGCCCCGGGCGCCACCGCTGCGTGGTAGGCGCGGAACGCCTCCGCAAAGGCTGCCGGGGCCTCCTCGAACCAGGCGTCGGCCTCCGGGCTGCCGCGGGTCAAACGCTCGAAGCGGAGCCGCGCCACCAGCAGCGCCGCCAGCCGGAAGCCATCTTCGTCAATGGCATCGAGCCAGCCTCGCACCTCGCTCCCAGAGGGCGCTTGCTCGCGCTCCGTGGCCAGCGCGGTGACCGGGTCGGAGGCGGTGAGGGCACGCCGCAGCGCCTGTTCGTAGGCGCGCGTGTCTGCGGAGGTGACCTCATCGCCCTCAGCCCTGGCGGACGGAGGGGAGCTCCCGTCGACGGCCACGGCCTCATCGACGGGTTCCGGGTATGGGGACGGGGACGGATTTCGGGGACGTTTGCCAGCGGATGCCACGAGCCGCCGGATCGTCCGTAGCTCCTCGCGTAGCACGGGGACATCGTGGGGCTGGACGGTCCCCTCCATGCGCTCCAGGGTGACCCCGCGGAGGTGGGGGCACCGGGGCACCACCCGCTCCAGCAGCCGGAAGACCGGCTCGGGGACCGCGCTGTCGTGGCTATCGAGGCGCCGCGTGCGCCCCTCCGGGTGCCAGGTCGGGGCGCTGTAGCTCCCCCCGGAGACGTGGATCTCGATGACCTTCGTCAGGTCGAGGTGCGCCAGGTACGCATCGGGGTCCAAGGAGGCATGCTCCGCCACCGTCCAGAGGTTGTGGAGATCCAGCAGCAGGTGCATCCCGGGGGCCGCCAGCGCACGGCGGAGGAAGGTGGCCTCGTCCAGGGGATTCCCAGGGAAAAAATAGGGCACCGCGTTCTCGACGCCGACCTCCGGGACGACCTCCTGGAGCCGGGCAAGCGCGCGCCGGACCCGCGCGGCGTGAAAGGGGGTGCACGGGAGGGCCAGGGGCAACGTCAGGTTGGCCCCCTCCGTGAAGGAGAAGCCAAGATGATCCGTGAGCCAGCGGAAGCGGAAGAGCTGATGATCGAGGGCGAGGCGCCGGAGCCACCGCTGCTGGCGGGGGAGATCGTCGTCGCCGGACCCGACGGAGAAGCCGACGCCGTGGGCAACGAAGGGGGTATGGGCGCTGTCCCCCAGGTCGAGGAAGAGCTGGGCGTAGCTGTTGGGCAGGAGGGTCCCGTCCGGGTGTTCACGCCAGGTGGTCTCCGGGGCCAGCTCGAAGTAGTCGGGTTCGGTGCGGAGCAGGTCGCCGAGCAGCTCGAGGAATTCCGGGTCCGGCTGGAGCGTGAAGCCGACGGCGGTCACAGGGGCCTGGCAACGAGAAAATCAAGGAAACGACTGCTGCGAGCGGGGACAAAGCCCATGCCGCAGGCCAGGCCGCTGTCCTCTTTTTCACCCCCGTCGTGGGCCTCGTAATCGACCCCACACCCCGAATTGCGGCCCCAGCGCCCCCCTGGCGGGGCTCGCTTCACCAGGGAAGCCTGGACGGTGCGAGCGCGGGCTTCCTGTTCGTCCGCAGGAACCCCCCCCAGCCCCTGCCGGACCAGCGCCGCGACCTGCTGGATCCGCCGGGTGATGCGCTCCTCGATGAGGGGGGTTTCCTGGCCGGGAACCCCCCTCTGGTTGCCCAGGAGAGGGGGGATCCTGGCGTCGAGGGCGAGGACACGCACGGGGGACGACGCGGGATCGAGGACGAGCATCAGCGGCTCCCCTTCGATGGTCACGCCGAGGTTCGCAGCGAGCGCCGCGGTGCGGGGGTGCGGGCGCAGACCACGACCGCGGAGGCCAGCGGCGCCAGGTCCGCGCTGCTGCCGTGGTTGAGGAACTCCCCGAAGATCGTGCCCCGATCATGGCGGAGGCCGGTGTCCTCCGGGATGACGAGCACCAGGAGCTTTTTCCCCTCGTCCCTGGCCCGGCGGGCGGCCTCCTGGAGGATCTTGTCCGGATCGTTGCGGACGCGGCCGGTGGGCGTGGTGGGCTCAGCAGGAGCGGTGGGCTTCTTGATGGCGCCGGGGCAAGGGGTGGCCTCGGGCTCCGGGTGGATCCCCCCTTCGACCGCGACCCCCCGGGAGAACGCCTGCCGGAGCCACCGGGGCCAGGCCGTCATCGCCAGAGCCCCCGCGACCCCTGCCCCTGCCCCTGCCAGCAACATGTTTCTGCGGTGTACCATGAGGAGGATCTCCCAGAGAGCTTCTGGACGTGGTTTGTTCCCGGGTCTCAGCGTATACGATCGACCAGGCAGCAGGCGGTCACCCTGGCTCTCCGGGGGGGAGGCTACGGACCGGGAGCGCAGCTTCCTCGTCCCGGAGTCGTTTCTCCTCTGCCTTCACCTCGTCGGGGATGGACCGCGACCACTGGAGGAAGCTCTTGCGAGCCTTCGCCAGGCGAAGCGCGGGGGTCGGGTAGCGTCGCTGAAACCAGCGGATCTGTTCCTGTCGCTCGGCGATCTCCTCGGGGCTCTCCGGGGTAGCCAGGAGGGCATGAAATTCCTCTACAGAGAGGGAAGAGCCCGGAGCATCGCCTCGATGGGGACATCAAGGGGACGTGGATTCATCGGCGTTCCTCCCCGGCCTTCAGCGCTTCGAGGACAATCCACGAGCCATAATCCTGGGTCATCAAGGGGGCTCCGAGTGCGATCAAGGCCCGACGACCGATGAGCAGGGCGCGGAACCTGGCGCGGCCAATGGCACCCCCAAATGCGATCTCGTCGAGAGGAACTTCGGGTTCCATGAGCAAGACCACCAGGGTAGCACGACGGCCGCTGCCGTGAGCTACCGCAGGCCACGGCGGCCAGGGGCTTGCCGTCAGCCCGTCGTCCGGGACGGTCGAGGCAGCAGGCGCGATCGCTGGAGGGCGTTGCTCCGTGGTAGTGTCAGGCCATGGCTTGCGCCGCATGCACCGGGGCCCCGCGGTGAACCCGGAGGGGCCGGAGATCACCGACCTGTTGATCGACATGGATCCGCGGTCTCTCGAGCGCCGGCCGGTGCAGAAGGGGGCGGTGGTGGCGGAGCTGGAGGCCCAGGGGATGCGGTGGGGGGCGTGGGTGGCGAGGGGGCTACCGGAGCGGGGGGAGATCGACCGGCTGTTCGTGCGAGTGCATGCGGAGATGCAGCGCCTGTGGGAGGAGTTCTTGCAGGGCGAGCGGATGCGGGCGCTGCTGGCGCCGCTGGTGAAGGCGCTGCGGGCGTCGGGGCACGGGGGCAGGGTGCGGGTGGTGGATGTGGGGTGCGGCCTGGGCTACCTGGTGCGGTGGCTGGCGGCGCGGGGCGAGCTGGGGGCGGAGGTCGAGCTGCTGGGGTGCGACTACAACGGGGCCCTGATCGGGGCGGCAGAGCGTTACCGGCGGGAGGAGGGGCTACGCTGCGGGTTCCGGGTGGCCAACGCCTTCACGCTGGAGGAGCCGGCGACGGTGTACATCTCGACGGGGGTGCTGCATCACTTCCGGGGGCCGTCGCTGGCGGAGCTTTTCCGGCAACAGAGGGGAGCGCAGGCCTTCGTGCACCTGGATATCAAGCCCTCGTACCTGGCGCCGCTGGGTTCATTGCTGTTCCATGTGGCGCGGATGAGGGAGCCGATCTCGCAGCATGACGGCACGCTCTCGGCGGTACGAGCGCACCCGGGCGAGCGTCTGCTGGAGGCGGCGCGGGGGGCGGTTCCTTCCCACGAGGTGCTGCTGTTTGACGGGGAGGTGGGGCGGCTGCCGATCCTGCGGACCATGCTGGGGGTGATCGGGCTGGCGCCCGGGCTGCGAGGCCCCTTTGTGCGGGAGCTTGGCCCCCTGGCAGGGCGGCTGGGGGCAACGCAGGGATGACCCCCTTGCTGCTGTCGCTGCTGGCGCTGGCGGACGTCACCTTCAGCGCCTTCCGGGACGCTGCGGGGCGCAACCCGCGGATCGAGAAGGAGCGGTATTACCGGCGCGCCATGGCGGGCGGGTTTGCCTGCGGGCTCGGGGCGCTGGGGGTCTGCTGGGGGGCCTTGCGGGGGCTCCTGGCGCTGGTGAACGATCCGGAGGTTCTCTACCGTGACATGGCGGGGGCCGGGGGCTGGATGCTGGGGCTCTACGGGTCCTACGCGACGGTGGTGCTGGGGGCGCTGGGGGTGTGGCTGCTGGGGGGGAGCGAGCTGAGGACGCTGATGTCGGTGTCGATCCTGGGGCCGCTGACGCTGCTGCGGCACGGGCTGATCCCGGTGGGGCTGGCGCTGGCGTGGTGGCAGGCCGATCGCTGGGAGACGAGGGGGCTGGCGCTGCTCGGGGTGATGCTGGTGGGCTCGGCAGAGCAGGCGTACGGGGCGATCCGGGCGAGACGGCGGGGGCGCCTGTGGCCCGGCGAGCCAGAGGACATGGCGAGCCCGTGAGCCCGGCGAGGGTGTCGGGGCCGAGGCGAGGGGGTCAACCCCTTTTTTCCCAGTCGCTCTTCGTCATCAGGGTGACCGACTCCTGGGTCAGGTCGTAGATGATCCGGATGTCGCCCCGGTCGAGTTGCCGCTTGATCTGCTCGACCTTGGTCTCGTGGGAGGTCTCGCGCTCGCCGTAGTCGGTGCCTTCGCGCAGGATGAAGGCGTCGATCACGCCCGCCAGCGCCGCCGGGCTCAGCATCGACAAAGGCACCTCGACCGGCGCCGGGGGCCTGTCTTCGTGGGGCGGTGGCCCCTCTTCGTACTCTGCGTCGTACTCGGTCACGAGCCCACGGTAGCACCGCGAGAAGCGATGGCCGAGGCAGGTCCTCGACGATGACGGCTCACGGAGGGTGACTTCTCACGTGCTGCCTGGTGCGGTGGCTGGCGGCGCGGGGCGAGCCGGGGGCGGGGCGAGCCCGTGAGACTGGTGAGGTTCCCTGGACCGCAGCGAGGGGGCTTGCGCGAGGTCCGGCCAGACGCGGTACACTCGCGTGGATGACCGCCCTTCGCTTGCCGGTGCTCTCCTCGTCGGCCCCGATCAACCCCCTCGCGGATGAGCTGCAGAAGGTGGCGGCGCACGAGGACGCCGCCCACCAGAAGCGCAACTGGGTGCGGCTCAGCTACGACTGCAACAACCACTGCACCTTCTGCCTGGACTCGAACGCCCACGACGGCACCATGCGGGACGACCGCGAGATCCGGATCCAGATCGTCGAGGGCCGGAAGAAGGGGGCCGAGCGGCTGATCCTGTCGGGGGGTGAGCCGACGATGCACCCGCTCTTCCTCGATTACGTGAAGCTGGGGCGCCGGGCCGGTTACCCCTGGATCCAGACCGTCACCAACGGCCGGATGTTCAGCTACCCGGAGTTTCTGGACACCGCGCTGGCCAATGGGCTGAGCGAGATCACCTTCTCGCTCCACGGCCACACGGCGAAGCTGCACGACGCGCTGGTGGGCACGCCGGGGGCCTTCGAGCAGGAGGTGGCGGGGCTCAAGGCGGCCATGGGCCGGGTGGTGATCAGCGTCGATGTGGTCATCAACAAGATGAACGTGCGGCACCTGCCGGAGATGCTGGAGACCTTCCTGGGGTGGGGGGTACGTGAGTTCGATCTGCTCCAGGTGATCCCCTTCGGGAACGCCTGGACCGACGCCCGGCATCACCTGTTCTACGACCTCCAGGATCCGACCATCGTGGCGGCGATCCGCCGGGCTCTCGAGCTGGCGAAGCGCCCCGACGTGCACCTGTGGCTCAACCGCTTCCCGCCGCCCCACGCCGAGGGCTTCGAGGAGCTGATCCAGGATCCGTACAAGCTCAACGACGAGGTGCGAGGGCGCCGCGAGGAGTACGATCGCTACCTGTCGGTGGGTCAGAAGCTGATGTGTCGCCAGCCGGAGCGCTGCCAGTACTGCTACCTGCAGAACCTCTGCGACACCCTCGACGAGGTGATCGACGCCCGGAAGGCGCCGCAGGTGGACGAGATCAGCGCGACCCGTGCGCTGCCCACCCTGGGCGCCCTGCCGGCGGCCAGACGCGCCGTCGTCGAGGCGGCGAACCTCGGGGCCGCGCAGGCCCTGGCGGCACGGCTCGACGCCCCGGAGCTGCGGCTCCAGCTCGACGACTACGAGGGGCTGGCGGCGGCCCTGGAGGGCGATCTCCTCTGGGGGAAGCGCCTGATGCAGGCGGTGGCGGCCACCCCCGAGCAGCTCACCGGGCTCCTCGCCATCGAGGGCTCCTTCGAGGTCGTCACGCTCCTGACGCAGCGAACCGCGGCGGCGCTGCTCGCGCTCCCCGAGCTGCCGCAGCGCCTGGTGCTGCGGCAGCCCAACCACGAGCTTGTCACCGAGGCGCGGGCCCACGACGTCGATCTCCCGACCTTCTTCCGCCAGCTCGGGCGCCCCGTGCCCACCGAGAACATCACCCCCTGCCTGGCCCCCGGCGCCGCCCCCCGCGACCTCGCCGACCGCCCTGTCACCCTCGATACCGCCGCCCTCGCCGACGACGGGCGCATCCAGATGACCAGCTACACCCGGCGTTACATTCTCCAGAACTTCTATACAAAGAGCCTTCGCTGCAAGGAGTGCGTCCACAGCGAGAGCTGCCGGGGGATGCACATCACCTGGGTCCGGGCCCACGGCTACGCCCCGCTCCAGCCGCTGCGCTGACCCGCGGGATTCGCCCCGGGGATCCGTCTTTGCTAGGGTCCCGTCCATGGCGCGAGGCTGGGTGAAATGGCTGACGGGCTGCGCCCTCGCGGGCTGCGCGCCGCAGGGGGCCCCCGGGGAGGCGATCGAGGTGCTGGTGGCCAACCCGCCTGCCAACCTCGACCCACGCTTCACCACCGACGCCGTGGGCATGCGCATCACCCGACTGACGCATGCGGGGCTGAGCCGCCTCGACGAGGACACGCTGGAGCCCCGGCCCTACCTGGCCGAACGCTGGAGCTGGGACGGCCCGCTGGCGCTGGACGTGACGCTGCGCCCGGGGCTTCGCTTCGCGTCCGGGGCGGCGCTGGGGCCCGAGGATGTCTGCGCCACCCTGGACGCGCTGGCGTCGCCGCGCCTCGCCTCGCCCCACCGGGGGCTGGTGGCCGCCCTCGCGCGGTGCGAGGCCCGGGGGCCCCTGGCGCTGCGGCTCACCCTGCGGGAGCCCCGGGCGACCCTCCTCTCGGATATGGAACTTCCGGTCCTTCGGCGGGATCAGGCCGGGGCCCCGGCGGGGGCGGAGCTGGACGGGCTGGGCCCCTTCCAGGTGCAGAGCGCCACCGAGAACGAGATCCGGCTGCTCCCGCGGGGGGGTAGCCCCTTGCCCCGGCCGCCCCGGGGGGTGGTGGTGCGGGTGGTGAGGGACGAGACCGCGCGGGCGACGAGGCTGCTGGCGGGGCGCGCGGATGTGGTGCCCAACGCGGTGTCTCCGCCGATGCTGGCGGCCCTGGAGGCCCACGGGATCCAGGTGAACGAGCGCCCCGGGGCCAACCTGACGTACCTGCTCGCCCACAACGAGCGCCCCGGGCTCTCGAACGCCAGCGCCCGGCGAGGGCTGGCCCAGGCGCTGGACCGGGGGCTGCTGGTGCGCACGCTGCTCGGGGGCCACGGTCGGGTCGCGGGCTCGTTCTTGCCGCCGGAGTCCTGGGTCTGCGACGGTGAGCCTGCCTGCGGCGGGGCGCCGCTCCCGGGCTTCGCTCCGGAGGCCGCCCGCCGGGCCTTCCAGGAGGCCGGGTTGCGCCGTGTCACGCTGCTCTGCTCGACCGATCGGCAGCGGGTGACGATGGCGAGGGCGGTGGCCCAGATGCTGGGGGACGCGGGCCTCGAGGTCGAGCTGCTGCCCCTCGACCTGGGGGTGATGCTCCACCGGCTGTCCGCGGGGGATTTCGAGCTGGCGATCCTCCAGATCCCGGAGCTGACCGAGCCCAACCTGCTGCGCTGGTTCTTCCATTCGTCGGCCATCCCGGGCCGCGGCAAGGGCGGCGCCAACCGCGCTCGCCACGCCTCCCCCGAGCTGGACCGGCTGCTGGACGAGGCCTCCCTCGACCCCGGGCGCCTGCCCCGGCAGGCCCGCTACCGCGCGGCGATGGGCCTGCTGCACCAGGAGCTGCCGGTCATCCCCCTGTTCCACGAGGCCCAGGTGTCCGCCCTCTCCCCTCGCGCCGCCGGCTTCCGCCCCAGCGCCGAGGGCCGCTGGCTCTCCCTGGCTCGCTGAAGCTCCCCCTTGCGAGCGCCCCTCGGCTGGGTTCTCCTGAACTCGATGTCTTCTCGAAAACCTTCTCCCTTGCCCTCCGGCCCCGCCCTCGCGCGGCGCTCCCTCGCGGTCGTCACCCTCGGCCTCTCGCTCCTCGCCTGCGGCGACAGCGACTCCGGCGGCTCCGGCGGCGCTGGTGCCCTGGCCCCTCAGCCCGATCCCGATGGCGGTTCTGGACGGGGTGGGTTCTCCGGAGGTTCCGGACAGGGCGGGAGCGGTGGAGGTTCCGGAACCTCCGGACAGGGCGGCGGGGGCGGCCAGCCGCCGCAGGCGGGTCCCGGAGGGGGGGGGGGTGAGGGAGGAGAGAGCGGGGCCGGCGGGAGCGGGGGCGAGGGCGGGTCCGTGGGCCCGCAGCCGCCGCCGGCGGGGTCCGGGGGCGAAGGTGGGGCGATCCCTCCGCAGGATGGCCCGGGCGGGAGCGGAGGCGTGGGGGGTGAGGTGGCGCCGCAGCCGGGTCCTGGCGGCGGGCCGGGCGAAGGCGGGAGCGGGGGGGCCGGCGGTCAGGTGGCGCCGCAGCCGGGCCCTGGTGGTGGGCCGGGTGAAGGCGGAAGTGGAGGCGTGGGGGGCGAAGTGCCGCCGCAGCCAGGTCCTGGCGGTGGGCCGGGCGAGGGAGGGGCTGCGGGCTCCGGGGATACGCCGCCGCAGCCAGATCCGGGGGAAGGCGGGAGCGGGGGGGCAGGTGGTCAGGTGCCACCGCAGCCGGGTCCTGGCGGTGGGCCGGGCGAGGGGGGCAGCCCCGGGGGGGCAGGCAAGGGCGGGGGCGATGTCCCGCCGCAGCCACCTCCTGCGGGGACCGCGGGCTCCGGTGACATCCCGCCACAACCGGCCCCCTGAGCCATCGCGGGATGGCCCACGACGAACCGGATCACGAGGGTCACCTCACGCTCTCGGACGCGTACCGCGGGTGGCTGGTGGAGAACCTGCTCGACGGGGTGAGCGAGCCCGAGCTCCTGGCGACGCTGGGCGAGGCGGGGGTCCCTGCGACGGTGGTGCTCGCCGAGATCGCGCGGGTCCGCGAGGCACCGGTGGTGGGGCGCCTGCTGGCCGAGCGCCGCCGGCTCCGGCAGGTGGAGCAGGTCCTGGCGCTGCAGCAGGAGCTTGCCAGGGCTGGCCCCTTGCACGGCACCATCGAGCGCCGTTCCTGCCCTCCCCGGGAGGTCTTTTACGAGCACTACTTTGCAGCCAATCGCCCGGTGATCCTGACGGATTTCTGTGCGGGCTGGCCTGCCCTGCACCGCTGGTCCCCCGGGTACCTACGCGAGCGTCTTGGCGAGGTCGAGGTCGAGGCCTGCGCCGATCGCTCCCGGGATCCGGACTACGACCGGAACGCGCGCAAGCATGCGCGCCGCATGACGATGGCCGAGCTGGTCGAGCGCGTCGAGGCGGCGGGGCAGAGCAACGACCTGTACCTGGTCGCCAACAACCGGGCCATGGACGACACGGGTCTCCGGGCCTTGCTCGACGACATCGACCCCCCGGCCTCCCTCGTCGATCGCAGCCGCGATCAGGAGCGGGGCACGTTCTCCTTCTGGTTTGGCCCCGCGGGGACGATCACCCCCTTGCACCACGACGGCACCAACATCCTCTTCAGCCAGATCGTGGGCCGCAAGCGCTTCACCCTCTACCCCCCCCACGAGACGCGGCTGCTGGAGGGCGCCAGGGGCTACTACGCCGGGGTCTCAGGTGTCGATATTGACCCTCCGGATGATCCAAGGCTGGCGGGGGTACCGGCCAAGGTGATCGAGCTGGCCCCCGGGGAGACGCTGTTTCTGCCGGTGGGGTGGTGGCACCACGTGCGCTCGCTGGACGTGAGTCTGAGCATCTCGTGCCTGGGCCTGTACCACCCGAATCGCTTCGACGCGTACCGCCCGGGCGGGGCTTGAGCGAATAGCAGCCGTGAGGCTTCCGAGAAGCCCCTCCGTTCTCGGAGGGGAGGTTCACCTAGCCCTTGCGAGAGAGCTGGCGGACGGCCTCGCCGAGGCCATCGAGGGTGAGGTGGTGCATGGGGAAGACGCGACGGATGGCGTCGCAGGTGCCGATCTCCCAGTAGCGAGGGGGCTCGGGGTTGAGCCAGACAGCGCGGGGGAAGTGGTCGGCGAGGGCCTGGAGCCAGGCGAGGCCGCTCATGGCGCCGGAGCCCCGGTCGGCGAGGGTTCCGTCCCAGGGGCTGGAGCCAAGCAGCTCGGCGGGGTGCATGGAGCCGTCGCCCACGACGATGAGGCGCCAGCGAGCATCGAGCTGGTGGAGCAGGTCGGCCACGCGCACCGGTTCGCCCCCGAAGGCCTCGGTGGAGTAGACCTTGCCGTAGATGCAGTTGTGAAAGTAGTAGCTGCGCACCTCGCGCAGGTTGGAGGCGCGCTTGGCGGCGGAGAAGAGCTGGGAGATCGTCTGGGCGTAGGGGTCCATGCTGCCGCCGACATCCATGAGCAGCAGGACGCGGACGTTGGGGCGGCGAGGGGGTCGGGTCTTGATCTCGAGCTCCCCGGCGTTGCGGGCGGTGGCGGCGATGGTGGCGTCGATGTCGAGCTCCTCGTCGAGGCCCTCGCGGAGGAAGGCCCGGAGCTTCCGGAGGGCGACCTCGATCTGCCGGACGTCCAGCACCAGATCGCTGCGGTACGGGGCGAACATGCGGGCATCGGCGACGCCCATGGCGCTGCGGCCGCCGCCGCCGCCGAGGCGCACGCCGGAGGGGTGCTGGCCGCCGGTGCCGAAGGGGCTGGTGCCGCCGGTGCCGACCCACCGGTTGCCGCCGTCGTGGCGCTCCTTCTGCTCGCGCAGGCGCTCCTCGAGCATGCGGCGCACCTCTTCCATGTCGAGGGTCTGGAGGGCGCGTCGCTCCTCCTCCGAGAGCTCGCCCATCCGTTGCGGATCCTGGAGCCAGTCGAGCAGCTCGGAGAAGACCTCGATGGTCGTCTGGTTCACGCCCTGGAAGTGGGCGCTGAAGGCCTGATCGAAGGCGTCGTAATCCTGCTCGCGGTGGATCATGACGGCGCGGGCCACGTGGTAGAAGCCGGAGAGGCTCTGCCCGTGGAGTTCGTGGCGCATGGCGCGGGCCAGGCTCAGGAGCTCCTGGGCGCCGACCTTCACCTTGCGGCGCCGGAGCTCGTACAGAAACGGAACGATCACGCTGCTCATGGTGTATTCCCGAGGCGCCCTCGGCCGCACCGCTGGTCGCCAGGTGTGGACAGGATCAACTCGTGCTCGCCCACCCCGATCGTGGGGGGCACCACCACCGCGCCCTGGAAGCGCCCGTCGCCGTCGGTGGCGAGGGAGCCGAGGGGGATCTCGGTGTTCTCCAGCGCCAGGGACGCGTCGATCCGCAGGTTGACGCAGGGGGAGCCGGAGGACTCGGCGCGCCCCTCCAGGTGCAGCGCCTGGTTGCGCGTGGCCTCCCGGTCGGCCATCACCACCGAGAGCACCGTGGGCGGTCGATCATCCTCGAAGGAGCCCGGGCCCGAGCCCGCGGCCCCGGCGCTGCTCGCCGGGGGGGCGCTCGCCGACGCGGAGCCGCTGGCCGCGGGGGGCGGCCGCCGGTTGCGGTGCGCCGACTCCTCCCCCGGGTCGGAGCCAGGGGGCCACGAGAATGGGTCCGGCGGGGCGCTGTGGATCGGCTGATCCTGGGAGGAGGTGTCGTTGAAATTCTGCGCCGCCCCCCCCAGGTCGATCCGCCGCCACAACCCCCCGTCGTGGACCTCGACCCAGGCGTGGGCCTCGTTGGTGACCATCCGGGCCGGGATCCGGAGCGCCAGCGCCGAGATCACGAAGGCAAAGGCCCGGTGCCGGCATACCCCCTTCTTCGCCAGCGCGATGTCGCGAAAGATATCGCCCTGGGCCGGCAGCGGCGCGTCCGTCGTGGTGAAGCCGCGGTAGTACGAGACCAGCTTCTCGACCACCTCCCGGTAGGGCTGCCCGCGAGACACCCCGATCCGACCGTTCACCTCGTCCGCGGTCGCCTGCAGCGCCGGCGGCAGCGAGCTCGACGCCGGGAGCTCCTCCCACAGCGCGTCCCGCAGCGGCCCCCCCAGCGACGCCCTCGTCGCCGCGACATGCAGCAGCAGCCGCACCCGCTGGCGGCTCGCCCCCCGTACAAAGTAGTTGTCCGCGCCGTCCCGGAGCACCTCGACCGCGGTCGCCGGGATCGTATGGAGCTTCAATACTTTCATACCGGGGCTGACGGAGGGGATGCGGACCGGCTCGCCGGCGGCGAGGTCGACGGTGAGGTCGGCGTAAAAGGGGTCTTCGCCGGGCTGGATCGAGCCCCCCACGGGGACCCGGGTGGGCTCGGGTCGAGCGACGAAGAAGGCGGAGGAGGGGCCGACGGCGTCGTAGGAATTGAGGCGCTTGAAGGGGGCGATGGAGGGGGAGAAGGGGTCGTCGTAGTCGACCTGGGAGACCGGCCGGGTGTCGCGATCCGGGGTGAAGGACTGGTTCTCGGCGGAGCGTCCGTAGGCCTTGTCGGAGGCGGAGGGCTGGCGAAAAGGGTCAGGGGCGGCGACCGGGCCGCCGGGGGTATCGATGGCCGCGGGGAGGTCACCGACCGTGGTGGTGGCGCTGAGCTGGATGTCCTCCTTGGGGTCAGGAGGGAGAAACTCATGGAGCATGGGCCCGGCGGCGTGGGCCAGCAGGGCCGAGGTCATCGCGGCCAGCACCAGCGCCTGGACGATGCGGGAAGGGGTCACGTGCAGCAGAGCTTATTCTTCGCTCTGGGCGATGCAACCGAAGGTGCCCGGGGTGTAGAGGTGCTGGCCGTCGTCGCCGACCGTGTAGCGAGGCGGAGCCCAGCGGCGCCCGGGCGGCGCGCTGGCCCAGTGGCCGGGGCTCCAGACCCAGCGGCGCCCGTCCCAGTGCCAGTGGCTTTGAACCCAGGTCATCCCGGGGGCGACGGGCGCCTTGCTCTCGGTCTCCTCGAGGGGCTCGGGCGGAGCTGTGGGGACCTGGACAGGGACCCGCGGCTCGCAGGCGGGGCCGCTGGAGCAACCGGCCAGGCCCCAGCACAGCAGCAACAAGACGATCGGCATCTGGCAGGACCGTACCGCGCGCTCCCCCGGGAATCCAGCGGCCAGCGCGCCCGCGCTCACCGCCCCGCACCCCGGCGCAGCATCCACGCCCCCATCACACCGGCCACGGCGCAGGCGAGCAGCAGGCTGGCCCTTCCCCCGCCTTCAAGCACCGCCCGCGCCAGGGGATCCTGGAGCCCGCTCCCCGCGCCAACGAAGGAGAGCAGGAGGTCCAGGGGGGCCGCCAGCGCCGCCCCCTCGGCGCCAAACCGGCGCGCCTGGGAGCGCAACCATGGCGCACCCTGGTGCAGGAACAGGCGGGCCCGCCGCGCCCCCAGGGCCCGCGCTCCCTCGGCGAAGGGCTCGGCCTCCAGCGCCCTCATGCCCTCCAGGAACAACCACCCGCAGCGCGCCGCCACGATCAGGGTCAGCGCCGCCACGAAGCCAGCCGCGCCGCCGATGGACCGAACCAGCAACCCCACCAGCACGACCCAGGGCACCGCCAGCAGCACCTCCAGGATACGCAAGCTCCAGCGGCTTGCCCTGGGGCCAGCGCTGTACGCCAGCAGCGCCACCAGCCACCCCAGCCCCACCCCCAGCGCCCCCCCGGGGACCCCGAACCAGAGGCCTCCTCGCAGCACTCCGCTCGCTCCCCCGGGCGGCGCCCACCGCAGCACCAGCGCCACCAGCGCCACCAGCAAGATCTTCCCGCCCACGGCCTTCAACGGCGCTCTCCGCGGGGGCCACCGGCCTGCGCGCCCAGCTCGAACAGCACCGACGCCACCTGCAAGACCCCCAGGTTCGCCACCACCAGGGTCATCAACAGCGTGGCATCTTGCTCCTGGAGCGCCCGGACCAGGGGCACCCCGAGCCCCGGCAGACGCCACCGCCACTCCCCCAGCAAGGCCGCGGCGACGACCTGCCCCTGCAGCAGCACCACTCCACGCCAGGACTCGCCCCACGGCCTTCTCTTGACCCCCGCGCCTCCCCAGGCCCGCGCCACCCGGAAGAAGGGCCGATGCAGCTCGCTCTCCCGGGCGTCACCGCGCAGCGTGACCCACCCCGCCCCCGCCACCAGCACGATCAACCCCAGCGCGCTCCCCTCGGAGGGAGGCGCCAGCGCCAGCACCGCCGGAGCGCCCCCCAGCGCCCCCCCCACCGCCGCCGTATGCAGCCAGGGCCGCCTCGCTCGCTCCAGCGCCCAGGCCACCGCCAGCCCGAGCCCCAGCCCCAGCAGCACCCTCGCCAGCGTCCAGGGCCCACGACGGGCCAGCATCCACAGCGGCGAGGTGACCACGCCGGTCGCCCGGGGAGCCCTCGACGCTCGCTGCATCAGCGTGCGCTGTACCCATTTTCCATACTGGGTCTCCAGCAGCAACGCCGAGGCCCGACCCGCGCCGTCCAGGGTCGAGAATTCGAGCTGGTGAGCGAACCAGAAGGCCCGCAGCGCCAGGATCTCCTGGGGGAGCTGCTCGACCGGAACCGCCGGGCGCCCCAGCACCTCCTGGATCACCGGGACCAGCGCCGAGGAGAGCTCCACCGGCGGCGGGAGCCCCTCGGTCCCCAGCACCGCGAACAGCTCGGGCAGCGCCGCGGTGTCCAGCATGCGCAGCTCCAGGCGGCGCGCTTCCGAGGGGGACGTGGCGTACCGACGCGCCAGGCGACGCACCGTGGGGGCTTGAAAATCCAGGGAGCGGTCCTCCCAGAAGCGCCGCCACCAGAGCGCGTCCTGCTCCAGCTCCCCGGGGGGCAGGGCGAGCTTCATGCGGCTGGCCACGGGGCGGAGCGCCAGCGCGACGCGGCGACGTCCGGCGGGGGAGAGCCCTTCGAGCGCCGGCAACACGACCGGGAAGGCCGCCCCCCCGAGGCGCGCCAGCAGCGCGGCGGCCTCCGGATCGTCCCGCTCCCGGAGGGAGGCGACCGCGCGGGTGGAGAGCGCGACGGTGTCCTCCGGGGCACCGTTGAAGAACCGAGGGAGGTGACGGAACGCGGCGGAGGTGGCGCTGGTGTCGGGCGAGATCAGCGAAAAGACAAGGAGGCTGGCCAGCAAGGCGAGCGGCGGCACCCAGAGCAGGCGCCGCAGCAGGTCACCGAGCATGACGGACGCCGGAGGAGCGCGGGGGCTGGTTCAATTCAGCAAGAAGATCGCCGCCGCCCCGACCACGGCGATGGCACAGAGGAGAGCGATCACGACCACCCACGCAGGGGGGCGGTTGATGGGCAGCTCGACGTGCTCATCGATGGAGGCATTGTGGGCGCCGCTGGCGCCGCTGGCGCCGGTGCCGCTGAAGGCCTGCCGTTGCTCGGGGGAGAGGTTCCCCAGGATATCGCCCAGGTTGCCCACGAGGGTCACGTTGACCTGCGAGTTGGGGCGCCCGCGCTGGGCCGCCGACCCGTTGCGATCGCCGCTCGTACCGGCGGACCCTTCCTGCACCGAGGCCTGGCCACCCGGCTCGGAAGGGAGGATGTACTTGCGGTACTTGAGCTCTGGATCCTCGGACGAAACGGCCTTGAGGCCAGGGCCATCGAAGCGAGCGACGATGCAGGTGATGTTGTCGTGCCCCCCCGCCTGGTTGGCCTTCTCGGTGAGCAGCTTGCAGGCATCGAGGGGCTCGGGGCTGTTCTGCAGGGTGTCGCGCAGCTCTTCCGCGCGCACCATGCCCGAGAGCCCATCGGAGCAGAGCAGGAGCACGTCACCGCGTCGGAGCTCGACAAAGGTGAGGTCGACCTGCACCGAATCGGAGGTGCCGAGGGCCTGGAGGATGATGTTGTTGTGCTCGAAGGTCTCGGCCTCTTCCTCGGTGAGCTGGCCTGCCTCGATGAGCTGGTTGACGAGGGACTGATCGCGGGTGACCTGGACCAGCTTGCCCTGCCTCAGGATGTACCCGCGGCTGTCACCGACCTGGCCCAGGAACAGGTGGTTATCGACAAGCGCGGCCACGGTGGAGGTCGTCCCCATGCCACGCCGGGTGCGATCTGCCTTTGCCTCGTTGTAGATGCGCAGCCCGGCGTCCTCGATGGCGCGGACGATCCGTCTTGCGAACTCGTTGCGATCCGTGGGCGCCTCGCCCTCGGACATCCGCTCGAAGATGATGTCGACCGCGAGCTGGCTGGCGATCTCGCCGGCCGCGGCGCCGCCCATCCCGTCGCAGACCGCCATCAATGCACCCCGCTCCCCCAGGGTCTGCACACGGTCTGCCTCCAGCAGACCGCGGCTCTTCCGGGAGAGATCGGCGACGAGGAAATTATCTTCGTTGTGCTCGCGCACCTGGCCCACGTCCGTGCGGCCAAAGAGTCGGAGCTGGATGGGGCCCCCCTCGACCTGCTCGTCGGGGTTGCTCTCGGAGGACGCGGGGGAAGGCCCACCGTTCATGAAAGCCCACCTTGTTCTTTGCTGTTCAAATCAAAGCGAAAGAGATGCAGACCGATCCGGAGCACCTCGCCCCCCAGGAGCCGTTCCCGGCCACGGATGGCAACGAACGTCCCGTTGCTGGAGCCCGCGTCTTCGAGCGAGAACGCTCGCCCGTTCTCGGTCTGCTGCCACCGCAACACCGCGTGGCGCCTCGACAGGAAAGGATCGTCTGCGAACACGATGTCGGCGGTCTCTCGTCCCATGGACACCTCGGAACGATACAGGTGGTACACGTCCCGTGTCACCCCCTCGACGGTCCGCTGACAAAGCCTGGCAAACCGAGGTGCTTGTGGAGTGCCGAACAGGGCCACACCATGCTGCAAGGCCGGGCGAAGAGCCTGCTCCGCTTCCATCACGGCCTCGAACCTTAGCACCTGTTGCCCGAGCAAAATCAAGTCTCCATCCTGCAGCCCCCTCCGCCCCTGCAGTTTTAGATAGATCCCGTTGGTCGAGCCCAGGTCACTCACCATCCAGACGCCCCCTTCCCTGCTCAGCCGCGCATGACGCGGCGAGACGTAAGGGTCGTCCCGCAGCAGCACCGCCCCCTCCACGCTCCCGACATCCATCTGCTCGGTGTTGATCGGGAACGCCTGCCCGTCCGACCCGTCCTTGGCCAGCTGCACCAGGCGCCCCCACACCCGCCCGCCCCCCGACGCCGCGACCCCGGGCGCCGCCGGGGCCGGCGGCTGCGCCCCCTGCACCGCTGCAAACGCCGTGGTCGCCGGCGGAGCAACCCCGGCAGGCGCGGCAGGGGCCGCGATCGCCGGCGCCGCGGCCGCAGGGGCCGGCGCCGCAGCGACCGGCGCGGGGGCCTCCGGGCGCCCCCCCAGCCCGTGACCACAGACCCGACAGTACGGGACCCCCGCCTCGGACACCGTGCGGCAGCGGGGGCAGGCGACCGGCGCGGGCCCGGGGACCACCGGCGGCGCCACCGGCACCACGGGCGCCGCGGGCAGGGGTTCTTCTGGCCGCTCCACCTGCCTGGCCACCGCGGAGGCCGCCACCCCATCCGGGGAGGTCATCCGGCGAGACTCTTGCCCCGTCAGGTTCGGTTTGGGCAGCAACGGTTGCGTCCCCGTGGGCAGCGCCAGCGGCGCCACCCCGGGCGCGGGGGCTGCTGCTGGAGGCGGCGGCGTGGGCGCTGGCTCCGGCGCGGCCAGAGGCCCCCCGCAGGCCACGCAGAACCTGTGCCCGAGCTGGTTGCGCGTATGGCAGGCCGGGCAAGAAACCCCGCCGTCGCTGCGAGCCACGGAGGGTTCCTGGCGCTCTCCCAGGCGCAGCTGCGGCGCCTGGGGGCGCTGGGCGCTCGCGGGGCCCGACCCGGAAGCTGGCCCCGCCGGCACCGGGCGGATCGCCGGCCCCCCGGCGTCCTTTCGCATGGGCTTGAGGTTGTAGCCACAATCCTCGCAGAAGGTCAGGTGCTCCGGGTTCTCCCGACCACAACGGTCACATCGCACAGCGCGAGAGGAGACCGGTTTGCTCCGGGAGAGTCAAGTATTCACCACCTCTCGACCGGCGTCCTGGCCTCCAGGGTCAGCTCCAGGGACAGAAAGTGCGCCAGCGCATCGGGTCGCTCCTGCCCGGCCTTGTCTCGCCAGCCCTCCAGCCGCATCACCCGGTAGTGGAGGGCCCCCCCGAAAAAGATGCCCCGCGAGGTCTCGTACTCGACCCCGATCCCCAGCGACGCCACCCCCCCGTAGGTCTCCAGCCCCCACTCGCCGCCGTAGATCACCCCCCCGAGCGCCCCCGCCGCGTAGGGCTCCAGCCGGTTGCCGGGGAGCAGGTAGTAGCGCCCCTCCACCCGCACCTGCTGCAGGATGGGCAACCGCAGCAGGTTCGCCGCGTCCTGCTTCGAGAACGAGTACGACCCCCCCAGGTACCAGCCTGCCGGGATACGCCGCCCTCCCCGCAGCGTCAGCCCGCCACCGGACCCGAGAATGCAAGGCGCGATCGCGTCCTCCGGGCACAGGCCCCCCGCCCGCAGCCGCCCCTCCGAGACCAGCGCCACCCCGTACTGCGCCCAGGAACGCTCGGTCTTCGGCTGGCCCGGCGGAGGCAACCCCTGCCCCCAGGCCACGCCGCCCACCCCCCAGGCCACCAGCGCTCCGCGCGCCCCCCACCTGACCCTTCTTCCCCGTTGAATTGGCAGATTTTCTGCTGACACCTGGCTCGTTTCCGCTATGTTGAGGTGGCCTCAGCGCCCTGCCTCTGGATCCCAAGCCTCGCATGCCGCCCCCCAGCGTCCAAGAACTCAAGAAGGCCATCCTCAAGGGTGGCTTCGAGGTGTACCGCACCCGCGGCAGCGAGATTCAGCTCGCCGAACGCCCCCGCGAGAACCTCATCATGGACGCCGGGATCTCCATCCTCCACGGAGATCCCCTCCGGCTCCGCGTCACGGTCCGGGCCCAGAAGGCCGATTTCCCTGGAGAAAACGACGAGGCCCTCTTCGAGCGCGCCCTCGCCCTCGCCTCCCCCCTCCTCTCCCGGGGCTTCGCCGAGGTCGAGCGCCGCGCCCGCCCCCTCCCCGACCCCGGCGATCCTTCTCATATCCTCGACACCTGGCTCGAGATCTTCCTCGAACGCTCCCTCTCCGAGTCCGACGACCTCCTCGCCGAGCTCCCTCCCCTCCTCCAGCTCAATAAAGCCGCCGTCCGCTAGCGCCGCTTCGAAGCTGGGTTCCGCGCGGGCAGATGTGCTATGCCCCCGCCTCCCGCATGGATGCACTTAGGAGTCAGGGTCTCAAGAGTGTTGTCTACGGCACGCTGGTCGTCGCCATGGGCATCGTCTTCGTGGTGCAGTTCAAGCCCGGTGGCCAGGGAGGTCAGGGCATGAAGGCCGAGTGCGTGGCCGAGGTCCGCGGGGAGTGCGTCTCCTCCCGTGATTTTCGCTCCACCATGGCCCTCGTCGCTCCCCGCGCCGACGAGGCCACCCTCAAGAAACTCCAGCTCCAGCGCCGCATCATCGACGGCCTCGTCGAGCGCACCCTCCTCCTTCAAGACGCCGAGCGCCTCGGCGTCACCCTATCCGACGACGACCTCAACGCCGAGCTCACCGCCGGCCGCGCCCTCGTCTCCCTCGGCGTCGAGACCCCTCCCCTCGTCCAGTACAACCTCCGCCTCTCCGCCGAGCGCCCCATGCGGGTCCTCGACGTCAAGACCAACGGCCAGTTCGACAAGAAGGCCTACACCAAGGCCCTCCGCCTCTACGTGGGCCGCGGCGAGGCCGAGTTCCGCGAGATGCAGCGCCAGGAAAACCTCGCCGCTCGCATGCGCGACCTCGTGAAATCTCGCGTGCGTCTCTCCGAAGGCGAGGTCCGCGAGGCCTTTGACCGCGAGAAGACCAAGCTCTCCTTCCGCTACGTTCGCCTCGAACGCACCTGGATCTCCCGCTACATCCTCCCCAAGACCAAGGCCGCCATCGACGCCTTCGCCGCCGAGCACAAGGCCCAGATCGACGCCGCCTGGGAGAGCCGCAAGAAGCAGTACCTCCCCGAGTGCCGCCGCGCTCGCCACATCCTCGTCAAGGTCGACTCCACCGCCACCGACGACGAGAAGAGCGCCGCTCGCAAGAAGATCGAGGCCGCCATCGAGCGCGCAAAGAAGGGCGAACCCTTCGCCGACCTCGCCCGCGAGATCAGCGAGGACGTCAGCGCCTCCGAGGGCGGCGACCTCGGCTGCGTCGCCAAGGGCAAGATGGTCAAACCCTTCGAGGAAGCCGTCTTCTCCCTCAAAGAAAACGAGCTCTCCACCGTCGTCGAGACCGAGTACGGCTTCCACGCCATCCGCCTCGACGGCATCTTCAAGGACGCCGACGCCGAGGCCCAGGGCCGCCAGGACATCGCCCGCGAGCTCATGCTCAACATCCTCTCCGAGACCAAGGCCGCCGAGATCGGCAAGAAGATCCTCGAGGCCACCCAGGCCGGAAAACCCTTCGACCAGTCCGTCGCCTCCGTCGTCGCTTCCTACCTCCCCGAGTCGCCCACCGAGAACGAAAAGGGTAAAAAAGAACCCTCCAAGGACGACAAGAAGGACGACAAGAAGGACGACAAGGACAAGAAGGAAGCCCCCAAGCCCAAGGACCCCCTCGACGACCCGGAGGCCCCCAAGGCCGCCGTCGCCACCGATCTCACCGCCGACGGCGCCTCACCCCTCTCCGGGGCTGAGGCCCTCAACGTGGCCTACTCGCTGACCAAGGCCGGCGAGGTCCCCCGGGATCTGGTCAAGCTCGACAACGGCTACGCGGTCCTCCAGCTCATCGAGCGCAAGGCGCCCTCCCAGCAAGATTTTGACGCAGAGCGCGAGCGCTTCTCCCGCGCGTTGCTCGCGGTCAAGCAGCACGAGGCCCTCATCGCCTACGTCAACCGGCTCCGCGATGTCTCCAAGGACAAGATCAAGGTCAACCAGGGCTACCTGACCGAGAAATCCACCGCGCCCGAGGAGCCCACCGAGTGAGCGGCTCGCTCGCCTCGCTCTTCCGCCACGAAGAGCGCACGCTGCCCGGCGGGCTCCGCGTCTTGCTTGTCCCGCGGGCCTCCCTCCAGCGCGCCACCGTCGCCCTCTTCCTCCGGGTCGGCTCTCGCTACGAGACCCTCGACACCAACGGGCTCTCCCACCTGCTCGAGCACATGCTCTACCGGGGGACACCGAGCTACCCCACCTCCCACGCGCAGGCTCGCGCCTTCGAGCGGCTGGGCGGCATGCTCCAGGCGATCACCGCGACCGACCACGGCGCCATGACCGCCACCCACCCTGCCGAGACCTTGCTCCAGGCCATCCCCATCCTGGGCGAGGTGGTCCTGGCCCCGCGCTTCGCGGGCCTCGAGATCGAGCGCGGCATCATCGAGGAAGAGATCCGCGAGGACCTCGACGACGACGGGCGCCAGATCAACGCCGACAACCTGCTCCGTGACCTGCTCTACCCGGACCACCCCCTCGGCTACACCATCACCGGCTCCGTCGAGCGCCTCCGCTCTTTCCAGCTCGATCACCTCCGCCACCACCACGCGCGCCACTACAACGCCGCCAACATGGTCGCGGTCCTCGCCGGCAACTTCGACCCGGAGCCGACCTACGCCGCCCTCGCCCGCGCCTTCGAGGCGCTCCCGCCGGGCCAGCGCGTCCAGGCGCTCCCGGCCCCGCCGCTCCCCCGGGCCCCTCGCTTCCGGTACATCAACAGCGACAGCAGCCAGACCGACCTCCGCCTCGCCTTCCGGGGGCCTGGCGAGCGCCACCCGGACGAGCCGGCCATCGAGATGTTGCTCCGCATCGTGGACGACGGCATGGCCACCCGCCTCTACGAGCGGATCTGCGACGCCAAGGGCCTCTGCTACGACGTCTCCTCCGCCGTCGAGACCTTCGAGGAAGAGGGCGTCTTCGACTTCGCCGCCGAGACCCAGCACGAGCGCGCGCCCCTCGTCACTCGCGAGATCCTCACCCTCTGCCGCGAGCTCGCCGAGCACGGCCCCACCGAGGATGAGGTGACCATCGCCCGGGATCGCCTCGCCTGGGCCACCCGCGCCATGCTCGACGACGCCGAGGAGATCGCCGGCTTCTACGGCCTCGCCGCCCTCGCAGGCACCACCCTCTCCCCGGCCGCCCGCTGCGACGAGCTCCTCGCGGTCACCCGCGAGCGCATCCGCGACGCCGCCGCCGCGCTCTTCCGACCCGAACGCCTCGGCATCATCGCGGTCGGCGTCCTGTCGAAGCCGCTGCTCCGTGAGCTCGAGAAGATCACCAAGACCTACCGCTGACCCCCATGCTCGCACCGGACGAACCACCCCCCTTCGAGGTCGTCAACCCGGACGGCTCCTCGGGCCTCTTCCTCTTCTGTGATCACGCGTCCCACCGCCTCCCCCGGGCCCTGGGCGATCTGGGCCTGCGCCCCGACCAGCTCGTCGATCACATCGGCTGGGACATCGGCGCCGCCGCCGTCGCCCGCCAGCTCTCGGCCGCCCTCGATGCGCCGCTGGTGCTCTCCGGGTACTCGCGCCTCGCCATCGACTGCAACCGCCCACCTGGCGTCCCATCCTCGATCCCGGTGGTCACCGGCGGCGTCCCGGTACCGGGCAACCAGAACCTCCCGGAGAGCGCTATCCAGGCCCGCCAGGAGGCCCTCTTCTGGCCTTACCACCGCGCCATCTCCGCCCTCCTCGACCGCCGGCCCCGCCCCCTCGCGCTGCTCAGCGTCCACAGCTTTACCCCCCATTTTCCCGGCCAGGTGCGCCCCTGGCCGGTCGCCGTCGTCTATGGCCAGGACCGGCGCCTCGCCTCCCTGTTCTTCGACGAATTTCGCCGCGACGACCCCTCCCTCCTCGTCGGCGACAACGAGCCTTACCGCGTCACCCCCGAGGGCGACTACGGGATCCCCACTTACGGAGAAGCGCGCGGCATCCCCGCCATGCTCCTCGAGATCCGACAGGATGGCATCGCCACCGAGCAAGGCGCCATGGCCTGGGCGGCGCGTGTGACCCGGGTCTACCGGGCCATCGAGCAAGCCATCCCTCGCTGATGCCTTCCCTGGTCGCTCCATGCCACCATGGAGCCTCCTTGCCCCTTCGCGCTTCCCTCCGCTCATGCCTCGCCGGCTCGGCTCTGCTCTCCCTGAGCCTTGCCCCGGGCCTCGCCCGCGCCACCCCTGCCGGCGCCCCGGAGTCCCGCACCGGCTCGTATTCTCCCTACGAGCAGGAGACCATCCGCCTCGTCTCGCGCCAGCGCGGCCTCGACCTCGACCCGGAGCCGGAGGGCAAGACCATCGAGGCCATCGACGTCGTCGCCCTCGAGGTCTTCGAGCCCCGGGACCCGGCCCCGCGCATCCTCAACCGGCTCCACGTCACCAGCCGCGATCACGTCATCCGCCGCGAGGTGCTCCTCCAGGAAGGAGAGCCTTTTCGCAAGGTCCTCGTCGACGAGACCGCGCGCAACCTCCGGAAGTTTTCCCAGCTCTCCGTCGTCCTCTGCATCGCCGTCCGCGGCTCTTCCACCGACCGGGTCCGCCTCGTCGTCATCACCAAGGATGTATGGAGCCTCCGGCTCAACTGGGACGTCGCCCTCTCCGCAGGCGGCATCGAGCGCCTGGTGCTCGCCCCCACGGAGACCAACGTGCTTGGCCTCCAGCACAGCACCGGGGCGCGCCTGGATCTCCTCCCCGAGTCTGCTGGCGTGGGCCTGCGTTACTCCATCCCGCGGTTGCTCGGCACCCGCGTCGCCACCGCCCTGGAGGCCGGGCTCTTGTTCAACCGAAGAAGCCTGGAAAACGAGGGGAATTTCGGCTCTTTTCTCGTGGAACGGCCCCTCTTCTCCACCCTCACGCCCTGGGCGCTGCGCTTCAGCACCTCGTTCCGGGACGAGCTCCAGCGGCGCTACGTCAACGCAGCGCTCAGCCAGTTTGCCCGCCGGGAAGCACCGGAGGCGGCCATCCCCTTCCTGTACCGGAGCAACCGCTCCACCACCACGGCCTCGGCGACGCGCTCCTTTGGCTGGGCGATGAAGCATGACCTCACGGCCGGCGTGGAGCTGCTGATCCGTGAGTTCTCGATCCCGGACGCGGAGCGCTACGATCCGGCGACGGTCGAGGTTTTTCGCCGGACCCGGGTCCCCACCAGTGACAACCGGCTCAGCCCTTTTGTCCAGTGGCGCAGCTACACCACGCACTTCCTCCGGACGCTGGACCTCGAGACCCTGGGCCTCCAGGAAGACGTGCGTCTCGGCCATGATCTCGGCCTGAGGCTTTACCCGTCCTGGTCGGGGCTGCTCTCCACACGCACGCTGGTGGGGGTCAGCCAGTCGGCCGGGTACACGGTGGCGCTATCGGATGGGTACGCCCGGCTGGGGGTGGCCTCCACGACGGAGCACGAGCTGCTGGGCCAGGGGCGGCAGCGGGTGGCCGATGGAGCCGTGAGCATCGACGGACGGGTGGTGACCCCGCGGCTGCGGTGGGGGCGGTTGCTGGTCGATGGCAGCTTGCTCTCTCGCTACCGGAACTACCTGAACCGCACCACCTTCCTCGGCGGGGACAGCCGGCTCCGGGGCTGGCCATCCAGCTACCTCGTGGGGCAGAACCTGGTGGTGTACAACGTCGAGTTCCGCAGCCGACCGGTGCAGCTCTTCTCGTGCCAGCTCGGCGCCTCGGTGTTTTACGACGTGGGGGACGCCCCTGCGGCGCTCTCCCGCCTGGACCCGAGGCAATCCGTGGGGGTGGGGTTTCGCGCGCTCTTCCCCCAGCTGGACCGGGTGGTCTTCCGCGGGGATCTGGGGTTTCCGCTGCAAAAGGGGGGGCTACCGCCGGGGGTCCAGCCGGTGAGCTTCTTCTTTGCGTTTCAGCAGGCCTTCGGGGCGGATTGAGACGCCGGACGGGGACAGGACAATCGCGCCAGGCTGGGGGCAAGGGACAAAAAGGAAAACCCCCGGAGCCTTGCGGCTCACGGGGGTCTTCAAGGGGTTCCCGGCGGCGACCTACTCTCCCACACAGTTACCCGTGCAGTACCGGGTCTTCAAGGGGTTCCCGGCGGCGACCTACTCTCCCACACAGTTACCCGTGCAGTACCATCGGCTCCGAAGAGCTTAACTTCCGAGTTCGAGATGGGATCGGGTGTGGCCTCTTCGATATCACCACCGGAAAATTGCGGAACAATCCTCTCGACGCTCACCTTTTACCGTGAGCGGAGACGATCGGCGTTCCAATGCTGCTTGCGAGTTCGTTGCTTTCCTTAGAGGTAGGTCAAGCCTCACGACCTATTAGTACCGGTCAGCTCCACGCGTTGCCGCGCTTCCACACCCGGCCTATCAACCTTGTGGTCTACAAGGGGTCTTGAGGAGCTTGCGCTCGGGACACCTAATCTTATGGCTAGCTTCCCGCTTAGATGCTTTCAGCGGTTATCTATTCCGGACTTGGCTACCCGGCTGTGCCACTGGCGTGACAACCGGCTCACCAGGGGTCCGTCCATCCAGGTCCTCTCGTACTATGGATAGCCCCGTTCAAGTGTCCTACGCCCACGGCAGATAGGGACCAAACTGTCTCACGACGTTTTAAACCCAGCTCGCGTACCGCTTTAATCGGCGAACAGCCGAACCCTTGGGACCTGCTCCGACCTGCTCCAGCCCCAGGATGCGATGAGCCGACATCGAGGTGCCAAACCGCGCCGCCGATATGAACTCTCAGGCGCGATCAGCCTGTTATCCCCGGAGTACCTTTTATCCGTTGAGCGATGACCCTTCCATTCGGAGCCACCGGATCACTAAGACCTGCTTTCGCACCTGCTCGACCTGTCGGTCTCACAGTCAAGCTCCCTTATGCCTTTGCACTCTGCGGCTGGTTTCCAATCAGCCTGAGGGAACCGTCGCGCGCCTCCGTTACTTTTTGGGAGGCGACCGCCCCAGTCAAACTGCCCACCAGACAGTGTCCCCGCACCGGATAACGGTGCTGGGTTAGAAGCCCAGAACATTCAGGGTGGTATTTCAAGGTTGACTCCACCGAAGCCGGAACCCCGGTTTCAAAGTCTCCCACCTATCCTACGCAGAATGTCCCGAGCTTCACTGCCAAGTTGCAGTAAAGGTTCACGGGGTCTTTCCGTCTTGCCGCGGGTAGAGGGTATCTTCACCCCCAATACAATTTCGCTGGGTCACTGGCCGAGACAGTAGGGATGTCGTTACGCCATTCGTGCAGGTCGGAACTTACCCGACAAGGAATTTCGCTACCTTA
>JALOQB010000377.1 GCA_025453595.1 Polyangiaceae bacterium
CGGCCCCCTTGCCGCGGGCGTGGGCTGCGCAAGCCCACCGTTTCCCTAAAGCAGCCCCATCGGCCCCCTTGCCCGGGGGTGGGCGGGCAGCCCACCGTTTCCACGAAGCGCCCGGGGCGCAGCCCCACCAACCCTCTTGCCGCGGGCGTGGGCTGCGCAAGCCCACCGTTTCCGCGAAGCGCCCGGGGCGCAGCCCCCACTTTCTCCACCGGGGCGTGGGCCCACCGTTCGCCCAAGGCCTCACCCAGCAGAGGGATACATCGCCTCGATCTCCCGCTGAAAGCGCTCATGAATCCGATCACGCCGGAGCTTCCCGGTGGGGGTCAGCTCGCCCTCTCCGACCGTGAGAGGCTCCCCCAGGATCACAAACCCGCGGATGCGCTCGTAGGAGGCGACACGGCCGTTGAAGGCATCGATCTCGGCCTGCACCGCCGCGCGAAGCTCGGGGACATGGGCCAGCTCGCGCAGATCCACCGGGAGCTGGCGTTGCCTTGCCCAGGCCTCGACGGCTTCCTCGCGGAGGGAGAGCAGGGCCGTCACGAAGGGGCGTCCTTCGCCAAGCACGACGGCCTTCTGGATCCAGCGTGATTGCTGGAGCGCTGCCTCCAGGGGCTGGGGGGCGACCTTGTGCCCGCCCGAGGTGACCAGGAGTTCTTTCTTGCGGCCGACGATCCGGAGCAGGCCATCCTCGATGACCCCTTCGTCGCCGGTATGAAACCAGCCGTCTTCGTCGAGGACGAGGCGGGTCAGGTCGGGTCGATTCCAGTAACCGGCGAAGACGTTGGGCCCTCGCAGCAGCACCTCGCGCTCGGGGGAGAGCTGGACCTCGACCCCCCGCAGCGCCTGGCCCACACGCCCTGGCATCGGTCGTCCTGGCGTGTTGACGTGGGTGGCGGAGGTGGTCTCGGTCAGCCCATAACCCTCGAGCACCTCGACCCCCAGGCCGCCGAACCACTCGGCAAGGGACGGCGCGAGGGGGGCGCCCCCGCTGAAGGCGAACCGGAGACGCTGGCCGAAGGCAGCCCGCAGCCTGGCCAGGATCAGCTCTTCCGCGGCCTTGTGCTGGAGCGCCAGCCCCAGCGTCACCGGCTCTCCACGCCGCTTCTTCTTCGCCACCTCGACCCCGAGTTCGACCGCGCGAGAGGTCGCCATGGCGCCGATTCGTTGATGCTCCAACGATCGAAGGACACGGGCGTGAAATTGCTCGAAGAAGCGGGGGACGGCGCCGAGGAAGGTGGGCTCGATCTCGGGGAGTTCCTCGAAGAGGTGGGCGGGGCCTTCGGAGAAGGTGGTGAGGTAGCCGACCCGCAGCTGCGCCATCTCGAGGATGCGCGCGAAGATGTGGGCCATGGGCAGGAAGAGGAGCTGCTCGTCGTCGGGTCCAAGGGCGAGGATCTCGGCGAGGGCATCGATCTCGAAGAGAAAGTTGCCGTGGGTGAGCAGGACGCCCTTGGGGTCGCCGTCGGTCCCGGAGGAGTAAACGATGCCGGCGGGTGAGGAGGGGGTGAGGGTCTCGATGCGAGCGTCGAGGGCCTCGCTCACGCCGGGGATGCGGGTGCGTCCGGCGTCGAAGAGATCGGCGAGGCAGAGGACCGGGAGCGAGGTTTGCTCGCGGAGCTCGTCGACATCAAGGGCACGGCGCCCGCGCTCGTCGGGGGCCGCGAGCACGCCGCGCCGATCGACCACGACAACCCCCTCCAGGTCAGGAGGCGGGGCCTCGACGAGGGGGGCGGCGAGGAGGGGATTCTCGGCGAAGATCCAGCGAGCACCGGCGTCGCGGAGCTGGGCGAGGTGCTGGTGGGGGGGCAGGTTCGGGTAGAGCGATACGGTGACGGCCCCGCCTAGCAGGATGCCGACATCGACCTCGAACCAGGCCTGACGCGTCGAGCAGAGGAGCGCGACGCGGTCCCCTGGAGCGACGCCGCGTTCGAGGAGGAAGGCGGCGATGGAGCGAGCGCGCTGGTTCCACTCAGCCCAGGTGGTGGAGGACCAGCGCCCCATGCGACGCTCGCGCAGCGCGGGTCGATGCCCCCCCAGCCGGACCCTCTCCTGGAAAAGATGTACGAGGGAGCGATCGTTCAAGGGGACTCAGAGCTGCTGGACAAACCCGAGCGAGGGAGAGATGGCGAAGCCCGGGGAGCCAAAGAACGCGGAGCCCTTGAGCTCGACAACGATGCTGGAGTTCTTGGTGACCGCGTACAGCATGCCGCCGCCGAGGGCCGCGAAGCCGGTGCCCATCTTGCGGTAGGCGTCGACCTTGATGCGGGGGGTCTTCCCGTCGATGTTGGGGCAAGTTTCGCCGTACTGGGCGCAGTCGTCGCTCACCGGCACGCTGGCGATCTTGGCATCGACCTGGGCGATACCGCCGCTGAGGAAGGCGTAGGGGCGCACGCCCAGCTTGGACAGGACGTTCTTGCCAAAGAACACCGAGCCACGGAGCTCGGCGTGGAAGGGCATGAACTCCTTGTCGCCATCCTTGGGGTTGGGCACCGTGGGGCCACCGTTGAAGGCGTACCCGAGGCGCACACCGATGGCCGGGGTCACCGCCGCCTTGATCGGGATGGCGCGGTCGTACCCGAGGAGAACGCGGATCGTCCCCACCGCGAAGGGAGGCCCGGAGACGCTCCCCTTCTCGGCCCGCGCATCGGAGCTGGCGCGGTAGATCCGGTCGTTGCCGGCGGCGTCCTTCTTGTCCTGACGGAAGCAGACGTAGGTGCCGTCGATGCTGTTCTGCGTGGAGCAGATATCGGAGCCCGAGACGATCGCATCGTCGAGGGAGACCATGCCCCAGATCAGGTTGAGCTTGGGGCGCCCTTCCCCGCCGCCCGTGTCGCCATCGTCGCCGCTGCCCTCTTCCTTGCCAGGCTGGCAGGTGCCCTCGACGCAGGCGAGGCCATCGGCCTTGCTGCACTGACCGGGGCCGGTGCACTTGGAGCCGTAGCTGAGGCCACCTTCGCAGCCTTCCTCGTTCATGCCAGGGGGGCAATCGCCGCCGCCCTTGCACTTCTCCGGCGGGTCCTTCCCCGGGAACGCAGGGAGCTCGCCGGCCTTCTGCTTGAGATCGAACTCGATGGGCTGCTTCTTGGAGCCCGCGGAGCCGAGCACATCGCCCTGCGCATCCAGCGCCTGGACGTAATACTTCACCTTGCCGGCGATCTTCACGTCCTTGCAGGGGATCTCGATACCAAAGCCCTTGCCGACCTTCTTCAGCTCGAGCTTGACGAAATCGGCCCCCGGGGCCTTGTAAAACAGCAGGAAGCGCGCGACCCCTTCCTGGGCGCCGACGTAGATGGGCACAGGGTGACCCACCTGCCCTTCGGTGATCGGATCGTGCTTCAGGTCGTTGGGAACCTCACCCGTGTTGGCCGGAGGAGGATCGGTGGAAGCGACGGGGGGGGTGCTGGTGGCCGGCGGAGGCGCGGAGGAGCCGCGGGCGGCCTCGAAGGCTTTCTTGACCTCATCGCTGGAGAAGTCCGCCTCGGGGGCGGCGCTGGGGTCGAGCTTGAGGCCCTCGGCGAAGGCGGTGGTGGCGTCGGCCTGCTTCTTGGCGTTCACCAGGATGATGCCAAGGTGCATGTAGACGCGGGCCTTGACCTTGTTGTCGCAGCCGCTGGCCCCGCAGACGTTGAGCGCCTTCCGGAGTTTCTCTTCCGCCTTGTCGAACTGGACGTTGAGGTAATCCTCGTCCATCGCTTGTTTGTCGAGCTTCTGCGCCTCGGCATCCTTGGGGGCTGCTTGAGCGACGGGCACGACGACCCCCGCCGCGAGCAAGCAGAAGGCGCCAGCGAGGGTTCTCCGGAGACGGTGGTACACGGGGGGGTTCCTCCACAAATCCTGGGTCAGAGCAAGCCTTTTACCCCGATCTGTCACACCAAGGAAAGAGAAGAACAGCAAGGACCGGGCGCCCCCCCCGGAAGCCACGACAGCGACGTGAAATTAATCGTTGTCGGTCAAAATGCACAAGGGCCAGCCAGGAGGCTGACCCTTGTGGTGCGAGAGCACCAGGGGCTCAGTTGGCCTTGGGCTTGTCGGTGCGGATGAACTGGACGCGGCGGTTGAGCGCGCGGTTGAGGGCGGTATCGTTGGGCACGAGGGGGACCTCCATGCCGTAGCCCTTGCCGGACAGACGCTTGGCGTCGATCTTGGACTTGGTCACGAGGTACTTCATGACCGCCTTGGCGCGCCGGTCGGAGAGGCTCTTGTTGTAGGCAGGAGAGCCCTTGTTGTCGGTGTGACCCTGGATCTCGAGGTTCATCTCGGGATACTGGCGGAGCACCTCGGCCACGGCGTCGATGATGGGGAAGGACTCGGAGCGGATCTTGTCCTTGTCGAACTCGAAGTGGATCTGCTGGAGGATCTTGACCTCCTTGTCGGTGACCACGACCAGCGAGTTCTTGGGGCACCCCTTCTTCTCGGCGTTGTTGGGGTCGCCCTTCTCGTTGGGGCACTGGTCCTCGAGGTCGACGACCGTATCCTGATCGTTGTCGAGCTCGGGACAGCCGTCTTCGTCCTCGAAGCCGTCCGGATCTTCCGGATCGTTGACGCACTTGTCCTTCGAGTCGGGGATACCATCGAGGTCGTTGTCGAGCTCGGGGCAGCCATCCTCGTCGAGGTAGCTGTCCTTGTCCTCGGGGTCGATGGGGCAGGCGTCCTTCGAGTCGGGGAGGCCGTCGCCGTCGGTGTCCGGATCATCCGGACAGCCGTCCTCGTCCTCGAAGTTGTTCCAGGTCTCGGGCTCGTCGGGGCACTTGTCCTCAGGGTCGAGGTAGCCGTCGCCGTCGCGATCGCCGGGCTTGGGCACCACCTGCACCACGAGCCCCCGCTCGGCGCAGTACGCCGCGGGCGAGAGGTCGTAGGCCGCCTGGGCGTTGACCATGCCCAGATCGAGGTGGGTGCGGGACCGGAGCATGAAGCCCTGCTCGGCCTCGATCTGGGCGAAGTGCAGGTGGGACTCGGCCATCGCCAGCTCGCGAGGAGCGCAGTTGACGGCGCCGTTGTCCTTGGCCTGCTTGGCGATCTTCTTGTACCCGTCGATCTTGCCGCGGATCTCGGCCTCGGCCCCGCACCCGACGAGGGAGCTGGACCAGACGGCGAGGAGCAGCCAGGCGAGCGGACGACCGGAGAAACGAGCTCGGTTCATGGGTCAGCGGCCCTTGCCCTTGTGGGCATCACGGGAGAGCTTGATCGCCTTGTCAGCGGCCTCTTCGGCCTTCTCGGCCAGCTCGACGGCGTCGCCGTAGTTGGCCTGGGAGGCCTCTTCCGAGGCCTTCTTGAGGTGCTCTTCGGCGAGGTAAAACTCGTACGGAGCGAGCTTTTCAGCCCCCACCGCCCGCGCCTCGCTCACCTTGGAATTCGCCGAGGAGGCCTGCACGGCGTAGAGCGTGCCGCCGCAGCCGGTGCCGAGCAGCGCCCCGAGCACGAGGCCCAGCGAGGGCAGGAGCGACAGTCGAGAGACCCGGGAGACGCGGGGAGGAGGGCAGGTTGAGGTCATGGCCTTCAGCGAAAAGGACGCTATCAAGGCGCACCACGCAACGTCAACGCTTCCCCCGCCTGCACCCGAGGAAAGCCTCGGCCCCCCCGCAACACCCCCCCTTCGCCCTTCATTTCGCCAGCACCCTCGTGAACTCGACCTGCCCGGCCTCGTCCACGAACTCGGCGGTGAGCTTGTCCCCCTCGATCTGCACGTAGAAGAACCCCGTCGTCAGGGCCTGGAAGTGCGCCTCGTTCTTCTGGTTCAGCTTCGAGGTCTTGGCCCCCGCCCCGCTCACCACCAGCTCGGTCCCCTTGCAGGTGTCCTTGAGGTACTGCCGGCTGTGGTCGTGGCCGCAGAGATACAGATCGACCTTGCCGCAGATCACGTCGTCCATGAAATCCTTGACGCCCGCCCCGCTCACGATCGGCACAAAGGGGATCCCCTCGTAGGTGCCCGCGTTCCCGTGAGGCCCGTTGGACATGATCGGGTGGTGCCCCAGCGCGATCTTCCACGTGGCCAGCGACTGGGTGATCCACCCCGCCATCGTCTTCTTCTGATCCCCCGCCGCCATGTACATCTGCTCGTTGGTGTCGAGGGCGAAGAACTCGGCGTTGCCCGCGGTGAAATGGTAGTGCTTCGCCGGCATCTTCCACTTCGACGAGACCTTCGTGTACTCCACCTGGATCTCGGCCCGCTTCACCTCGTAGCCGGCCCCGTTGCCCCCGTAGTCGTGGTTGCCCAGCACCGCGTAAAACGGGATGTTCAGGTCCTTGTAGATGTCCTCGAACTTCGTCTTCCACTGGGGGTCGTCCACCGAGCCTACCCCCGTGTCGTAGAAGTTATCCCCCAGCAGGATCGCGAAATCGCAGCCGCTCTCCGCGCACTTCTTCACCATCGCCGCGGCCACCTGCTTCTGCCCGTCGTTCGCCTCCCCCGGGGCCCCCCGCGCCCCGACCCGCACCACCGGC
>JALOQB010000378.1 GCA_025453595.1 Polyangiaceae bacterium
CGTCTCGCCCGGATGCCTGCTGATGGAGGGGGAGCCGGGGGATGCAAGGGGGCCGCGCGGGGCGCTAGCCCCATCGGCCCCCTTGCCGCGGGCGTGGGCTGCGCAAGCCCACCGTTTCCACAAAGCCCCGGGGCGCAGCCCCTGCTCAAGTCCTTGCCGCGGGCGTGGGCTGCGCAAGCCCACCGTTTCCACAAAGCAGACGGGGCGCAGCCCCCTCCCTTCCTTGCCCGGGTGTGGGCCACGAAGGCCCACCGTTCCCACCGGGGACCAAACCCCAGGGCTAACCGCGGGATCGTGGTGGTCGGTCGGTGCGAGGGGTACTGGCGCTGTGGGGTCTGCGCCATCCAGCGGGCGAGGGCCTGGGTGTGGGCCTCGGTGCAGCCGTGACCGCCCCCGAGGATGCGGGTCTGCGGAGGGAAGCGGGCGCCCAGGTTGTCGATCCAGCGCTGGTGCTGCTGGGCAGCGTCACCCACGGAGGCATCGACCAGCAGGCCCACCGGGATGGGCCACTCGTTCAGACGCGCCACCAGCCGCGCCCCGATCTCGGCGGACGGGACCTCGAACAGCAGCGCCGAGGCGCCGGCGGCTTCGAGGAGGGGTGCTATTTTACCCGGGTCTTCGTTTTCGAGGACGGTCCCTTCCTCGTCGGCCTCGACGATGGCCCAGGTGGGCAAGCCGGTGTTGGCGGCGGCGACGACGGCGGCCATGAGCTCGGTGCGGGAGGCGATGCCGCGGGCGAGGATGAGGCCAGCGCCAGCGGCGGCGAGGCGAGCGGCGTGGGTGCCGTGTTCCTCGACGAGGGTGGGGATATCGAGGGGGGCGACGGACTCACCGCCGAGGACGCCGGCGACGACGACGGGGCGAGCGACGGTCTCGGCGGCCTGGAGGGCCCGGTCGACCATGGAGGAGGTGAGAGCGGCGGAGCGGAAGCCCATGCCGACCTGGGCGAGGACGCGGGGGGTGGTCTCGGAGGTGAGAGCCGGGAGCACATCGGCGCCGGCCTCGATCTCGGCATGGTAGTAGCGCTCGACCTCGTAAGGGCGCTCTCGCAGCAATTTTCCGAGGGCCCCGGGGCCCTGGAGGGTCACACCGCGCCCCCGCAAGGAGGCCGCGATGTCGGCCCCCAGCAGGAGGGGGCGCCCGGAGGCCAGGCGCGAGGCGAGGGCCGCGAAGGGTTGTTCCGCCATCGGGCGCAGCATACCGGTCGGACCTCGGGGCCAGCAACGATGCAATCAAGCTGGCCTTGCTGCGCTTCGGGGAGGTGTGGGAAGGATGCCTCCATGTCCGGGCTCTCCTCGCTCCCTGTGGTCACGCTGAAATCGGGTCATATCCAGCCGATCTGGGCGGGTCACCCGTGGGTGTACGCGCAGGCCATCGCGAGCGTGCGGGGCGGGGCGCGTCCGGGGGACGAGGTGGCGGTGCTGGATCCGGAGGGGAAATTCCTGGGCCGTGGCTTCTACACGCCGCGCTCGGCGATCCCGGTGCGGCTGCTGACCCGGAGCCAGGAGGAGCGCATCGACGGGGCCTTCTTCCGGCGGCGGCTCCAGCGGGCCCTGGCGCTGCGCCACACGCTGCACCTGCCGAGCGGCGAGACCAACGCCTTCCGGCTCGTGCATGCGGAGGGGGACGAGCTGCCGGGGTTGATCCTGGATCGCTTCGGGGACGTGCTGGTGGTGCAGTTCACCAGCCTCGGGATGAAGCTGCGGGAGGGGCTGCTGATCGAGGCCATCGAGGCGACCTTGCCCTTCGGTGCGCTGGTCGACCGGACCTCGGCGGAGGCCGCCAGGCTGGAGGGCTTCGAGGCGACCGGCGGGGTGCTACGAGGGCCGGAAGGGGTCCCGGGGCTCCGGTTCTCCGAGCGGGGGTTCCACTACGAGCTTCCCCCGGAGCTCGCCCAGAAGACGGGGTTTTACCTGGATCAACGCCCGCTCCGGGCCCGCGTCGAGCAGCTGGCCCGGGGGCGTCGGGTGCTGGATGCCTTCTGCTTCGTTGGCTCCTTCGCCATGGCGGCGGCCCGGGGCGGGGCCACGGAGGTGCTCGCGGTGGACGAGAGCGCGGTCGCGGTGGACGTGGGGGCCTCGGTGGCCCGGGCCAATCACCTGGGGGAGCGCATCCAGTTTGTCCGCGAAGACGCGAAGAATGCGCTGCAAAAAGCCTCGCGGGAGGGGGGGTACGACCTGGTGCTGTGCGATCCGCCGAAGCTGGCTCCCACCCGCGCCTCCCGCGAGGACGCGCTGGTGGCTTACCGCAAGCTCGCTGGCCTCGGGTGTCGCGCCACGAAGCCTGGCGGCATCCTGGTGCTCTCGTCCTGCTCCGCCGCGGTCTCCTCGGAGGCGCTGGTGCGGGCCCTCGCCCTCGGCGCTGCCTCCGCCAACCGCACCGCCGTCGTGCTGGAGCGCGGCTTCCAGGGGGCCGATCACCCGGTCCCCGCGGCCTTCCCCGAGGGGCTTTACCTCAAGAGCGTCCTGGCCCGCATCGACGAGCGCTGATTCAGCACCAGGCCGCGCTCCGGGCGAGCGGGGCCTGGCGTGGGCCCTGCGAGACCAGCAGGGGGCGCCCGCTGGGCAGGCGGAGCGAGGGCGGTGGGTTCCCGAAGGAGTACGGCAGCTTGAACCCGAGCACCAGGGCCACCTGGGAACCATACGGCGCCCCCCCTGCGGAGAGCTGGAGCGCCAGGTGCACCAGCCCCAGGGAGGCAAAAGGGGCGATCTGGAGCTGAGGGCTGGTGCCTGCCTCGCCGGTCCGCAGCGCCGCCCCCACCTCGAAGCCAAGGGGCCCCGGAAACTGGTAGCCCAGCGCGAACCGGTGCGAATCCCCGGGGCCTGCGATCCGGAGGTACTGAACAAAGGCACCCCAGCCTTCCCAGCAGCAGCTCCGCCGGTAGCGCGTGAACGACGCCTCGGCCCCGTACATCCACGAGGCCTCCCGGTCCCCACGGGCCAGCAGCCGCCCCCCCAGCGGCCCCGCGGACACATACCCTCCCCCCTCTGCCCTTGCCTCCCTCGACGTCCCCGCAAGGGCGCTCACCGCCACAAGGCGGGCGAGCAGCCGGGGCGCCCGGGCGACCTTGCCTCTCCACTCGATGGCCATTCGTTCAACCTACCTCGCTTCTCTGCCTCTCGCCGCCTGCCCAGGATGGGACAATCAATGTCCTGTATACCCCTTGCGGACGTGCCGCGCTGCTGGTCTAGGATGCGGTCCATGGCGGACCTGGCGGACGGTGAGAGCAAGGAAGTGAAAGGGTCAGCGGCGAGGCCCTACGTGATGAAGAACACGGGTGGGGTCTACTCGTGCACCTGCCCTGCGTGGCGCAACCAGGACGCGGGGATCGAGCGGCGGACCTGCAAGCATCTGCGGGCGCTGCGGGGGGACGCTGCGGAGACGGCCCGGCTGGGCGTGGCGCCGCCGCCTCGCCCGGTGGAGGAGGGGGAGTCCAAGGAGGGGCCGCCGGTGCTGCTGGCGCACTCCTGGGAGAACGATGTCGATCTGACCGGCTGGTGGATGAGCGAGAAGCTCGACGGGGTGCGAGCTTACTGGGACGGCAAGAGCTTCGTATCGCGGCTGGGGAACCCGTACCTGGCTCCGGACTGGTTCACCGCCGGCCTGCCTGCGTACCCGCTGGACGGCGAGCTGTGGGGCGGGCGTAAGGCATTCCAGAAGACCATCAGCATCGTGCGGCGCCAGGATCGGAGCGATCACTGGAAGGAGATCGTCTTCGTGGTCTTCGACCTCCCGGCCCTTGATGCCCCCTTCGAGGAGCGCCTTGCGCAGGGGAAACAGGTGCTGGACGCGCTCGGCTCCCCCCACGCGCGGTACCTCGAGCAGCAGCGCTGCCGCGGCGTCGACCACATGCGCGACGAGCTTCGCCGCGTCGAGGCCCTGGGGGGCGAGGGGTTGATGATGCGCCAGCCCGGTTCGCGCTACGAGGTGGGGCGGTCCTCGACCTTGCTCAAGGTCAAGAGCTTCTTCGACGCAGAGGCCCGCGTGGTGGGCCACCAGCCCGGCGCCGGCAAGCACAAGGGGCGGCTGGGGGCGCTGCTGGTCGAGATGCCCGACGGGACCTCGTTCTCCGTCGGCACGGGCCTCTCGGACGAGGAGCGCAAGAACCCTCCCCCGATCGGGAGCGTCATCACGTACCGCTACCAGGAGCTCTCGACCGGCGGTGTCCCGCGGTTCCCCTCGTTCGTCGCGGTGCGCGAGGACGTGGCGTTCCCGACTCACGAGCGGAAGTCGAAAAAGAATCCGGCCGCAACCACGCCACCGGCGAGCGCAACGCCAGCCGCAGGCGCAAAGAGAAAGGCATAGGAAAATCAAGAGGTGCAGGAGTGCAAGCCAGCCGCCCTCGCTCCCCTGCCGCCCCCACGGCCGGCTCGGCGCCGTATCGGCCGCGCCCCTGTCGGTGGCGCCCAGCCCCGGGGCCAGGGGGCCCCCTCTCGTGGTTCTTCAATGAACCAAGTCCACCCTGACCTTGCTGAACCAACCCTCGATGCGTGAAGCCCCTCGTGAGAGGTAGTCTTCGGATGGAGCCCGCTGGGTGCGCCGCGAGCGTCTCTCGGCCGCAGGCCACGAGAGTGCCTGAACCAGAACTCTACGGTTCGAGGAAGAGTGAAGACGAGCGAGGTCGACGAGGCCCACCGGATAGAAGCAGCTGGCGCGAAGCAGGCTGATGCAGTGCTTCGAGCACCAGAGCAGGCGCCGTCGTTCGACCTCCGCGCGGATGGCTCGGTTATCGAGGCCGTCGGGGTGCAGGACGAGGTAGGTGAGGAAGCGTGTGCAGGGGGTGCTTCAGATCGGCATGGCGATTCGATACTGATACGATCGCTCCGCTGGCCAAAACGGGCACCTATGACACTGCACGGGGACGCCCCCTGCACGCGTTCATCGAAGTGTCCAGTTCCCGTCGTCGTCGATTTTGAATACCGACACGCCCTCCGTCTTGCCTGGGTTGGGCAAGCGGAAGGAGCATCGTTCCGCGGCGGTCTGGATCGCATCGTCGAGCGTTGTGCTGTACGTGTACTTGACCGTCACCGATCGTCCCTCGGTGGTGGTCGATACGACCTGGCCGAGCATCGTCTTCCCACACGGGAACTCGAAGACTTCGCGTTGCACGCGCGCGGGCTTGATCGGGGTCATCGCGAACGTCCTGCACTTGCTGGGCGACGAGTCCAGGCACTTGCCGACGATGACGGACGACGCAAGCACAGAATCATAGCACTCTTTCTCAAGCGTGAAGACCCGGTAGGACTCCGGCTGCTCGGGGCTCTTGAACGAGTCCTGGGCTTGGCACCATGCTGTTCCCGCCCAGTTCTTCTGCAGTTCGGTCGTAGCGCGGGACTTCGTGCTCCGGCACCCGCCGGCGATCATGGAGGCGACCAATGCAGCGAGAATGAGCCGTATTTTCATGGTTCCTCCATCATACAGTTGCGGGAACACCGCGTCGGCGTTCACTTGGCTGAACATGCTGTCTTCACCAAGTTCGTCACTGTCTTGAGATCCGCGTTTGCGTCTGCTGCCTGATGCAGAAGAGCTGCTTCGTCTTTCTCAAGCGACAGGAGCTCCGCGTTCGCCTTCTCCACCGCCTTGAATTGCTCGGCCTCGCCGCGCAGGAACTTCGCAAGGTCTTCAATGGCTGCCTTTCCCTTGTCGGTCGTGACGCCGACCTTCGAGACTCGCTCCGCCATCGCCTCAAGGTCCTTCGAGGGGGAGTTGATCGAAACCTTCGGTCCCTTCCCGAACTCGACGTCCAAGGCTTCTAGGACGCGATCGTTCTCTTCGTTTGGCATGTGCGCGCGGACCGTTCGCAGCAAGGCGTTCGTCAATAGCGCCATGCGGTACTCCCCGAGGTATTGAGGGGCCAGGCGAGGCAACTTCCGCAGGCCGTCAGCCTTCTGCGCCATCACATCGTTCGCTGCGGCGATCTTGTCCGCCGCCTCACGGCACCGCATGAGCGCGGCGACGAGCTGTGCGAGCAGGTCCTTGCCTTCCTTGTCCTGCACGTGCACGCCGTTGAGCGTGTCGAGCGACGCAGCGGCCGCGCGAGACTCAGCCTTGGCCGCCTGAGCTCGCGATGTGTGGTCACCGTTGGCCTTGCTTGGAACCTCGAGGTTCGCCGGGATCTTGGCAGCCGCGCCGCTCAGCGCTGCGCAGTCTTCGGTGCGATGCGAGCATGAACACAACACCAACGCGAGGAGCATCAAGGCGAAAAGGGATCGGTGCATGAAGATGCCTCCTGTGGTCAAAGACGCCCGCGGCTTCGTATCGCCGAGGCGGCAAGAGATTCGGTTAGAGTTTCGCTTCATTGTGTTGATGTTTGTGCAAACGCAAAGCCATAGCATCGTGTGGCCTCCCGTCTAACCCCGACAACCGGAGGGTGAGTCCGGGGGCTTGAGGGACAAGTCGACGCACGGCTCGAGACCGGGCATGAGCAAGGTTCCTTACG
>JALOQB010000080.1 GCA_025453595.1 Polyangiaceae bacterium
GCTGGGGCGCGTCACCATCGGCGCCGGCTCCTCCATCGGCGGCAACGTCTGGCTCACCCACAGCGTCCCGCCGGGCAGCCGGATCACCCAGGCGCAGGCTCGCAGCGAGCTGTTCGACGGCGGCGCCGGGATCTGAGGCATGGCCCCCGCGCCCCTGGTGCCTCCCCTGACGGAAGGCCCTGGTCGACGGGAGGCCTTACCCTGTGCACCTGCCGCTGGCCAGCGGCCAGCGGGTCTGCATCCTCACCTCGTCCCGCCAGGCTCCCTCGCCTCGCCAGCTGGAGAAGGCCCGGACGCACCACGCCCGGAACCGGATCCGGGCGGCCTTGCGGTCGATGAAAATCGCCTGACATCTGTCATTTTGTTGGACAAGATTCTTTTAAAATGAATTTCTTGATCCATGCACAGAGCATCCACTTCAAGGACCGCCCGCGGAGCAGCCGTGGCGCTGGCGGTCCTCGTTTCATGGGGGCCCGGGGTGGCGCAGGCGCTGGAGTGCGCCGCGCTTCCGAGCCCGGTGTACGGCCAGGGGGGTAGCGCGGCCAAGCCCCAGCTGGGCCGGATCGCGACCGCGCTGACGAAGGCGGGGGGTCAGCCGACGCTGATCTACCAGGCGCCGGGGGCGTGCTTCGGGATCAACAGCCTGCTGAGCGGCCAGAAGATCACCGGCACGGCGAGCTACTGGGACGCGGAGGGGAAGGAGCAGACCTGCGACCTGCCGCTCACGGGGGTCGACGTGGATTTCGCCAACATGGGCAACTCGGCGACGCTGTGCCCCGGGGTGACCGGCTTGCCGGCGGACATCGGGGATTTCCCGGGGCCGGCGCTTGCGTTTGACCTGATCGTGCCCAAGGCGTCGAGCCAGACGGTGATCAGCGCGGCGGCGGCCTACTTCGTCTTTGGCTTCGGGGCCCAGGGGCAGGCGGAGCCGTGGACCGACGAGAGTCAGATCATCCGCCGGGACGAGAACTCGGCGGCGCAGATCTTCCTGGGGCTCTCGATCAACGTGCCGGTGACGAAGTTCAAGGGGGTGGACGCGAAGACCAACGGGAACTCGGTCAAGCTGGTCTCGACCTCGCCCACGCCGGAGCGAGCGATCGGCTTCGCATCGGCGGAGGTGGCGGACGCCAACCGGGACGTGGTGAACGTGCTGGCGTACAAGCACTACGGTCAGAGCTGCGGCTACACCCCGGACTCGACGGCCAACGCCTTTGACAAGCGCAACGTCCGCACCGGCCAGTACCACATCTGGGCCCCGAGCCACTACTTCGCCAGGGTGAACGCCGGGGGCCAGATCGCCAAGCCAGACACGGCGAAGCTGGTGGGCTACCTCACCGGGCAGCTGGCGCCGCCGGCAGGGGTCAACCTGCTGGAGCAGGTCATCAAGTCCGGGGCCATCCCCCGGTGCGCGATGGAGGTGTGGCGCAACGACGACCTCGGCGCCCCGGTGTCCAACGCGCCGGAGGAGCCCTGCGGTTGCTACTACGACTCGGTCGCGACCGGGGCGTCCTCCTGCAAGGCCTGCTCGGACAACTCGGGCTGCGACGCGAGCGCCCCCAACTGCCGCTTTGGCTTCTGCGAGGTGAACTGATGAGCACCAGGTACATCTGGGTCGTGCTGCTGGGCTGCGTGGCCCTCGCAGGCGCCTGCAGCAACGAGGAGAACCCTGCCCCGTCGTCCCCCACCTTCCCGACAACCGGGGGCTCCGCCGGGGCCTCCGGCGGCGCGGGCGAGGGCGGTGCCTCGGGCCAGGGGGGCAGCGCCGGGGCCCCCGCCGGGGCGGGCGGATCCAGCGGCGCCGGGGCGGGCGGATCCAGCGGCGCGGGCGGATCCAGCGGCGCCGGGGCTGGCGGGGCCAGCGGCGCGGGCGGGACCGGCGGCGGCGCGGGGGCCGGTGCTGGCGGGGCCGGGGGCGATTGCACGGGCGAGAACGGGTGCTTCTCCTGCCCGCCGGTCACCCTGGAGCACTACCTGAACCGGTGCGCCGGTGCCGCCTGCATCCCCTTCGACGACGCGGCCCGGCTGCCCCTGTACAACGGCGGTGCGCTGCCCCCGGTGCCCTGATGAGGCGCCGCAACGGGCGGCTGCGGCGCCGCACGAGCGCCCGGGGGGGACTGGCCAGAGGGCGAAGTATTTCCAGGTGCTTCTCCTGCCGCTGAGGCTGGTACACGGGGTGCAGGGGCGCAAACCGCGGAGGTCCTGGTGGTGCGCTGCGCTGTGCTGCGGTGGGGCCACGCACACGGAGCCTCATGCGATCTCTTCCCCCCGGTCCTCTCTCGCTTTTTCTGTCGCTCGCAAGGGATACCCCCGCGGCCCCTGTGGTCACCTGGATCAACGACGATGGCACGGAGGGGGAGACGCTCACCTTCGGTGGACTCGCCGCCGAGGCGTCCGCGCTGGCGCTGGGGCTCCGGGAGCGAGGCAAGCTGGCGGTCGGTGATCCGGTGCTGTTGCTGATGCAGCCATCGCTTGATTTCACGAGGGCGCTCTGTGCCTGCTTGCTGGCCGGGCTGGTGCCTGTCCCTCTGTACCCGACCAACCCGTTCAACCTGGCGGCCGATCTGTCGTACCTCCGTCGTGTCATCTCGAGCTGCGGCGCGCGGGCGGCGCTGGTGGACGCGGAGTTTGCGGCGTTCAGGAGGGCCGGTGGAGACGGCTCGGTGCCGCCGGACGCCTGGCCCGAGATCCCGCTGCTGGAGCTCGTCGCGCTCTCCTGCGGGGGCGTGCTCCCTCGGGTGCATGAGCCCCGCGGCTCGGACGTCGCGCTGCTCCAGTTCACGTCGGGGTCCACCTCCGAGCCCCGGGGGGTGCGGATAACGCATGACAACCTCGCCCACCAGCTTGCCTGCAACCGCGTCGAGCTCGGGATGGGCCCCACCACGCGGGCGGTGATGTGGGTGCCTCCGTTCCATGATCTCGGCCTGATCAGCGGCCTGATCAACGCGCTCAGTGGTAATGGTCGCCTGTTCCAGCTTTCTCCTCTGGCCTTCGTCCGGCGGCCGGCGCTCTGGCTCGAGGTCGTCTCCCGGGTCGAGGCCACCCACACCGCGGCGCCGAATTTCGCGTTCGGACTGGTGCTCCGCAAGACCGACGCGGCGCAGCGCGCGCGCCTACGGCTGGGGAGCCTGCGGGTATTGATGAGCGCGGCGGAGCCGATTTCCCCTTCGGTCATGGAAGAATTCTTTACCGCCTTCGCCCCTGCCGGTCTCCGGCGCGAGGCGTTCTGCGCTGCCTACGGTCTTGCCGAGCACACGGTGGGGGTGAGCGTCGGCGGGCAGCGTGCTCTGCGGCTCGACGCGGAGGCTCTGGAGCGTGGTCGCGCCCTGCCGGTGGAGGATGGGGGCAAGCTGCTGCAGGCCTGCGGGCGCCCCTCCTCTGACGTGCTGGTACGCATCGTGGACCCTGCCACGCGGCGACCTGCCGGGGAGGGCTGTGTCGGAGAGATCTGGGTGGATTCTCCCAGCAAGGCTGACGGGTACCACGGCCTCGCGGGGCTCTCGGAGGAGCTCTTCCAGGCACGGACCGCGGAGCCAGACGAGGGGCGCACGTTCCTGCGAACGGGGGATCTGGGGTTTCTCCACGAGGGGGAGCTGTTCGTCACCGGCCGCATCAAGGATCAGATGATCTTCCGGGGGCGAAACCTGAGCCCGTCGGACGTGGAGATGACGGTCGCCGGTGCGCACCCGGCGGTGCGAACGGGCTGCGTCGTGGCCTTCTCGATCCCCACCGCGCAGGGGCAGGAGGGGCTCTGCGTCGTGGCCGATGTGCGAGGGGGTCTGGCGGAGGTCGAGGCGGAGGAGGTCTGCCAGCGGGTCGCGAGCGCGGTGCAGCGCACTCACGGAGAGCCGTGCCACACCGTCGTGCTCGTCGTCGCGGGGACGGTGCCCAAGACGACGAGCGGCAAGCTGCGCCGTCGTTCCTGCCGCGACGCCTTGCTGCGAGGGGAGCTGACGCAAGGCCCGAGCTTCGTTCGTGCCCTGTCCATGCCGACCGCGGGAGGACTGCCTGGCCTGGAGACCCTGGATGACTCCCTGCGGCGCCTCTATGCCCGCTTCGTCAACGTGTTCTCCCGCGGGCCCGCCAAGGGCGATGAGATCCCGGGGGTGACGGCCTGCGGTACCATGAGGGTTCTTTTTGACACCAAGATCCCTCCGCACCGGTTCCTGTCGCCCGGGGCTCAGTTCCCCGTGCTGGTGCGCCACACCAACAGCGTGCGAGGCCTGGATGATGCGGTCGGTTGTGGCCGCGCGGCGGCGGTTCGTGTCCTGGATCCTCTCGCCCCCGAGGACCGCCGCCGCAGCCTGCTCGATCTCCCGCTGCAGACCGGTCGAACTGGCCTGGTGCGGGACGCCGCGACCTACGTCCGCTGGTTTGTCGGTGACCCCGTCGTTCGCGCCGAGATGGCCGCCGAATACCCGTCGATTCGCCGTTATTTCGAGGATTACCTCCGGGATCCATCCTCCTTCGTGGCGGTGCACTATCACTCGCAGAGCACCTCCCGGTTCACGGCCAGCGACGGCGGGCGTCACCTCGCTCGCTTCCGGCTCGCCGAGGCGGAGGAGGGGCGCGACGAGGGGCATGTTGACCTCGAAGGCGCTGATTTTCTCGCAGGGGAGCTGCCCCGGCGCCCTGGCGACGACCGCTCCAGCACGCACCTGCGGGATGATTTCCGGCGCCGGGTGGAGACCCAGGGGGTTTGCTACCGGCTCGCGCTCCAGCTGATCCCGGAGCCCGCCGAGCAGCAGGCGCGCGACGAGGCTATGGACGCGACGATCGCCTGGGACGTCCCCTGGCATGATGTCGCCGAGATCTCCCTTGACCGGATGCTCCCCAAGGCGGACGTGGACCCCCTCGGCATGAACCCGGCCCATGCCCCCCCGGATCTCGCGCCGGTGCTCGCCCGCTCGGCGAAGGATCCGGCCAGCGTGACGCACCTGCGCTCCGTTGTTTACGAGCTCGCCCAGCGCCTCCGTCGCGGTGAACCGCTTCCGGAGAGCCACCGCGCACTCCTGTGGAAGACCGACGAAGCAAGGGCGACGCGGGGGGGGCGGCGCATCGCGGTGCTGGGGGCAGGGCCTTCGGGGCTCACCGCCGCGCGGGAACTGGAGAAGCTCGGCCACGAGGTCACCGTCTTCGAGCGAGCCCCGGAAGCGGGCGGGATGGCCAGCAGCATCGAGATCGATGGCCTTCCGTACGACATCGGAGCGCACCTCTGCACCGGATCCTACGAGACCGTCGCGGCTCTCGCCGCCGAGGTCGGCATCGAGACGGTGCCCACGACCGGTTATTTTATCCTCGATCTCGAGAGTGCGACGGTGTTGCCCCAGGATCACTCCATCTTCCAGGCGGAGGCCTTCGAGCGATACCAGCGAGCCCGGTCAGAGCGCTTCCCCGGGATCGGGCTGCCGGGCCTGGCGTCCGCGGCGCCCTCCCTGGCCTCGCCGGTATCAGCCTGGCTCGCGGCAGAGCGGCTCGACGCCCTCGGCGCCTCGATGGGTACAAACTACACCGCCGCCGGCTATGGCTACCTGGATGACCCGGACCTCGCCGCCGTTTACCTCGTGAAGTTCTCCGAGATGATCGGGGCGCTATCCCCCCGGCGCAGGATCGCCCCGACCTGGACCTTCACCATCGAGGGTGGGTTTCAGCGCCTCTGGTCCCGCGTGGCGGGAGAGCTGCGGGACGTACGCTGCGGTGTGACCATCGACGCCATCGAACGCCGGAGCGATGGCGTCGAACTGCGCTCGGGAGGCGAGCGCTGGTTCTTTGACGAGCTGGTGCTCGCGGTCCATCCCGAGGAGGCGCTGCGCCTCCTCGATGCGTCGCCCGAGGAGCGCGCCGTGCTCGGGGCGATGCGCTCGTTCGAGTACGTGACCACGGTCTGCTCGGTCGAGGGGCTCCCCCGGCAGGGTCTCTACCTGATCGCGCAGAACTGCGCGACGCGCCGCCGCGCCGGGCGCCCCGTCGCCTACCACCACCGCCACCCGGGCTCGGACGTGTTCCTGTTCTACTCCTACGGGGATGACAAGGCGGATGCGCTGCTTGACGAGGCGCTCCGGGAGGACATCGAGCGGCTCGGTGGGAGGCTTGGTCGCGTGCACCAGCGCCGCCGTTTTCACTACATGCCACACCCGACGGCGGAGGCCATCCGCGGGGGATTCTTCGAGCGCTACGAGGCCCTCCAGGGGCATCGTCGCACCTACCACGTCGGTGGCGCCCTCGGCTTCGAGCTGGTCGAGTGCGTGGCCGCCCACGCCCGGGAGATCACGTCCCGGTTCTTCGGCGAGGAGGGCCACCGCTCGCGCGCCCCCGGGCCTGCCCTCGCCGCTCAGGCCCCCCTCGCGTCGGAGACGGAGACCTCGGTCGAGGCCTGGCTCTCCCGGGAGGTGGCGGCAGAGCTCGATCTACCGGACCCCATCCCCCCCCACGAGAGCCTCGCGCGCTACCGTATCGACTCGGTGGTCGCAGCCTCCCTGCTGGGGAGCCTCTCGCATCGGCTGGGCTGGTCCGTGCCTCCCCATGCCGTCTTTGATCGCCCGACGATCGCCGCCATCGCCCGGGCTGCGCTGGCTGCTCGGCCCCTGGTCCGGGCCCCTGCGCCCACCCGTCATCTCCTGACCTTGCGGCCCTCCACGCCCCCGAGCCCGATCTTCTGCGTGGGCGGCATGATGGGGGCTGCGCTCTACCTGCGCGAGCTTGCCGAGGCCTCCCCCGCCGGGCGCCCCTTCTTCGCCTTCCAGGCCCCGGGGCTCGATGGAAGGGCGCCGCCGTGCGACTCCGTGGCCGCGCTCGCGGCGCTCTACGCCGACGAGCTCTCCGCCGCACACCCGGATGGCCCCTGCTCCCTGCTGGGCCACTCCTTCGGCGGGCTTGTGGCCTACGAGGCAGCGTCGCTCCTGGTAGCCCGCGGCCGCCATGTCGAGCGGGTCATCCTGCTCGATACGATGCTGTTTGACGAGGGCGAACCCCGCGCCATTCCCGACGCGGATGCATCGCTCGTCGAGCTCCTCGTCGCGATTCATCTCAAGGAAGACCCGGCGTCGCTCCCTGACCTGGGGCGCTTCCTGGCGCTCTCCCGCCCGGAACTGGAGGTCGAGCTGGGCAAGCACCTGACGTTGCCCGCCTCGTTCGTGGGTCAACTGTCGCTGCATCGATGGATCGAGGTCTACCAGGCCCACGCGGCGGCGATGCGCGCCTTCCGCCCCTCTCCCCCGGTGGGGGTTCCGGTGATCCTGCTCAAGGCTGCGGACGGGTACCCCGCTGCGATCATGCATCCTTCCCGGGAGCGCACTCGCTGCTATGACCTGCCGTTGCTCGGGTGGGAGCGCCTCCCCGGGTTGCACCTCCAGTCCGTGGTGACCCCGGGAAATCACTACACGATGGTGTTCGGCGCAAACGCCCGGGCTGCTGCCTCGAAGATCCCTGCCTGAGCGTCGGACCGCCGCGCTGACCCCCGCGCCGGCGAGTGCCCGACATCGACCCGCACCTCTGGCCTCGACCGCACCCGTCGCCTGCGGCCGCAGGGCCGGGTGTGGTTCTGCCCCCGGTACCCTGGAGAGGGGTTCACAAGGGGTTTGACTTTGTTCATCGAAATAGACAATTGTCCATTTGAATGAACAAGATCGCCCCTCTGCGAGCCCCCCTGGGGGCCCTGCTCGCCGCGGTCCTGGCTGCGGCCCCCGCCCTGGCGGACGAGGAGGAGCCGGAGATCCCGGCGCGCCCGGCGCCGACCGCGTTTCCGTCGGCGTCGGCGTCGGCGTCGGCGCCAGCGCCGGTGGTGGAGAGGGAGGCGGGGGGTCAGGATGCGCTTCGGCAGCGGCTGGAGGAGCTGGAGCGCCGGGTCGAGGAGGGGAGGCGTCGAGGGGAGGAGCAGGAGCGCCGGCTGGGGGACGGCTCGCTGGGGCTGGTGCGAGGGGCGGCCCCGCGGGAGGATCAGGAGCCGCGCCCCTGGCGGCTTGCGCCCCGGGGGCTGGTGCTGACGGGCTACGTGCAGGCGCAGTACGAGGCGTCGCAGGCGTCGGAGGATCAGCTGCAGCAGGGGGACGTGCCGCTGAACCAGGATCGCTTTCTGGTGAGGCGAGCGCGGGTGCGGCTGTCGCGGACGTGGTCGTTCACCGCGGTCAATCTGGAGCTGGACGGGAACACGAACCGGGGGACAACCTTTGGCCTGCGGCGCGCGGAGGGGTCGGTGTTTTACCGACCGGCGGGGGGGGATGGGCCGCCGGCGGTGATGTTCACGCTGGGGCTGTCGGAGATCCCCTTCGGGTTCGAGATGGTGGATCAGGCGCGGACGCGGCTGTTCATGGAGCGCTCGGCCGCGTCGCTGGCGTTCTTCCCGAGCGAGCCGGATCTGGGGGCCCGGCTCTCCGGGGGGCTGGGGTTTGTCCGCTACGCGCTGGCGTTTCTCAACGGGGAGCCCCTCGACGATCGTCCCGGGCGTTACCCGGTGGACCCGAACGCGCACAAGGATCTGGTGGGGCGTGTGGGGGTGGAGATCGAGAACGGCGAGCGCTGGCGCTTCTCGGGTGGGACGTCCCTGCTGCTGGGGAAGGGGTTTCACCCGGGGGTCAGCGCCGGCAAGAACCTGCTGGAGTGGCGTGACACGAACGAGAACGCGGTGGTGGATCAGGGGGAGATCAGCGGGGTCCCGGGCCTCGGGGCGACGCCCTCCGAGAACTTCGAGCGCTGGGCCGTGGGGCTCGACGCCCGGGTACGGTGGCGCAGCCCGCTGGGCTGGAGCACCCTGTGGGGCGAGCTGTACGCGGCCAACAACCTGGATCGAGGCTACCTGCCGGCCAACCCGGTGCTGACGGGCCTCGACGTGCAGCACCTCGGCTACTACCTCGCGATCTCCCAGGAGCTGGGCCGCCACGGGGTGGTGGGGGTCCGGTACGATGTGTACGATCCGAACGCCGATTTCCTGGAGCGCCGGGTCGGCAAGCTGCTGCCCGCGTCGGTGGCGGTGCGCACCCTGAGCCCGGTGGTCGGGTTGATCCTGCCTGGCCAGGGGCAGCTGTTGCTCCAGGGAGATCTCGTCCGGGACTCGCTCGGGCGCGACGAGCGGGGGGTGCCCACCGATCTCAAGAACAACCGGATCACCCTCCGGATGCAGGTCGAGCTATGAACCGGCCCCTGCTTGCGCTCTGCCTCGCCGCGTCGTTGCCCGTCCTCGGGGCGAGCTGCGGCGGCGTGGAGGCCCCGCTGGCCCTGGACGAGCCGCTCCAGGTGCAGCGCGCGGCCTTCCGGGAGGGGGCGCTGCCGGGGGCTGCCCCAACCGCCAGCGACGCGCCGGGGCCTCGCATCACGGCCATCGAGAGCGCCAACAACGTGCTGCGGCCCGGGCAGGCGGGGAAGCGCTTCCTGGGGCGCACGACCCCCGACGCGGTGGCCATGGGGCTGCGCTTCGCGGACCTGGGCACCGGCTACTGGCTTCGCCCCCTGGACGCCCCGGATCCCACCGCCAACAACGAGCCGACCTGGGAGGCCTCCTGCGACTTTTCCCGGGAGGTCCCCCCGGGGCTCCACCGCCTCCTGTTCGCCGCCGTCGACGCCCAGGGGCGCTCGGGGCCCCAGCGCGAGCAGCGGGTCTGCATGCTGCCGCCCTACCCGGACAACCTCAACGCCTGCGACCCGGCCATCGAGCCCCCCGCCGCCGTGCTCTCCCTGGCCTGGGACACGGACGTGGACCTGGATCTGGTGCTGGTCACGCCCGGCGGAAAGACCCTGTCCGCCAAGCAACCCACCACCGCCCCGGTCTCCAGCGCCGGCGTCCCGGCGCTACCGCCCACCGCCCCGGGGGTCGGGGTCCTGGACCGGGACTCGAACGCAGGGTGCCGCGCCGACGGGCTGCGGCGCGAGCACGTGGTGTGGCAGTCCTCGCCTCCGCCCGGCACCTACTTCCTCCGGGCCCGGCTCTTCGACGCCTGCGGCCAGGGGTCGGCGCGCTTCGTGGCCACGCTCCACCTGCCCGAGCCCCGCCCGGAGGGGGGCAAGCGGCTCGTAGAGAAGCTCCGGATATCCGGGGCCCTGGAGGCGCTGCAGGCGGACGGCGGGGCCGGGCCCGGGCTGTTCCTTGGTCAGTTCGATTTTCGCTGAATCGCTGGAGGAAACGGTTGTGATCGTCGACAAGCTCTTGAAGGTCGCGCTGCTGGGCAGCTCGTGGGTGATGTACCTGCTGCTGGCCCTGTCGGTGGTGTCGCTCTCGCTGATGATCGAGCGGTGGATCTTCTTCTGGAGACACCGGGACGACCTGGAGCGGCTGGAGCGGGCGCTGCATGAGTCGCTCTACCGGGATGATTTCGAGGCGACGGAGCGGCTGCTGGAGGCGAGCCCGTCGCTGGAGGCGCGGGTGCTGCGGCGGGCGCTGCGGTGGTCCCACGGGGGGGCGGAGGCGTTCCAGGATGTGGTCGGGAGCGAGCTGGGGAAGCTGCGGCGCGAGCTGGAGCGGGGGATGACCACGCTGGGGACGCTGGGCAACAACGCCCCGTTCATCGGGCTGCTGGGGACGGTGATCGGGGTCATCGAGGCCTTCCATCAGCTCGGGGATGCGGGGCAGAACAAGGGGGCGATGGGCAACGTGATGGCCGGCATCGCCGAGGCGCTGGTGGCCACCGGGATCGGGCTTTTTGTGGCGCTGCCGGCGGTGGTGGCGTTCAACGGTTTCCAGAAGAAGATCGGCGACGTGGAGGGGGCAACGGAGGCGCTGGCGCGGTTGATCTCGGCGGCGATCAAGACCCGGGAGAGCGGGGCCCTGCGCGTCGTCGAGCTGGAGGTCGACGAGGAGCCCGCGAGGGCGCCGCTGCGGCCCATCGCCCCGGTGGAGGGCTGAGATGGCGGGGACCACCTCCGGTTCGGGCCGCGGGCGCCGCGGGGCCATCGTGGGCATCAACGTCACCCCGATGGTCGACGTGGTGCTGGTGCTGCTGGTGATCATGATGGTCTCGGCCACGTACATCGTCGCCCAGAGCCTCAAGGTCGAGCTGCCCAAGACCGCGAGCTCCGACGAGTCGACGACCTCGATCGCGGCGGTCACCATCACCCGCGAGGGCAAGCTCTTCTTCAACCAGGAGCCGGTCGACGAGAAGGGCCTGGTGGCCCGGTTGCGCGCCGTCAAGGCCCAGGGGGCCGAGGTGAACCTGATCGTGAGCGCGGACCGGGCGGTCCCTCATGGCCAGGTGGTCCACGTCATCGATCTGGCGAAGGTCGAGGGCATCAGCAAGTTCGCCATCAACGTCGAGACGGGAGGGTAAGGCACCGTGGCGGGTCGCTCCTTGCTGTTCGGGCTCAGCTTGCTGGTGCACGGCTCCCTGGCCGCGGCCCTCGGGGGGGTGCGCCAGGAGCCTCGTCGCGCGCCCACCGCGGTCACGATGACGGAGGTGAAGAAGCGCCCGGAGCCCCCCAGGCCCGCGGAGGTGCCTCGTCCGGCGGAACCGGTCGAGCCTTCCCGCAGCAACCCACCGCCGCGCCCCGCGGCCCGCCGCGCCCCCCAGGCCCCGGCGACCCCTGCGGCCCCGACCCCGGCCGCCCGCGCCGCCGCGCCCTCCGCCTTCGACGCGCTCCCGGACCTCGGTCTTTCCCTGTCGGGATCGGTCGGTGGCCTCGCGGTCCCCGCGTCCCCCGCCGCCGCTGGCGAGGCCGCCCCGGCCGCGGCCAGACCCGCCGCTGCGGCGCGCCCTGCCCCACGCCCCGCCGAGGAGTGCGACGAACCGGTGAAGAAAGCGAAGCCCCTCTCCATGGTGCAACCCGCGTACACCCCCCAGGCCATCGAGGCCCGGATCGAGGGCAAGGTCCGCGTCGAGCTCTCCCTGGACGAGCAGGGGGCCGTGCGCTCGGCCCGTATCCTGTCCAGCCTCGGTCATGGCCTCGACGAGCGCGCCCTGGATGCGGCGCGACGAGGCTCTTTTTCCCCGGCGACCCGCTGCGGAAAACCTGTCGCGACCACCCTCGTGGTGGGGGTCCGGTTCTCCCTGTGATGCACCGCGCGCTCCCTCCCCTGCTCGCCCTCTCGCTCCTGCTCGCCCCCGGGGCCCTGTCGGCGCAATCCCCGCCCGGTAACGCCGCGGCGCCGCGGCTGACCCGGGCCCCCAGGCTCTCCCGCTTCGTCGAGGCGCCCTTCCCCGAGCAGGAGAAGGCGGCCGGGCGCGGCGCCGTGGTGCTCCTGCGGATCGCGATCTCGGCCACCGGCACCGTGGACGCGGTGGACGTGGTCGAGAGCGGGGGCGCCGCCTTTGACGCCGCGGCCCTCGCGGCGGCTCGCCAGTTCCTGTTTGAACCCGCCGAGCTCGACGGCAAGCCGGCCCCCGTCCGCATCGCTTACAGGTATGAATTTCTCTACAGGGTCGAGGAGAAGAAGATCGCCAGCTTCTCCGGCCTGGTCCGGGCCCGCGGCACGAGAGCCCCCCTGGCCGGTGTGCGCGTCTCGTTGAGCTCCGGGGCCAGCGCGACCACCGACGCCCAGGGGCAATTTTCCTTCCCCGAGGTGACCCCCGGCAAGACCCAGATCCTCCTGGAGGGAGAGGGGCTGACGGCCCTGCGCACCGAGGAGACCTTCGAGGCCGGCAAGAAGGTCGAGGCGACCTACGACGTCCAGCTCCCGTCCCGCGAGGCGGGGGAGGAAGAGGACGTCGAGATCGTCGTCACGGCGCCCCCGGTCGAGAAGAACGTGGTCATCACCGCGGTCAACGCCGAGCAAGGACGCCGCGTGCCAGGGACCCAGGGCGACGTGCTCAAGGTCGTCGAGAGCATGCCCGGCGTGGGGCGCGCCGCCGCTGGCTCCGGTGCCCTCGTGGTGTGGGGCGCTGCGCCCCAGGATACCCGGGTCTATATTGACCAGGTACGGGTCCCGGCCCTCTACCATTTCGGCGGCCTCCGCTCCGTCGTCAGCTCCGAGCTGGTGCGCTCCGTCGAGCTCGCTCCAGGGGGCTACGGCGCCTCCTTTGGCCGCGGCCTCGGCGGCCTCGTCACCATCCAGACCCGGCCCCTGGAGCCGGACGGGTTCCACGGCGCCCTCACCGCGGACCTGCTGGACGCCTCCGCCGCCCTGCGCTGGGGCGGCCCCCGGTGGCGCTGGTTCGCCGCGGGCCGCAGGAGCCACCTGCACTCGGCCCTCGACCCGATCAACCCGGGCAAGATCTCCGAGATCTTCCCCATCCCCCGGTACCACGACGCGCAGCTCCTCGGCGTCCACGAATTCTCCCCGCAGGAACGGCTCGTCGTGGGTGGCCTCCTCTCTCACGACGAGGTCGACCGCGGCTCCCTCGATCAAAACCCCAGGCTGCTCCGCAGGGAGCGCCAGTCCCTCGGCTGGCGACGGCTCTTCTTTCGCTACGAGCGTCAGCTCTCCGACGGCGCCACCGTGAGCGTCACGCCGGCCATCGGGGATGAATCTCACCAGCGTGAGGGCTCCTTCGGCGGCGTCCCCGTCCGCATGACCACGGACTCCACGTACTACGCCCTCCGGGCCTCTTACCGGGGCCGGGTCTCCTCCTTCCTCAACGTCTCTGTCGGCATGGACGCCGAGCTGATGGACACGCGCGGAGCCCGCAGCGGCGCCATCACCAGCCCGCCTCGCGAGGGCGACGTGCTGGTCTTCGGGCAGATCCCGGCGGCCCAGGTCAACTCGGACAGGTGGCGCGTCCAGACCGGCAGCGCCAGCCCCTACGCCGAGGCCGACTGGGGCTTGCTCGACGACCGCCTCCATATCATCCAGGGTCTTCGCCTCGAACCTTTTGTGCTCAAAGGAGACCGGCGCGCCCCCCTGGAAGGCGAAACCCCGGCGGTGGGGTACCTGCGCCAGGAGACCTCGCTCCAGCCGCGCTTCGCGGTCCGTTTTGCGCCGGAGCGTCGCCTGCTTTTCAAGGCGGCTTACGGCGTCTATGCCCAGGCCCCCGGCGCCGAGGAGCTCTCCCCGGTTTTTGGCAACCCGACCCTGCGCAACGCCCGGGCCACCCACTGGCTGGGGGGGCTGGTGGCGCAGCTCCTTGAAGGGCTCTCCCTGGACGCCACGGTGTTCCTCACGCGCTCGGGTCGTCTGCCGCTCCGGAGCCCGCTGGAGGCCCCGCTCCAGGCCGAGGCCCTCGTGGATCAGGGGCAGGGTCGCGCCTTCGGGGCCCAGGTGATGCTGCGCAAAGAGCCATCCCGGGGGTTCTTTGGCTGGGTGAGCTACTCCATCGCCAGGAGCGAGCGCCGCGCCTCCCCGACCGGGCCGTTCCGCCTCTTCGACCTCGACCAGACCCACGTGCTCACCGCCCTCGGCGCCTACGAGCTGGGGCGGGGCTTCGAGGTCGGCGTTCGCCTGCGCCTCGCCACCGGCTTCCCCAGGACCCCGGTCATCGACGCCTTTTATGACGCCCAGCAGGACCGCGTTCAACCCATCTTTGGTGCTCAAAATAGCACCCGGATACCCTGGTTTTTCCAGGCAGATATCCGCGGTTCCAGGCGCTTCAAGCTGGGCGCAGGCAGCGAGCTGGAGCTCTCGCTGGATGTCCAGAACGTCACCTACCGGAGGAACGTGGAAGAGTTCATCTACAGCCAGGACTACCGCCAGCGCCTCGCCATCAACGGCCTCCCGCTGCTGCCCGTCCTCGGAGCGCGCCTGTCGTGGTGAGGCCCCGCGGCGCTCTGCTGGGTTGCCTCGCGGCGCTGGTCGCAGGGGCCTGCGAGCCGACGCCGGAGGACCGCGCCTGGCTGGTCTCCAGCCCGCGGGTCCTGGCGGTGATCAGCGACCCTGCGGAGGTGGCCCCCGGGGCCCAGGTGCGCCTGCGCTCCCTCGTGCTGGGCCCCGATGGGCCCGTGGAGGCTCCCTTGCGCTGGGGCCGCTGCGCCCGACGCAAGCCGCTCACCGAGCTTGGACCCGTGGACCCGGATTGCATGCTCGAGCGACCAGGGGCCTGGGTGGCCCTGGGCGAGAGCCCGACCGTGGAGCTGGTGGTGCCCGGGGATGCCTGCAACCTCTTCGGCTCGGAGCGGCCCGACCCCAGGCCCGGACAACCCGCGGGGAGGCCGGTGGATCCTGATCCCTCCGGGGGCTATTTTTTCCCTGTGGTCCTTGCCCTCTCGGAGCAACGTAGCCTCGCCTCCGTGCGCCTCTCCTGCAACCTGAGCGGCGCCACCCAGCAGAGCGTGGTTGATTACGGGCGCAGGTTCAGGCCCAACCAGAACCCCGAGATCGAGGCGCTGTCGCTGACCTGGGGGGACCAGGCGGTGCAGGCGCCCGCCGACGGCTCTCTGCTGGAGGTGCCTCCGGCCACGGAGCTGCTGCTGAGCGCGCGCTGGGGGGCCTGCCCGGAGGCTCCGGTGTGCGGGGACGGGGTCTGCCTCCCGGACGAGGAGACCTCCTCGTGCCCTGCTGACTGCGCCCCCCTGCGCGGCTGCGGTGGGGCAGAGCGCCATGTCTTTTACGATGTCGCAAGCCGTTCCGTGCTCCTGCGCCGCGAGGCGCTCCGGGCTTCCTGGTTCTCCACCGGGGGGGCCCTCCAGCGGGAAGAGATACGGGACGACCAGGCCCGCGCGGCGCTGCGATCTCCCGGCCAGCCAGGGGATTTCTGGGTGGCCGTCGTGCTCCGTGATGACCGCGGGGGGGTGACCGCTCGGGTGCTGCACCTCCGGGTCCCCTGAGCGCGGGCCTGTCGCCAGGCTGGGTCCCGTTGACAGTGCCGGCGAATGGCGCCACCGTCGATCCATGGCCCGTAGCTTCTTGTTCTTCCTCGGACTCACCGCTGCCCTCGCCGCCGGTTGCGGGGATGACGCCGCCAGCTCCTCGCCCAACCGCATCAGCAAGGCCGGCGCCGCGGGGGAAGGCGGGGAGGGAGGCGACAGCGGCTCCGGCGGTGACAGCGGCTCCGGTGGTGACAGCGGTACCGGCGGCACCGGCGGGTCCTTCCCCGGCGGTGGTTCCGGCGGCGACAGCGGTTCCGGAGGCGATGGCGGCACCGGTGGGGCCTCCTGCCTCGCGCCGCCTCCGCTGCCGGCCTGCTCCGAGGCCACCGACTGCCTCGCTTGCCTCTGCGACAAGTGCGCCGATGCCTGGTCCGAGTGCATGGCCGATGAGGGCTGCAAGCTCGCGGTCGCCTGCGTCCGCGAGGGGTGCAGCCTCTCCCAGTGCGCCGGCCTCACCACCGGCGAGGCCAGCCTGGCCCGCGCCGAGGCCGTCGATGACTGCCGCGCCAGCAAGCAGAAGTGCCGCTCCGAGTGCTCCGGCGGCTCCGGTGGCTCCGCAGGCGCCGGTGGAAGCGATCCGGCGGGGGCTGGCGGCTCCGATCCCGCTGGCGCCGGCGGCGAGGCAGGGCAGGGGGGCGCCGCCGGTGCGGGGGAGCCCCTCTGCTGCACCATCAGCGACAAGTCGGGCTGCGACGGCCTCCCTGCGGGCCTCTCGGCCGAGCAGCAGGCCGTCCAGGACTGCGTCTGCGCGAAGGATTCGTTCTGCTGCAACAATGCCTGGGATGACGTCTGCGTCGGGCTCGTCGGCTCCGAGGGCTGTGGCCCTGCTTGCCCCGGGGGGGGCGGTGCCGGCGGCGCGGGGGCCGGTGGCGTCGCGGGCGCTTCCGGTGCATCCGGCGCCGGGGCGGGCGGCAGCGCCGGGGCCAGCGGTGGCTCTGCGGGCTCTGCCGGTGCCGGCGGCAAGGAGTGCGTCGGTGGCTGCGAGGCCGGCAAGGTCTGCGACACCAACACCGGCCTCTGCGAAGATTGTGTTTCCGCCAGCGACTGCAAGGACAGCTACTACGGCCCCCTCTGCCTCGGCACCAGCGGCGTCACCTCGCTGAGCTGCGGCTGCTCCTCGAATTTCGACTGCAAGAACCACCCGGGCGGCCCCCTCTGCGAGAGCTTCTCCAACGTGTGCACCTGCACCAGCTCGAACGAATGCACCTCCTCACCTTTTGGCAAGAAGTGCATCGAGCTGGAAGACTTCTTCAAGGGCAAGATTGACCAGTGCGGCTGCGAGGTTGATACCGACTGCCCCGCCGGCAAGAAGTGCATCTTCAACGCCTGCGCGGAATGAGCGCGCGGCAGGTGCACCTCCGGGTGCTGCGCCAGGATGACCCCGGGCTCCCCGGGTCCCGGCGCTGGGAAGAATTCGCCGTCCCGCTCCGACCCCGGATGACCGTCGCGGACGCCCTCCTCCACCTCCAGCAACACCCGGTCACCACCCAGGGCACCGAGGTCGCCCCCATCGCCTGGGAGGTGAGCTGCATGCAGGAAAGCTGCGGCGCCTGCGCCCTGCTGATCAACGGAAAACCCGGGATTGCATGTGGTGTATTTATTGACACCATCTCGCCCACGGGGAAACCGATCTCGCTGGCGCCGCTCTCCGGGTTTCCGCTGGTGCGGGATCTGGTGGTCGACCGCTCGCGGATGGCCGCGGATCTGGTGCAGGTCCGCGCGTGGACCCAGCTGGATGGGCTCCACGATCAGGGCCCTGGCCCCCGTGAATCGCCGGAGGAGCAGCGGGAACGGCAGGCGCTGAGCCGGTGTATTTCCTGCGGGATTTGCCTGGAGGCGTGCCCCCAGATCCACGAGGGGAGCGCCTTCGTCGGTCCGGCCGCCATCCACCAGGTGCGCCTGCTCAAGATGCATCCGACGGGGGCGATGCAGGCGGGGGAGCGGCTGGAGCGGCTGATGGGGGAGGGAGGGGTCGCCGACTGCGGCAAGGCCCAGAACTGCGTCGAGGTCTGCCCGCAGCGGCTGCCGCTGGTCACGTCGCTGGCGGTGCTCTCGCGGGACACCTCGCTGCGGCTGATCCGTCGGTGGTTCCTCGGGGCCGATTGACGGCTCAGCTGGCGGGGGGCGGGGGCGGCGGTGCGGGGGGGAGAAAGAGGGGCCCGGGCATGGGGAAAACAGGCCTTCCGGCGCTGCTATTGACCAGGATGGCGAAGGAGAGCCAGAGGGCGATGAAGGCGAGCACCACGGTGCAGATGGCGACGGGGATGGTGAAGGTCTTCTGATCGTGGAGGACCTCGCGGAGGATCCGGAACAGGTAGAGCAGGTCGATGTCCACGAGGAAGGCCACCAGGAGCTTGGAGAAGAAGCCAAACGCGTAGGTGAGCACGACGAAGATGATCAGGAAGCAGATGTCGACGCTCAGCACGACGTGCGGGTCGGGCAGCTTGCCCTCGGCCATGCCAGCGAGGGCCCACCAGTTCATGACCCAGTTGAAGGCGAAGGTGGTGAAGAGGGTCCCGCCGAGCATGTTCTTGTTGGCGAGGGCCATCATGCCCGCCAGGAACTGGCAGCCGCCGCCGAAGAGCAGGCAGAACCACGCCGCGGTCCGGAGCGCCGCGGGGGTCACGGCGAGGCCAAGGGCCACGGGCAGCAGGGCCGCGCAGCCGATGGAGAGGCCCAGCAGGCCGAGGGGGGTGGATTCAGCGAAGGGTTGGGGGGTAGCGGGGGCTCCGGGGGGGGCGGACATGGGGCCCGCATGGCGCGGGGCCCCCCGGGCAGCAAGGGGTCAACCGAGCGCGGCGGTGACCAGGCCGTGAATTGAGGCGACCGCCTCGCCGATCTTGCTGACATCGGGCCCCCCGGCCTGGGCCATGTCGGGGCGCCCACCGCCCTTGCCGCCGACGATCTGGGCGACGCCCTTGATCAGGTCGCCGGCCTTCACCTTGCCGGTGACGTTCTTGGCCACCATCACCACGAGAGAAACCTTGCCACCGGCGGGCGAGGCCACGAGCACCACGCCGTCGCCGAGCTTGTCCCGGAGCTGCTCGGCCATCTCGCGCATCGCCGCGGGGTCGGCGATCTCGGTCTGGACGCCGAGCACCTTCACGCCCTTGACGTCGCGGGCCTGGGCCAGGAGCCCGTCGACGCCGCCGCCGCCGCCCATCGCCAGCTTTCGCAGCAGCTCGCCCCGCTCTTTTTCCAGCTCGCGCACGCGGTCGTTGAGGGCCGTGATGGCCTCGACGCGGGGGCGGCCGGGGGTGCGGGTGGCGGCGGCGATCTCCCGCAGCAGCGCCTCCTGTTCACGGACATGACGGAGCGCGTTGAGCCCCGTCGCCGCCTCGACCCGGCGCACCCCCGCGGCCACGCCGGTCTCGCTCACGATCTTGAACAGACCGATGTCGCCCAGCGCCTGCACGTGGGTGCCGCCGCAGAGCTCGACGGAGTCGCGGGTCATGGTGAGCACCCGCACCACGTCGCCGTATTTCTCCTCGAAGATGGCCCTGGCGCCGCTCTTCTTGGCCTCCGAGATCGGCAGCACCTCGGTCTTCACCGGGGCGTTCACCAGCACCTTCTGGTTGACCAGCTCCTCGACCCGCTCGAGCTCGCCCTGGGTCATCGGCTTGTTGTGGCTGAAGTCAAAGCGCAGCGTGTCGGGGCCCACGAGCGAGCCCTTCTGCTGCACATGCTCGCCCAGCACGGCGCCCAGCGCCCAGTGGAGCAGGTGCGTGGCCGAGTGGTTGCGGCGGGTGGCCGAGCGAAGATCGTGGTCGACCTCCAGCGTCACCGCGTCGCCCACCTTCAGGCCCCCCTGGGCCAGGCGCCCGTGGTGGACCACCAGCCCCGTCACCGGCTTCGAGGTGTCACGGATCAGCACCCGCCCGTTGCCCTGGACCAGCCGGATCTCACCCTGATCCCCGACCTGCCCGCCGCCCTGGCCGTAGAAGGGCGTCACGTCGACCACGACGTCCACCTCTGGCAGCCCCGGACGCCCCTCGCCGCCCTGCCACGAGACCTCGTCGACCAGCGCGCCGTCGACGATCAGCGCCACCACCTTGCCCTGGCCCTCCTCGGCCTCGTAGCCGGTGAACTTCACCTGCTTGCCGGGCACCCGCTCCAGCGCGTCGTAGAGCACCTTGCCGATGCCCGATCCGGCGTCCAGCTTGCCGCCGGTGCCGCCCTTCTGCCACTCCTCGATGATGGCCTCGGCCTCCGGCTCGTCGACCAAGAACCCCTGCTCTTCCGCGATGACCCGGGTGAGATCGATGGGGAACCCGAAGGTATCCTTGAGCTTCGCGACAAACTCCCCCGGCACCTTCCGGGCCCCGGAGCCTCGCAGCGCCGAGAACTCCCCCTCCAGCATCTCGATGCCGCGCTCCAGCGTCTTGCGGAACCGGATCTCCTCCTGCTCGGTGGTGTTGGCGATGTAGGCGCTGCGCTCGCGCAGCTGGGGGTAATCGTCGCCCATGCGCTCGACCACCGCGAGGGCCACCTTGTGCAAGAAGGGCTCCTTGATCCCGAGGCGGTAGCCGTGGCGGATCGCGCGGCGCATGACGCGGCGGAGCACGTAGGAACGACCCGTGTTGTCCGGGGACACGCCCTCCGACAGCAGGAAGGCCGTGAGGCGCGCGTGATCCGCGATGACCCGCATGCTGACGTCATCGGGCGCCTGGGAGCCGCCGTAGCTCTTGCCGCTCAGCTTCGCCGCCTCCTCCACCAGGCCCCGCAGCAGGTCCGTGTCGTAGTTGGAGGTGACATCCTGCAGGACGCAGGCGATCCGCTCCAGCCCCATGCCGGTGTCGATGCTGGGCGCCGGGAGCGGGTCGAGGACGTAGCCTTCGCCCTCCTGGCGGCGGTTGAACTGCATGAAGACGAGGTTCCAGATCTCGAACCAGCCGTGGCCCTCGGGGGAAGGCTCCTCGCCGAAGCGGTCGTAGGGGATGCCGCCCTCGGGCACAGGACCGAGCCAGAAGTGCAGCTCGCTGCAGGGGCCGCAGGGGCCCGTCTCGCCGGCTTGCCAGAAGTTATCGGCCTTGCCCATCCCCTTGATGCGGTCGTCGCCGAAGCCGGTGACCTTCTTCCACAGGGCCCGCGCCTCGTCGTCGGCGGGGATCCCGTCCTCGCCGCCGAAGACGGTGATGATCGCCCGGTCCTTCGGGATCTTGACGACCTCGGTGAGGAACTCCCAGCAATACTGGATGGCCCCCTCCTTGAAGTAATCCCCGAAGGAGAAGTTGCCCAGCATCTCGAAGAAGGTGTGGTGGCGCGCGGTCACGCCCACGTTCTCCAGGTCGTTCTGCTTGCCGCTGATCCGGATGCACTTCTGGCTGGAGGCCGCGCGCCGGTAGTCGCGCCGCTCCTTGCCGGTGAAGACATCCTTGAAGGGGACCATCCCGGCGACGGTGAACATCAGCGTCGGGTCGTTGGGCAGCAACGAGGCGCTGGGGCATACCTGGTGGTTCTTGGAGGCGAAGTAGTCGAGGAAGGCGCGGCGGATCTCGTGGGAGCGCATGGTCAGATGGACGCGGGGGGGTAGTCTTCCCGGACGCGGGCCGCAAGCCCACCCCTTCCCCGAGCCACCTGCCTCAGCTTGCCCCGCGAGGACCCCTCACTGACCCTGCTTGCTCTGGCACTGCCCATCCACGCACTGCTGCCCCGAGTCACAGAGCACGCCACAAGCCCCGCAGTTGGGCGAAACTTTCAGGCTCGTCTCGCAGCCATTCGCCAGGTTGTTGTCGCAGTTATCAAACCCGGGATCACACTGGATTGTGCACTGTCCTCCGGAGCAGAACGGGGACCCGTTGGTGCTGTCGCACAGGACACCGCATCCCCCGCAGTTGTTGACGTCCGAGGAGACGTCGATGCACTTGCTCCCGCAGGGAGTCCCGTTGTTGCACTTGATACCGCACTGGCCATTGTTGCAGACCGCCTGACCATTCTCCGGGACAGCGCACGGCTTGTTGCAGCCCCCACAGTGCAACGGATTGGACGTGATGGATACACAGGCCCCGTCGCAGCTCAGGCTGGGTAGGTCGCAGAGGACCTTGCATACACCGTTCGAGCAGTTTTGCGCTGCAGCGCAGGCTTGCCCGCAGGCGCCGCAATGCTTGGGGTCACTCTTGGTATCCACACAGGCGCCGTTGCACTCTTGCTGACCCTGGCTGCAGCTCCTGATGCATATCCCCGTACTGCAGCTCGCGGAACCGTTGACCGGGCCCACGCAGGGGGTGTTGCAGGCGCCACAGTGCTCTGAAGACTTGAGCGAAATGCATTTGGAATCCTTGCATTCTC
>JALOQB010000570.1 GCA_025453595.1 Polyangiaceae bacterium
TCCAGGCCACCCCGTCGGTCGCTTGCTCGCCGGTCAGCCGGGTCCGCAGCGCCAGGTCCAGCCCCACGGGCCCCACGGTGCCGCTCCCTCGCGCGTCGAGCTGGTAGCCGGCCTGATCGCCGGGGGAGACCAGCGCCGCCACCGAGGCCCCGGCGTTGGCGTACGGAGAGCGCAGCGGCGAGGTCGCGTCGGGCTGGTGCGCCCAGAGCGGCGCCATCACACCCAGCAGGGGCGGGCGCGGCGGCGGAGCCGCAGGGCGCGGGGCCGCCGCCGCTTCCTGGTGCTTCGCCACGCCCAGCATCACGCCCCCATCGTCCAGCACCTCGATGGTCAGGGGCTCGCCAGGCTGGGTGGGTATGTTGACACCCAGGTGCGATTCATCGACGCGTTGCAGGGGGAATTCACGCTGTCCGTCGGGGGAGGTGACACGGACGCGGGGGTGGGCCTCGGCGATGGCCTCCTCGGGGGAGCGTCCTTCGATACGGACGCGGATGAGCAGGGAACCCGGGACGGTCTGGATGGGTTCGACAGAGGCACGGAGCGGGTCCACCTCGATGGGGAGGTCGACGGGGGGCTGATCGGGGGCCGCGCGGAGGCGGAGGCGGCCGGGGAGGCGCTCGGGGAGGGAGAGGGTGGGAGGGACGGGGCCGAAGGGGCCGCCATCGGAGGCGATCTCGACGCCGGGGGGGGCCTTGATCTCGAGGCTGGGGTTGCGCCGCAGGAGCAGCTTGCCGTCGCGGAAGGAGCCCTGCTTCACGCCGAGGACGACGAGGGTGGAGGCGCGGGTGGCGGCGATGCCGAGGAAGTCTTCTTTATCGATGGCGCGGACCCGGAGAAAATAGCGCCCTGGGGGGAGTTTTTCTCCGCGAAACGAGGTGACATCGGCGGGGACTTCCTCGCGGACGAGGAGGGAGCCAAAGTCTTCTTCGCGGGCGACCTCGACGCGGTAGCTGGCGGCGTTGGGGACCGGCTCCCAGGTGGCGCGGAGCTGGCCGTCGAGGTCGACGACGAGGGGGCCCGCGGTGGGGTCGGCGGGGGGCCGGGGGGAGGGGGCGCGGGGGCTCCGGGGGCTTCTGCGCCACGAAGCGGGTGCCGTGGTTGAGGGGGACCTCGACGCTCTTGCCCGCCGACGTGACCCCCGCCTTGCCGTCGAAGACCGCGACGGTGGTGCGCTGGGCCTTGCGCGCGATGACCGTATCCCGGGAGGCCGCGCTCACCTGGCCTCCGCCCGCCACCGCCACCTCGACCGGCGCCCCTCGCAGCGCCGCCAGCCCCGCCCGCACCTCGCCCTCCTGCACCTCGACCCGGGGCGGCTGCGCCTTGCTCACCTGCGTCTGCTTCGCCGTGTCGAAGATCACCACCAGCGTTCGTGGCGCCAGGAACACCCGCGTGCGATCGACAAACTCGATGTCCGCTCGCCCGGTCTCCTGGGTCTGGACGCTGTGGTTGGCCCCCAGCGGTTGCCCCGACGAACCCGGGGACCACCCGCCCCCGGGCCCCTTGGTCTGCACGTCCGGGTTGATCGACCGCAGGCGCGCCGTCGGCATCGCCGTCACCTTCGCCGGGGCGATCAGGGTGATGCTTTCCGTCATCGGTGCGGCACAGGAGATGCGGTTGTAGCGCAGCAGCAGGTGCGCGTACTTTGGCGAACCATAGAGCGCCTTGGCGATGTCCCCGCAGGTCTCCCCTTTCTGGGCCCCCCACTGCACCACCGCCTCGGGAAAGCCCGGCGTCGCCGCCGGCTCGGCGCTCGCTGCCTTCACGCTCATCAGCACGCACAGCACCAACGCAGATCGTAGAGTACGCAAAGTCATGGTCCTTGAAGTTCGTGCACAAGGTTTGCAAGAGTTGAACCCGACCGTGAAGACCTATTTTCGCCGTGTTCCGGCCACCTCCTTGTTTCTTACGCTGCTCCTGACTCTTTCTGCGACAGCGCGCGCCGAGCCGATGAGCCCGCTCGATCGCTGGAATCCTGCCCCCGCCGGAGATGATTTTCTCTCGGTCCCTTCCGCCCACGTGGGCGATCGATTGCGACCTTCCTTCGCGTTGCTCGGTGCATTCGCCAGGTCCCCGCTACGACAGCGGCTGTTGCTCGATGGACAAACCGTCGGAGAGCGGGCGCTGGTGAGCCATCAGCTCTTCGTGCATGGGCTCGCTTCAATCGAGTTTGCTCGACGTTTCAAGGTTGAAGCGGCGCTGCCGGTAGCCCTCTCCCAGGGGGGCGAGCAGGCCACGGGGTTGACCCTGAGCGCTCCGGGGGGCGCGGGGCTGGGCGACCTGCGGCTCGGAGCGCGCGCCGAGGTGGCGGAGCAGGAGGGCTGGTTCCCCTCGGTGGCGCTGGGGCTCTCGGTCTGGTTGCCCACCGCCAGCGCCGGCCCCTTCAGCGGCGCCTCCGGGGCCCGCGTCGCCCCGGCCCTCACGGTCAGCTCCCTGCACCCTCGCTTCCTCTGGGCTGCCTCCCTCCAGCGGCGCTTCCAGGAGCCCGAACCAGGCTCCCTCCAGCGCAGCGAGGTCATCGCCTCCGCCGCCCTCGCCCTGCGCCTTGGGCCCCTGCAGCTCGGCCCTGAATTCTGGATGGCCCAGGCCACCGAGGGGCTCGGTCTCCCCGCCCGCACCAGCCGCGCCTCCCCGCCCGCACCAGCCGCGCTGGCGGCGAGGTGCTCCTCACCGGACGCTACCGCGCGGGCCCCCTCGATCTCTCCCTCGGCGCCGGGCCGGGCCTGGGCAACGCGCCGGGCGTCCCTGCCTACCGGGTCCTGGCCGGCGTGGCCTTCTCCCCCGAGCGGCTCTTCCAGCAGGAGCAGGCCGAGGGCGCGTCGTATGGAGGATCTCTACCATCGAAGAACGCGGGGCCGCCGCAGATCGAGGTGATTTCCAGGCCGGGGGCACCGGGGTCCGGAGCGACCCCTGGCGACGGGGGGCAGGCGCCGGTGGCGCCGGCGCCGGATCAGGACGGGGACGGGGTGCCCGACGCGCGGGACGCGTGTCCGGGGGAGGCCGGGGTGGTGTCGCTGGATCCGAAGAAGGATGGGTGTCCTCCGGATCAGGACGGGGACGGGATCCCGGACGCGAAGGACGCGTGTCCG
>JALOQB010000379.1 GCA_025453595.1 Polyangiaceae bacterium
CTCAACCTCGAACCTCACATCCCGGGGGCCCTGTGCGTCGTTCGATCTCCCTCGTCTCCATGCTCGCCGCGTCGCTATTCCCTTCCCTGGCCGCGGCCCAGACCTACCGCGACGGACCGCCTCCCCAGCACCGCGTCGTCTACCGCGATCTCAGCCTCTTCCGCCTCAACCCCATCGGCCTCATCACCGACGCCAAGATCACCTACCGCTACCGGCTCTACGAGCACCAGAGCCTCGCCTTGCGCGACAACTTCCTCGCCGTCGGCCTCGCCCCCTCCCTCAGCGGCGCCTTCGCACGTATCGGCCCGACCGTCGAAATTCAACCCGCCACCTTCCTCCAGCTCTGGGCCACCTACGAGCTGGTCTCCTGGTTCGGCGCCTTCAACTTCCTCCAGTCCTTCCCCTCCGCTGCGGGCGCCAGCTACGCCGACTCCGAGCTCGCTCGCCGCGGTGACCTCCCCTCCTCCGACCCGGCCAAGAACTACTCCTCCACCGGCACCCAGCTCCTCCTCGGCGCCAACCTCCAGCTCAAGTTCGGCCCCATCGCCGCCCGCAACCTGCTCCGCCTCGGACGCCCCGATTACAAGCTCCGCGAGGGGGACAGGGTATTTTATGACATCTACTACGACCTGCTGACCGGCGACCGCGGCTGGTTTTACGCCAACGACGTCGATGTGCTGCACCAGTCGTACGGCAACCAGCTCTCGCTGGGCCTGCGCTGGAGCACGGCGCGCTCGTTTTACAACGATTCCCACCTGGCCCCGGGGGATGCCGGCAAGGCGGTCCCCGGGGCGATCCACCGCATCGGCCCCATCGCCGCCTGGACCTTCAAGAAACCCGACGGCGCCCGCTTCGAGCCGACCGCGCTGGCGATCGTGAACTGGTGGCTGAAGTCACCAACCCGCACCGGCCAGGACGTATCCCAGGCGTTCCCGTACCTGCTGTTCGCGATCAACATGACCGGCGATCTGCTCTGATTCAGGAGGCGGATCGCCCCGACTTCACCGCCAACCCCGCGGGAAAATTGGCCCGAGCGAGCCGGAAGGGGCACACGATCCGGGTGCGACTCCTCCGCCTTGCTCCCCTGCTTCTGGCCGTGGCGTGCGCCGGGGTCCCACCTCGCACCCCGGCCCCGGCGCACGCCGCCCCCCTGCCCTCGCCCGCGCCTGCCGCCAGCGCCCTCGCCCCGGGCAGCGCCAGCGCTCTGCCCGCGCCTCCACCCGCGCCGCCTCCGGCGCCGCCCCGGTTCCCCCACGATGCCGCGGCTCGCGCCCGGCTGACCACGGCGCTCCGGGCGACCCTGGATACGCCGTTCTCCAGGACCCTGACCCACGGGATCGCGATCCGCGACGCCGAGACCGGGGAGCTCCTGTTCCGCGAGAACGAGGATCGACCGCTGATCCCGGCCTCGAACACCAAGCTGTTCACCACCCTGGGCGCCCTGGACCTGCTGGGCCCGGAGCATCGACCGGCGATCCGCTTCGAGCTGGGCGAGGTCGAGAAAGGCCGTGCCCGGGTGCTGGTCGTCGACGGAAACCTGTGCCCCCTGGGCGAGCCCTTCGGCACCATGGAGCAGGCCGTCGCGCCCCTGCTGGTGGCCCTGCGCGAGCGCAAGATCCAGCGCATCGATCGGCTGGTGATCCGCACCCCTGCGCTGGTCGCTCCGGATCGATACAAGGAACTGGACCTCAACGCTCACCGGGAGCGCACCGCCACCCGGCTGCGCAAGGCGCTGACAAAGAACAAGGTGACCCTCGGCAAGCTGAGCACCGACGACCCGGGGCCCGGCGAGGCCGTGGCGGTCCACCCGGGGCCGACCCTGACGGAGTGGCTCGCGCCCATCAACCAGCTCTCGCACAACGGCTTCGCGGACGGGCTCTCGCTCTACCTCGGGCTGCGCCAGGGCAAGGGAGCCAGCTACGCGGAAGGCACCCGGCTGGTGCTGGAGGCCATGGCGCGCCGCGAGATCCAGGACCTCTCGCTGGCCGATGGCTCCGGCCTCTCGCGGCAAAACAAGGTGAGCCCCCGCGCGATCGCCGCGCTGCTGCTGGGCGCCCGCAGCCTGGAGCCCTACGTCGCCTCCCTCGCCGTCGCAGGTCAGACCGGCACCCTCGCGGGCCGCCTCAAGGAGACCCCCATCGAGCGGCGTGTGTATGGAAAAACCGGAACCTTGAAGGAGGTGGTGGCGACCAGCGGCTACCTCGATCACCCGACCGACCAGCGGCGCTACGTCTTCGCCGTCGTCACCAACGGGGCCCAGGAGCTCAAGGGGGCCGAGGTGCGCAAGATCCACGACGCCCTGCTGCTGGCCCTGGGCAGCGACTGGATGCGCTGAGATTCACGTCTCGACCACGAAGGTCTCGACCCCGGCCAGCTCCCCGCAGCGCGAGCGCCCCACGATCCACACCGTCCGCCGCACGGACCCCGCCACCAGGATCTTCCGCTCCGTCAGGTGGCTCTCCAGCGCCGCCCTCAGCGACCGGTACCGCGCCGCCTGCCCTCGCTCCTCGAGGGTCATCCCCGCCGTTTCCTCCCCCAGCCGGGTCAGCCATGACCAGGGCCGCTCCTCCAGCTCCGCCGGCGACCCCTGGAGCGCCGCGGCCCACGCCGCCGCGTCGTCCCCCTCGGGCCCGGAGGTCACGAAGGGCAGCAGCGGCGCGTCGGTCTCGCTGGGCCAGAGCAGGCCCCCGGAGGCCGACCCCAGCGCTTTGTAGAGATCTTCCCTACACAGATCCGGGCGGAAGGATCGAGGCAGGAAGAAGTCACGGACGACCACGCGGCGCCGGGGCCCGACCCCCTTCTTGACCCCGGAGAACAGGAGTCCGTCGGGGGACCAGGCGTGCACGAGGGCGAGGTTGTGGGCCACCTCGTCGCCGGGGGCGGCCGCGGGATCGAGCCAGGCTTCCGCCCAGCCGCGCCGGCCGTCGAGGGGATCGATCCAGAGAGGCGCGCAGCCGTCGCAGCCGCGAGCAGAGGCGAGGGCCCAGCGGTCAGGGAGCGGCCCGTCCCCGGCGCGCGAGAACGCCTGACCGATGTCCAGGGCGCCGTCGCGCCAGCGCCCCAGGACCAGCAGCCGCTCCGAGGAGCGAGGGAGGAACGCCAGGGGCATGAGGTCGTCGGAGGGGCCAGGCCACTGGAGCGAAAGGACCGGGCAGACGGCTCGCTCGGCGCCGTCGTGGCACCGGGCGTCCAGGCCGTCGAGACGCCGGGCAGCGACCAGGCAGGAAGGCTGCTCGCAGCGGGACAGGAGCAGCATCTGGGGGGGCTCGCTGGACGCGAGCGGTTCGGCGGCGAGGTCCCCGGGGGCCGGGGAGAGCTCCTCACCAGCGCAGGCGGGCAGGGAGCCGAGGACAACGAGGGCGAGGGCGGCGAGGGTGGTCTTCATGGCACCGCTCCTCAGCGAGACCCGTGCCCGTGCCATCGCCGGAGAAAACCCGCAGCAACGGCCCGCTCCGGGTGGCGCCCCGCCAGCGCGCGGGTGGCGAGCCGCCAGCGCCCGGCTGTGGTAGTCGGAGCGCATGAGCCAGGACAACGGACCCCAGGCCTCCGAAGCGTACCTGCAGGCCCTCGCTCGGTGGCAACGCGACACCCTCGCCCGCGCCCGGGGCCAGGCGCGACCGCGCCCTTCCCCGGGGCAGTACGCCGGCAACAGCGACGTCGACGACCTCTTCGGCCCCGAGGCGCTGGATGCCGCGGGCTTCGACCCGGCCCGCGACCTGGGGCTCCCCGGCGAGCCCCCCTTCACCCGGGGCGTGCAGCCGACGATGTACCGCGGTCGCCACTGGACCATGCGCCAGTACGCCGGCTTCGGCACCGCCGACGAGTCCAACCGGCGCTACCGTTACCTCCTCGAGAAGGGCCAGACGGGCCTCTCTGTCGCCTTCGATCTGCCCACCCAGATGGGCCGCGACAGCGATCACCCGATGGCCCTCGGCGAGGTGGGCAAGGTCGGCGTGGCCATCGCGTCGATCCACGACATGCGGCGCCTCTTCGCCCAGATCCCCCTCGACAAGGTCTCGACCTCGATGACCATCAACGCCACCGCAGGCATCCTGCTGGCGCTCTACATCGCCGTCGCCGAGGAGCAAGGGGTCGACCGAAAGCAGCTCCGCGGCACCATCCAGAACGATATCCTCAAGGAGTACATCGCCCGCGGGACGTACATCTTCCCCCCGCGCCCCAGCCTCCGCCTCATCCGCGATATCTTCGCCTTCGCCGAGCACGAAGTCCCCCACTTCAACACCATCTCCATCAGCGGCTACCACCTGCGCGAGGCCGGCTCCGACGCCGCCCAGGAGCTCGCCTTCACCCTCGCCAACGGCCTCACCTACGTCCAGACCGCCATCGACTCGGGCCTCGACGTCAACCGCTTCGGCCAGCAGCTCTCCTTCTTCTTCAACGGCCACAACAACCTCCTCGAAGAGGTCGCCAAGTTCCGCGCCGCCCGCCGCCTCTGGTTCCGCCTCCTCGCCGAGCGCTTCGGCGCCACCAACCCCCGGGCCATGGCCCTGAAGTTCCATACACAGACCGCGGGGATGACGCTCCAGGCCCAGCAGCCGCTCAACAACGTGGTGCGGGTGGCGGTCCAGGCGATGGCGGCGGTGCTGGGCGGGACCCAGTCGCTCCACACCAACAGCTACGACGAGGCCCTGGGCCTGCCGACCGAGCAGTCGGCCACGCTGGCGCTGCGGACCCAGCAGATCATCGCCTACGAGTCCGGGCTCGCCGACTTCGTCGACCCCCTGGCCGGCAGCTACGCCGTCGAGGCGCTGACCTCGAAGCTCGAGGCCCAGGCCCGCACGTACCTCAGGCGCATCGACGAGATGGGGGGCATGGTGGCGGCCATCGAGGCCGGCTACGTGCAGCGCGAGATCCAGGCGGCAGCCTACCAGTACCAGCTCGACATCGAGGAGAAGCGCCGCATCATCGTGGGCCTCAACGGCTTCACCGGCGAGAGCACCTCGGTGCCCGTGATGCGCGTCGACCCCGAGCTGGAGCGCTCCCAGGTCGAGCGGCTCCGGGCGGTCCGGGCCGGCCGCGACGCCGCCCGGCACCAGCAGGCCCTCGACCGGCTCCGGCAGGCCGCCCAGGGCGAGGAGAACCTGATGCCTCTCCTCCTGGACGCGGTGCGGGCCGAGGCCACCGTCGGCGAGATCAGCGACGTGCTCCGGGATATCTTCGGGGAACACCAGGAAACCCTCACCATCTGAGCCGACCTTCCACCCGGGCTTGCCCTTCGTATAGGCTACCCCCCCTCATGAGCGACGAGCCCAAAGCCGCATCCTTCAAGGCACCCCAAGGCATCGAGATCGAGCTGGTCCAGGAGAACCGCAAGGCGCCCTTCCAGGACGTCACCTGGCGCATGCTCGAGGTGTGGACCCAGAACAGCATCTACGCCATCGACAGCTCGATGAAGTGCTTTGACGTGATCGATCGGGCCCAGCTCCGGCCCGTCGGCGACCATGCCCTCCTCGGCGCTCGCCTCGTCGGCGGTCAGGTCCAGACCGAACACGGCGTCGAGCTCGCCCACCCCTTCCCTCTCCCCGGCATGGAGGCCGTCTTCGAGCGCGCCATGCGCGGCGGCGTCGCCAGCTTCTCCTACTCCTCCGCCATCCAGCGCGTCGTCCTGCGTCTCCGCAAGGTCCACGTCGAGGGCGCCTCCGCCCAGCTCTGGGGCGAGTTCAGCGGGGAGCCTGCCCCCGCCAGGCCCGACCCCACCGCCACCGCCGTCCCCCCTCCCCCCTCCATGCCCCCCGCGGCCCCCCAGCCGACCGCCCAGCCCCTCCCCTCGATCCCTGCCCTCGCCGCCGACCCGGATGACTTCGAGAAACGTTGATTCAACGTTGATGATTTATCCGTGTTGATCAAGTAGCGCGCTCGATGCGCCCGTCCGCGTGGCGAGCGAAGCGCTCCTCGCGCTCGTGCACAGGGCCGTCGCTCCGCCAGGGCCAGCCCCCGAAGCGCGTCCGCTGGTAATCAACGAACGCCTGCTGGATCTCGCCAGGCGCGTTCATCACGAAGGGCCCCCGCTGCACCACCGGCTCCCCGATGGGCTTCCCCTGGAGCAGCAGCAGCTCGACCTCGTCCTTGCCTGCCTCCAGCAGCACGTCCAGCTCGGCCCGGAGCGAGACCGCCCGCTTCACCGGGATGGCGCGGCCCCCGACCCGGAGCTCGCTCCCGGCGAAGAAGTACAGCATCCGGTTGGAGCCGGCGGCGGCCCTGGGCAAGGTCCAGCGGCCCCCGGCCTCGATCTTGATGGTCCAGATGGCCACGTCGCTCCCGGGGCGCGAGGCCCAGGAACGGGGGGGCGGAGGGGGCGGGGACGCGGCCCCCAGGCGGCCTGCGATCACCGTCACCAGGGTCTCCTTGCCGCCCTCATCGCGCTGCCGCACCTGGGGGATCGAGGAG
>JALOQB010000081.1 GCA_025453595.1 Polyangiaceae bacterium
CTGCGGCTGCCGGAGAGGGACGGCTGCGGCTGCCGGAGAGGGACGGCTGCGGCTGCAGGAGAGGGACGGCTGCGGCTGCAGGAGAGGGGCGGTTGCAGCTGCCGGACGTGGGGCAGAAGGGTCCTGGTGAACGGGCGCAGGCGCCTGGGGCAGGCTGCGCCGATGCTGCTCACTTCTTGCCGCAGGTTCCCCAGTCGGCGGGGCGCTCGGAGGGGAGATGGATGTTCCATCCGAGGAAGGGGCCAGGGTCGATCTTGGCGTGGTTGCCGGATTTCTGGACAGTGACGTGGAGGTGAGACTCGGGGGAAGGGGAGCACATCCCACGGGCGTTCCCGGTGCAGCCGACGCGGCCGATGACCTCGCCGGCGCGGACCGAGCGGGTGGCGGTGCTGGTCTTGCCGTCGTCGATGAGGTGGGCGTAGATGATCTCGATGTCCTCGTGGCTGCCGCAGGCCCCCTGCTTGTTGCGGAGGGGGGCGCTGAAGCGGAGCCTGGCGAAGAGCCCGTAGCCATTGGCCTCGCGGGCGTAGGTGACGATGCCGTCGGTGGCGGCTCGTATGGAAGTTCCGGTGGGTGATGCGATATCGACACCCCAGTGATTGCGGTGGCCGCCGCGGACGGGGCCGAAGGTGCTCCAGGTGGGGCAAAAATTCACGGGTCCTCCGCCGCTGCGGTAGGCGCTGCGGAGCTGGAGGGGGCCTGCAAAGGGGGCGAGGAAGTGCTTGCCGCAGGAGGTGCTGGGGGGAGCGGGGCGCTCGCGGTGATCGGCGGCGACGCGGAAGGTCGCGGGGGCGTCCTGGGGGCGGGGTCGCGGGGCCTGGCGGGGCGCGGCCTTGTCAGCGGAGGCGACGAGGGAGGGGAAGAAGGCGGCGATGGTCGTGGAGGCACGCGGGGGCGTGCCGAGGGCCGAGCCGGCGAGGAGCAAGGCGCCTGCGGCGGGGAGCAACAGGCGTATCCAGCGGCTCTTGCGGCGGCGACGACCCATGGGCCCGGTGGTTAGCCCGAGCCTGGCGGGAGGGGCCAGTTTTTGGAGGGCTCAGCCCCGGGTCTGGCGGAGGAGCATCTCGGCGACGAGGCCGGTCCAGCCGGTCTGGTGGGCGGCGCCGAGGCCCGCGCCGGTGTCGCCGTGGAAGTACTCATAGAAGAGGATATGGTCGCGGAAGTGCGGGTCGCGGCGGGCCTTCTCGGTCTCGCCAAAGACGGGGCGGAGCCCCTGGGCATCGGGGAGGAAGATGGTGGTGAGGCGGCGGCGGATCTCGGCGGCGACCTGGTGGAGGTTCATCCAGCGGCCGGAGCCCGTGGGGCACTCGACCTGGAAGGAGTCGCCGAAGTAGCGGTGGTAGCGCTCGAGGGCCTCGATGATGAGGTAATTGACGGGGAACCAGACGGGGCCCCGCCAGTTGGAGTTGCCGCCGAAGATGAAGCTCTGGCTCTCGGCGGGCTCGTAGTCGACGCGCGGCGGGGCCTGGCCCTGGATGGGGAGCGGGAAGATGTAGGGGTGCTCTTTGTGGTAGCGGGAGAGGGCACGGATGCCGTGGGGGGAGAGGAATTCCTGCTCGTCGAGGACGCGCTGGAGGATGCGACGGAGGCGGTCCTGGTGGACGAGGGTGAGGAGCTGGGGGCCGTCGTCGCTGTCGATGGAGGGGAGGTGGGCGATGCTGGCGGCGAGCTCGGGCCGATTCTTGGTGACCCACTCCATGCGGCGCCGGAAGCCAGGGCACCGGCGCAGGGTCTCGGCCTCGATGAGGTTGGTGCCGAAGAGGGGGATGAGGCCGACCATGCTGCGGACGCGCATGGGGAGGCGGCGGCCGTTGACGTCGAGGACGTCGTAGTAGAAGCCGTCTTCTTCGTCCCAGAGGTTGACGCCGGAGTCGCCGAACTCGCCCATGCTGTTCATGGCGTGGGCGATGTAGAGGAAGTGCTCGAAGAACTTGCTGGCGACGTCCTCGTAGACGCTGTCTTCCTCGGCCAGGGCGAGGGCGATCTCGAGCATGTCGAGGCAGAACATGCCCATCCAGCTGGTGGCGTCGGCCTGGAGGATCTTGCCTCCGAAGGGCAGGGGTCGGGAGCGATCGAAGACGCCGATGTTGTCGAGGCCGAGGAAGCCGCCCTCGAAGACGTTGAGGCCGGCGGCGTCCTTGCGGTTGACCCACCAGGTGAAGTTGAGCATCAGCTTGTGGAAGGCGCTCTCGAGGAAGGCCCGGTCGTGGCGGCCGGTGTGGGCGGCCTCCATGCGGTAAAGATGGAGGGTGGCCCAGGCGTGGACCGGGGGGTTCACGTCGGAGAAGGACCACTCGTAGGCCGGGATCTGCCCGTTGGGGTGCATGTACCACTCGCGGAGGAAGATCAGGATCTGGCTCTTGGCGAACTCGATGTCGGTGAGGGCGAGGGGGATGGCGTGGAAGGCGCTGTCCCAGGCGGCGTACCAGGGGTACTCCCACTTGTCGGGCATGGAGATCACCTCGGAGTTGAAGAGGTGCTGCCAGGATGCGTTGCGCCCCGTCACGCGGGAGCGAGGGGGGGCCGGGTGGCCCTCGTCGCCGCGGAGCCAGCGGGCGACGTCGAAGTGGTAAAACTGCTTGGTCCAGAGCATGCCAGAGAGGGCCTGGCGGTAGACCCGGTGTTCCTCCTCGGTGAAGGAAGGGGCGGCGATGGCCTGGTAAAACTCGTCGGCCTCGGCCTTGCGGCGGGCGAGGGTGGCCTCGAAGCCCTCGAAGGGGGCCTCGACCGGGGGGCCGACCACCAGGCGAGCGCGGAGGATGACCTCCTCGCCCGGGGCGACGCTGCGCCGGTGCACCGCCGCCATCTTGCTGCCGACGCGGGCCGGGTTCACCGCGTCAAGCTGGCCCCGGATCACCCGGCGGTGGAACGCATCTTTGACGTAGGGCTGGGGGTTGGGGGCCCCCCAGATGGCCTCGCGGTTGCTTTCGTTCTCGGTGAAGAGCAGCTCGTCCGGGCCCTCGAAGTAGACCTGGATCTCGCCCAGGTGAAAGTGCTGCATCGAGGCGTGGGCGAAGCCAGGGCCGCCGGGGCCCTGGACAAAGCTCGGGCGCTCGGTGCGATCCCCCCACTCCCAGGTGTTGCGGCAGAAAAATGTAGGGAGGATCCATAGATCGGCCGTGTCGGGTCCGACGTTGCGGGCGCGGATCTCGATGAGCAGGTCGTTGGCGTCGTCCTTGGCGTAGATGATCTCGACGTCGAAGTAGCGATCGTCGTCGAGGATGCCGGTGTCGATGAGGTCGATCTCGGGTCTGGCGCGGCCGGCCTCGCGGTTGACCTGGCGGAGGTGCTGATAGGGGAAGGGGCGCTGGGGGTACTTGTAGAGGGCGCGGTTGTAGGAGTGGGTGGGGGTGCTATCGAGGTAAAAATAGCACTCTTTCACGTCTTCCCCGTGGTTGCCCTCGGGGCCTGCGAGGCCGAAGAGGCGCTCCTTGAGGATGGGGTCGCGGCCGTTCCAGAGGGCGGGGGCGAAGCAGACGAGGCAGCGGTTGTCCGAGAAGCCGAGGAGCCCGTCTTCACCCCAGCGGTAGGCGCGGAGGTGGGCGTGGTCGTGGGGGAAGTAGCTCCAGGCGTCGCCGCCGGGGCTGTAGTCTTCGCGGACGGTGCCCCACTGGCGCTCGGAGAGGTAGGGCCCCCAGCGGCGCCACTTCTTCTGGAGCGAGGAGATTTCTTCGAGCCGGCGGTGCTCCTGGGTCGTCATGCATCAGGGGTAACGCGACGGACACAGGAACGTAAAGAGGTCTTCACCGCACCAGCGCAGGATGGGGCCCGGGGCGGATGGTTGGGGCACCAAAGAACGGGGGGTAAGCGGTAGAGGGCCTCGATCTCGGCGCCCCATTTCTTGAGGACATTGCGGCGCTTGAGCTTCATGGAGGGGGTGAGCATATCGTTCTGGATCGAGAAATCTTCGGGGATGAGGGAGAACTTCTTGATCCTGTCGAAGGCGCGGAATTCGTGGCTGAAGGTCTCGAGTTCCTGGCTGATCTTGGCCTTGAGGCGCTCGTTCTTGAGGATCTCGGCGAAGGGGCCGGAGACGCCGTTGGAGGCGGCCCACTGGAGGACGGTGGGCTCATCGGGGACGATGAGGGCGACGTTGTAGGGCTTGTTGTCGCCGAAGATCATGACGTTGGTGATGAAGCTGCTGAGCTTGAGCTGCTCTTCGAGGGGGGCCGGGACGACGTACTTGCCGTTCTCGAGCTTGTACTGCTCCTTGATGCGGCCGGTGATCCAGAGGTACCCGTCGGCGTCGACGTGGCCCATGTCGCCGGTGCGGAAGCTGCCGTCGGTCATGAGGACCTGGGCGTTCTCTTCCGGGCGGTTGTGGTAGCCCTGCATGATGTTGGGGCCCTGGACGAGGATCTCGCCGTTCTTCTCGTCGTTCGTGACGGACTTGTCGATGATGATCTTCACGTCGGGGATGGCGCGTCCCACGCTGCCGATCTTGCGGCCGCCGGGGCAATTGGCGGTGGCGATGGGGCTGGTCTCGGTGAGGCCGTAGCCCTCGTAGACGAGGATGCCGAGGCCATCGATGAACTCGGCGACCTCGCGGGAGAGGGCGGCGCCGCCGGAGAAGGCGTAGCGGAGGTTGCCGCCGAGGCGCCCGCGGACCTTGGTGAAGATGAGCTTGTCGGCGATGGCCAGCTTGACGTTGTCGATGGCGCTGACCGGCTTGCCGTCCCGCTTGGCGGCGGCGGTGCGGAGGGCGCCCTTGAACAGCAGCTGGATGGGGGCGGGCTTGGCGGAGATATCCTTGGTGATCTTGTCGTAGAGGCGGTTGAAGATGCGCGGCACGCTGAAGAGCAAGGTGGGCTTCACCTCGCCGAGCTCGTCGACGAGCTTCTCGACCGCCGAGTTGAGGGCCATGCTGGCGCCCATGCTGAGGAGGCAGTGGAGCTCGCAGGTCTGGCCGAAGCTGTGGGCCCAGGGCAGGAACGAGAGGCTACGGTCGCCGGCGCTCATGGGGAAGATGGCGTGGACCGCGGAGACGTTGGAGGCAAAATTGCCGTGGCTCAGCAGCACGCCCTTGGGCTTGCCGGTGGTGCCGGAGGTGTAGATGAGCCCGGCCAGGTCGGAGCTCTGGGGGAAGACGGGGGCGACCGGGGCCTTGCGCCCCTGCTCGAGCAGGTGGGCGTAGGACTCGGGGGCGCCGGCGTCGCCTTCGAGGCAGAGCACGTGCTGGAGCGAGGGGAGCTGGCCGACAAAGCCCCGGGTCTTCTCGAAGATCGCGCGGGTGGCGGCGATGAGCACCTTGCCGCCGCAGTCGTCGACGATGAACTCCCACTCCTCGGCATGCTGGGCCTCGTACATGGGCACGTAGGCGGCGCCGAGGCTGTAGGTCGCGTAGGCGAGCACCGCCCACTCGATCCGGTTGTTGGAGATCATGCAGACCTTGTCGCCCTTGCCTACCCCCAGCGCCGCGAGCCCTGCCCGGGCCGCGTCCACCTGCCGCTTCACCTCGGCGTAGGAGACCCAGTACCAGGCGCCGTCGCGCTTGGTGCCGAACAGATCCCGGCTGCCGTGGGCCTGGCAGCTCTTCTCGAACAGATCGACGAGGCTCGTGAACTTCATGGCGATGTGGCTCCCTTGGCGCCTAGCAGGCCCTCTACCGGCGGCCTCTGCGCGGTGCAGCCTACACCACCGGAAACGGTTCGGAAACAAGCCTCCCTGGCGCGACCGAGGGGCGTCTGTTCAGCCGCGCCGCCGCAGCACCGCGAAGGCGTAGCCGTCGGAGCCCTCGCGGTGGGGCAGCAGGCGCCGCAGGGTCTGCAGCTCGAAGCCGTCCAGGACCTCGATGACCCCCTCGCACTCCTCGGTCAGCACGCTGCACACCGCGTAGACCAGGGACCCTCCGGGCTTCACCGCGGGGGCCATGGACCGCAGGATCGATCGCTGCAGCGCCGCCAGCTCGAGGATCGACGCCTCGGTGCGGCGCAGCAGGATCTCGGGGCGCCGCCGCAGGGTGCCGACGCCGGAGCAAGGCGCGTCGATCAGCACCCGATCGTAGGCCCCTTCCGCGACGTCGCCGCGGCCCACGGAGGCGTCGATCTCGAAGGTCTGACCCACCCTGGCACCCAGCCGGGCCGCCTCGATCCGGAGGCGCTCCAGCTTGGAGCCGTGGAGGTCCGCGGCGTCCACGGTCCCCGCGTTTCCGAGCCGATCCGCCAGCGCCAGGGTCTTGTTGCCGCGCCCGGCGCAGGCATCCAGCACCCGGTCCCCGGGCTGCACCCCGAGGGCCTCGGCGATGACCTGGGAGCCCTCCTCCTGGAGCACCAGGGCGCCCTCGGCGACCCCGGGCCAGCGCCTCGGATCGCCCCCGTCCGCGCAGCGGATGCCACGCGGTGCAACCGGGCTGGGCTCGAAGCGAGCATCCGGAAGTTCTCTACAGAGGCGATCGATCCAGCTGTCACGGTCGCCGTGGCGTACGCGGAGGCAGAGGGGGGGCGGGACGGGTGCGGCGAGGAAGAGGTCGCCCTCGCCGGGGCCGAGGGAGCGGTCGAGGGAGCGCCGGAGCCAGCGAGGGGCGCCGGCGACGAGGGCCTCGGGGAGAGGGGGCGCCGGGGAGGAGGCGAGGTCGGCGACGAGCTTGCGGAGGAGTGCGTTGACGAAGCCGGAGGCGCGGGGCTGGATGGTCTTGGCGGCGTCGACGGCGTCGGAGACGACGGCGGGGGCCGGGGCCGCGGGGCGGAAGGCGAGCTCGTAGGCGGCGGTCCAGAGGAGGGCGCGGAGGGGAGGGGAGAGGGTGGCCTCGGGGCTGAGCCTGACCAGGCGCCCGTCGAGGTAACGAGCGGCGCGGAGGGGGCCGTAGACCAGGTCGGTGAGGGCGGAGCGTTCGCGGGGGGCGAGCTGGGGGTGGCGATCGATCTCGGCGCTGAGGGCGGCGGCGGCGAAGGCGTCTTCTTCGAGGACCCGGCGGAGGACCGAGGAGGCGAGCAGTCGTGGGGAGAGGTTCATGAGGGGAAGGCGGGCGGCGTGAGGCTCAACCGGCGAGCTCCTTGAGCTGACTTGAGATGACGTCCCAGCGGCGCTCGACGTCGTTCTTGAAGGCCACGGCCATGAGCGCCAGCAGGAAGATCATGCCGACGAGGCTGGCGACCTCGCGGACGCGCAGCGGCAGGGGGCGCCGCAGCACGGCCTCGGAGGCGAGGAAGAGCAGGTGGCCGCCGTCGAGGACCGGGATGGGCATGAGGTTGAGCAGGCCCAGGTTGATGCTGATGACGGCCATCACCCAGAGGAAATAGTCGGCGCCCCGGGCGCCCTCCTGGCCCGCGACCTCGTAGATGGCGATGGGGCCCGAGATCTGCGAGAGGCTGATCTTGCCCTGGGCCATCTGCAGGATGCTGACGACCATGAAGCGGGCGACCTCGGTGGTCTTCTCGACGGCGAGCTGGGCCGCATAGCGGTAGCGGTAAGGGTGCTCGACGAGGGGCTCGGGGACCGTGGGCGCCCAGTGCTCCATGCGGAGGGCGTAGCGCTCGTGGGGCTGCCCTGATTCGTCGACGTACCACTCGTGCCGCAGCTGGATGGTGCCGGCGTCCTGCCGGCCGTCGCGGATGTAGGTGAGCTTGTGGGGCTTGGTCGGCTCGGCGAAGAGGCGCTCGCGCAGCACGCTCCAGGACGGGATGGCCTCGTCGTCGAGCTTGATGATCTTGTCGCCTCGCTGGATGTTGGCCTTGGCCTGGGCCGAGCCGGGGGGCACGATGGCGACGAAGAGATCCGAGCTCTCGATGCCGGTCCGGCTGAAGAGGTCGTTGCCGGTGACCTCCGGGGTCAAGGCGGCGACGCCGGGCTCGAAGACCGCGAGGTCGGCGAAGCCACCCAGGGCGCCTTCAAGGAAGCGAGGCCGCAGGAAGGTGACCGGCACCGTCTCGCCCCGGTTATCGCTCACGATCCGGGCGATGTCGCTGAAGTGCTGCAGCGGCCGGCCGCCGATGCTGGTCAGCACGTCGAAGGTCCGGAGGCCTGCCCGGTAGGCCGGCGACTCGGGGTTGCTGACGCCGATGGCGGGCGCCGGGGCGTGGGGCAGGATCCCCAGGCGCCCCACCGCCGCGATCTGGTCAAAACCGACCTGCTCCCGGACCTCCTCCGGGGTCACCTCGACGTCGACGTAGCCCAGGGAGCGAAACACCTTGAGCTTGAGCTCCCGGCCCGGATTCTTGGCCACGTAGCGCTGCAATTCGGCGAAGGTCCCGATCTCTTCGCCGTCGACCTCGAGCACCCGGTCCCCCTCCAGGAGCTTGCCCTCCGCGGGGTGGCCGGGCAGCACCACGCCCACGGTGGGGGGCAAGTAGCGCTGCTCCGTCGCGAAGACCGTGAAGTAAAGGGCAACCGGGAAGATCAGGTTCATGACGGGCCCCGCCAGCACGACCAGGACCCGGCGCCAGATGGGCTGGGCCTCGAAGGTGCGGCGGCGATCCTCGGGCAGCACCGGCTCCCCGCGGGACTCTTCGAGCATCCGGACAAAGCCCCCCAGCGGGATCAGGCCGACGCAGTACTCGGTCTCGCGGCCCCGGAGCCGCAGGATCTTGGGGCCAAAGCCGATGCTGAAGGTCAGCACCTTGATGCCAAAGATCTTGGCGAAGGTGAAGTGGCCCAGCTCGTGCACAAAGATGAGCACGCTGACCAGGATGACGAAATAAAGAAGGTCCATGAACCGGCGACCTCGCTCGGTGTAGCATGGTCGCCCCTGGCGCCCAATCATGAGCCGCCCCATCGTCCTCCTTGTCACCAAGCGCACTGCCTGGGCCAACCACGTCGAGCGCTCGCCCAACCCGCTCGTGCTGGGCCTGCTCCAGCGCCAGGACCCGACCGTGGCCCGCATGAAGGCCGCCCACGAGGCCCACCTCCAGTGCCTCCGCGTCGTCGAGCAGGCCCTCCGCGAGGCCCAGGCCGAGGTGCGCCTCGTCGATGACCTCGCCTTGCCCCTCCCCCTCGATGGCGTCTCCTTGCTCCTCACCGTCGGGGGCGACGGCACCCTGCTCCATGCCTCCCACCAGGTCGCCTCCACGCCCGTCCTCGGCGTCAACAGCGCCCCGGGCCTCAGCATCGGCTTCTTCTGCGGCGCGGACGCCTCCACCATCGATCGCCTCCTCCCCCTCGCCCTGGCCGGCCAGCTCCCTGCCGTCCCGCTCCATCGTATGGAGGTTCTCTGCAACGACGCGGTGCTGTCCAGCCGGGTGCTGAACGAGGCGCTGCTCTGCAACTCGTGCCCCGCCGCGACGTCGCGGTACCTCCTTGATTTCCGCGGCCACGAGGAGGAGCAACGCTCCAGCGGGCTGTGGGTGGGGCCCGCGGCGGGCTCGACGGCGGCCCTGCGCTCGGCGGGGGGCGAGGTGTTGCCCCTCGACAGCGACCTGCTCCAGTTCGTGGTGCGCGAGCCGTACCTGGTCGGGGGGCGCCCTTACCGGGCGATGAAGTCGACCTTCTCCCGGGGAGAAGCCCTGCGGGTGCGGAGCAAGATGTACGACGGCGCCCTCTACATGGACGGCATCGGGCGTAGCTTCCCCGTGACGCTGGGCGACCGGGTCGAATTTCGCCTTGGCCCCGAGCCCCTCCGGGTCTTCGGGCTCGCAGGGCGCCGGGGCCAGCCCTTCAGCGCCAGCCCTTCGGCAGCCCTGCCCACTGGTTGAGCGGCATGGTCCTCGGGTCGAGGGGCGGCTCCGGGGGCTTCGACATCGTGAGCGGCGCCGTGTCGATGGGCCGCAGCAGCACCGTGCCGTCCGCCAGCACGTAGCTGAAGCGATCCGCCACCGGGCTCCGGGCGCACCCCGCCACCGGCGCCGCGCCGTGGCCCGTCGGGAAAAATTGCCTGCTCTCCACGTCCAGCGCGAACCGGTGGTGATCCGATGTCGCCAGCGCCAGGGCTCGCTCCCCCTGGGACCAGGCGAGGCACCGGATGCCCGTGGGGAACTTCCCTACAATCTGGGCCTCGGCCTTGCGTTCGAGGAGCAGCGCGACGCCGCCGCCGCTGGACCCCACCGCCAGGGAGCTGCCGTCCTCGGAGAAGGCCAGGGCCGAGATGGAGCCGGCGAGGGGGGGCAGGGGGGCCTCGCGCAGGGGGGCTCCGGTGGAGGGATCGAGGATCCGCAGGGGATGGCCCGGCACCGCGACGGCGAGGCGAGCGCCGTCCGGGGAGAAGGCGAGGGCAGAGGGCGCCTCCGGGAGCGCGAGGTCGCGGGCCGCTCCGCCCTCGATGGGGACGAGCCGCAGCAGGGGGCCAGGGCCGCGCCCGCCCAGGGCTCCGTGCTTCGGGGAGAGGGCCAGCGCCGTGGGCGCCGCGAGACCGCGCTCGGCTCGACCGCGCAGGGTCCAGCGCTCCGGGGCGGCCCAGGAGGTGACCTCGCCCCGGGCCCCCAGCGCCACCAGCGTCGGCGCTGCATCGACAGGCTCGACGCGGCCCTCCTTCAGGCCTCCGACGGAGCCGCGCACCGGCGTCAGCGTCAGACCCTGGGCGTCTCCGCAGGCGACAGCGGCCCCGTCGGGGGACACGGCGCAGGCGGTGGGGCGAGCAGGGGCGGGCCCGCGGCTCACCCAGGTGAGGTTGTCCTCGAGGTGGTAGCCGCGGGTTGCGCCGTCCTCCGATGCGACGAGGGCCCAGGTGCCTTGCCCGCTCGCATCGATCGCCGTGATGGCCGCGCTCGCGCCCTGCAGGCGACCCACCACCTCGCCCGTGACCAACGACAGCAGGAGCACCTCCTCGCTGGGCCCTGCCAGCAGCAGCACCCGGTGATGCTCGGACCAGGCGTGGGCTGACCCCCCGGTCTCCACGCTGTGGGAGCGCTCCCCCAGCCAGAGTCGCCCCTGTCGATCCGCTCCGACCGCGAGGAGCGCCCCGTCAGGGCCCAGCGAGAGGGTGCTGACCGGGGGGAGCAGTTTTTCCGGGAGCTCCTTCCAGGGTCCGATTTTACCCTCACGGATGGTAGCCCACCGGAGGTGGCCCTGGTGGTCCGCGAAGGCGACGCGATCGCCGCGAGGGGAGAGGGCGGCGAGGGTGGCGCCGGGAGCGCTGGTCTCCTGGGAGGTCTGGCCCTGGAGGAGAGAGATCGTGTGATCGTGGAGGGCGATGGCGAGGGAGCCATCGGGGGTGGCGTCGAGGTCGAGGACGTTGGCGAGGGGGAGCGGCTCCTGGTGGCGAGGTTCGGGGGTGACGCGGAGGAGCCTGGTGCCGCAGCGTGCCAGGATGGCCCCCTGAACCCAGGCGATCTGCCGGGCCTCGGGCTCGCAGCGGGCGAGGACGACGGGCGAGAAGGTGGGGGGTCTGGCGAGGAGGATCTCGCCGATGCTGGAGCCGATGGCGAGGCCCTGGGGAGAGAAGGCGAGGGCGCTGGGGGTGGCCCTGTCATCGCGGGAGGGGCGGACGAGGGCGGTGTCAGGGGCGCCGGTGGCCTGGAAGAAGAGGGCGCCGTCGCCGCCGGCGGAGACGATCCAGTCGCCCTGGGGGGAAAACTGGACGGACCGGGCGCCCTTGCGGTGGAGGGGCAAGGGGAAGGCGATGCCGCGGTAGCGGGCCCTCCAGGCGAGGATATCGAGGTGAGGTCCGGGGCTCTTCTCGTAGCTCTCGAAGGCGGTCGCGAGGGCGCGGGTGGGGTCTTCTTCGAGCTGGCGCTCGGCGACGGAGCGGAGGCGCGCGCCCTCGGCCTTGCGGTACTCGACCTCGAGCTGGGCCGCGCGCCGGGAGGCATCGCCGAGGCGCTCTTGCAGGTCGCGCTCGCTGCGCTTGGTGACGAGGGCGAAGATGAAGGCGAGGGAGACCGCGGAGAAGACGCCCGCGCGGAGCAGGAAGCGGCGGCGCAGGAGGCGAGAGCGCACGGCTTCGAGGAAGGCGAGCTCGTTCTGGTCGAGGGTGGAGGGGGTCACCTCGAACCAGCGGAGCAGGCGCAGCGCCTGGTCGTCGGTCCAGAGGGCGCCGGCGGGCCTGCCCTGGGCGTCCCACTCGCGGGCTGCGGAGGCGACGCGCTCGCGGAAGGCGCGGTCCTCGCCGGACGCGCGCAGCAGCCGCTGGAGCGTGGGCCACTGCTGGATGAGGGCCTCGTGGGCCAGCTCGATCTCGTGACCAGCCTCGTGGAGGAGCTTGGACTGGAGCAGCCGGGCGAGGGCGCGCTCGGCGCCGGGGCCCATGGCCGCCGGGTCGAGGAGCACGGAGCGGGGGGCCCGGGCGCGGGTGCCGTCGGCGCTCACCAGCCGCAGCAGGATCTGCTCGGCGGCGTCGCGCTCTTCGCGGCCCAGGCCGTCCAGCACTCCATCGCCGTGGCGAGCGAGGGCGCCGGCGACGCCGCCGAGGGCCTTCCACGCGGCGGTGGGGAGCAACTTGCGGTCCTCGTCGCGCCCCTGCCACCAGGCCGCCATGGCGAAGGACATCAGCGGCAACCCGGCGGAGGAGCGGGCCACATCCCCCAGGATCTGCTCGATCAGGGCCGGGTCCTCGAAGCTGTAGCCGGCGGCCTGGGCGGGGCCCACCAGCGCCCGCCGCAGCCCCTCCCCGAGCAGCGGGCGCACCGGGTAGAACCCCCGCGTCAGCAGCGGGCGCAGGGCTTCCTGGGAGAACAACCGGTCCATCAGGTCGGCCCGGAGCGTCGCCAGCACCCGCAGCTCCGGCGCCGTCACCTCGGTCAGCGCCCCCAGCGCCCGGGCAAAGAGCGCGACCTCGCCCGGGTCCGCGGCCAGCGTGGCCAGCTCTTCCAGCTGGTCGATCATCAGCACCAGGCCCACCCCCGGCGGCAGCGCCCCGCGCACCCGCTGGCCGAGCCCCTCCGGCGAGGACCGCAGCGCCCCCAGCCAGGCCTCCTCCGGCGACGACAGGGCCCGCCCCAGCGCCGCCGCCAGCGACGCGAGGGGCCTGGCCCGCGGCTCGAAGCGCGCCGCGCGGTACACCAGCCCGCCCCCCAGCGCCCCCTCCTCGATCGCCGGCACCACCCCCGCGTGTGCCAGGCTGCTCTTGCCGGATCCGCTGGGCCCCACCAGCACCAGGCCGCTCTGCACGCGCAGCCGCTCCAGGACCTCGACCACCTCCCCCTCGCGGCCAAAAAATACGTCCCGCTCGCTCGCCGAGAAGCTGCTCAGGCCCCGGTACGGGCCGGACCCGGGCACCCGGCGCGCCTTCCCCTCGGCCCCCGCCGCCACCAGCGCCGTCACCAGCTCCACCGCGCTCTCGAACCGATCCTCTGGCCGCTTCGCCAGCAGCCGCCTCAGCACCGCCGCCACCCCCGGCGGCAGGTCCGGCCTCAGGTCCCTCGCGTCCGCGAACGGACGCTCGTCGCACACCGCCATCACCACCTCCGCCATCGTCGTCCCGGGGCGGTAGGGCAGCTGGCCGGTCGCTGCGACAAAGAATGTCATACCGAGGGCGAAGAGATCGGAGCGAGGGGAGGCCTCCTGCTGGCGCCAGAGCTCGGGGGCCATGAAGAGGGGGGTGCCGCCGCTGGTGGCGGCGATGAGGGTGGGATCGTGGGAGACGTCGTGGCGGTTGCGGTCCGCGGTGGCGAGGCCAAAGTCGATGAGCTTGAGGCCCGGGGTGCCGCTCTTTTTTTCGGCGAGGACGAAGAGGTTTTCGGGCTTGAGATCCCGGTGGAGGAGGCCCACCTCGTGGGCGGCGGCGAGGCCGCGGGCGGCGGCGAGGAGCAGCTCGTGGCAGCGCTCGACGGGGAGCTTGCCGCCGAGGCGCCGGGCGTGGGCCTGCAGCGACTCGCCTTCGAGAAATTCCATGGCGAGGCAGGGGCGCCCGTCCAGGGCGTAGATGGCGAAGACCTGGACGATGTTCGGGTGAGAGAGCTTGGCCAGCACGCGCCCCTCGCGCTGGAACTGGCGCAAGAGCTCCGGGTTCTGGGCGAACTCGCTCCGGAGAAACTTGAGCAGCTCCCACCGGTCAAAGGCGCCGTTGTAGCCCCGGGCCACGAGCCCCATGGCGCCCTGCTCGGCCAGCGCCTCGACGCGGGTGAAGGGGCCAAAGGGGCGTAGAAACGAGAGGTCCTTGGCCGAGACCGGGCCCCCGCTCTGGGAGAGGCCCTGCGGGGCCGGGTCGAGGGCCTGGGTCTGGGCCAGCGGGTCGCTCGTGGACGGGCCCAGCGCGGTCTGCTCGAAGGGGCTCACCCCGGGGCGTTCTGGTTCCATGCGCCCCTCACCCCCGGTACCGCCGCGCCGCCTCGACGTAGTGCCTCGCCCCGTCCACGCCGAGGCGCGCCTCGGCCTCGTTCACCGGGCGCACCGCCTTCGCCGGCCTGCCCAGCGCCAGGTGCCCCGGCGGGATCTCGGCCCGGGGCGTCAGCAGGCTGCCGGCCCCCAGCACGCTCCCCTCGCCCAGCACGCTGTTGTCCAGCAGGATGCTCCCCATGCCCACCAGCGCCCGGTCCCCCACCCGGCACCCGTGGAGGATCACCCCGTGCCCCACCGTCACGTCCTCCCCCACGAAGGTGTCGGAGAGGCCGTCCGTCATGTGGATGCAGCAGAGGTCCTGGATGTTGGACCGCGCGCCTATCCGGATCTTCCCTATATCTGCCCTCAATACACAACCGAACCAGACGCTCGCGTCCTCGGCGAGCTCGACATCGCCGATGAGGGTGGCGTTCTCGGCGACGAAGGCGGAAGGGTGGATGCGGGGGGATTTCCCCTGGAAGGGCAGGAGGATGGGCATGAGGATCAGCGGAGGGAGGCGCCCACCAGGCGGGTGAGCTCCTCGACGGAGAGGGTGGGTTGGTAGGAGAGGTCGCGGCGGGCGGCGGAGATGTCGAAGTAGTGGTCGGTGGCCAGCTCCTCGGCGACGAAGCGTGTGAGCGGGGGCTCCCCGGGGAGGCGGAGGGCCCGGAAGACCGCCTCGGCGGCGGCGCCCAGGGCGTAGCCGAGGGCGGGCGAGATGCGGCGGTGGACCCGGGGGAGACCCACCTCGTTGAGGATGCGGTTGAGCAGCTCGGCCAGGGCCATGGGCTGCCCCTGGGAGAGGAAGTAAACGCGGCCGTCGGGGCCGTCGGGGCGCGCCAGGGCGTCGAGGGCCTGGAGGTGGGCCCGGGCGGCGTCCTCGACGTAGGTGACATCGACGAGGTTGCGCCCGTCCCCCAGGAGCCGGAGCCGGCCCTTGCGTGCCCGGTCGATCAGCCGCGGCACCAGGTGCGGATCGCCGGGCCCCAGGATCAGGTGAGGCCGGAGGCTCACGGTGCGCAGCTGTGGCCCGCTGGCGGCCCGCACCGCCTGCTCGGCGAGGGCCTTGGTGCGCGGGTACGGGGCGAGGTACCGGGCGGGGTAAGGGGTGGATTCGTCGACGCCGCGCAGGGGGACGCTGCCGGCGACCACGCTGGGCGAGCTGGTGAAGACCAGGCGACCCACGCCCTGGCTGCGGCAGGCCCGGATCACCGCCTCCGTGGCCTCCACGTTGCTGCGAACATACGCGCGCTCCTCGCCCCAGACGCCAGCCTTGGCCGCGGTATGGATCACCGCGTCGCACCCCCGTACCGCGTCCTCGATGGCCTGCCGGTCCGCCGCGTCGCCGCGCCGCGCCTCGACGCCGAGGGCCCGGAGCGCCGGGTAATCGCCGCGAGCCAGGCTGCGCACCGCGTCGCCTCGCTCCACCAGCTGGCGGCAGATCGCTGCCCCCAGAAAGCCACCGCCGCCCGTCACCAGCACCCGCGACGCCATCCCCCCTTACTACCCCCGCCCCGCTCCGCTCACCAGACATCCCCGAGCCCAGGGGCAGGCGAGCTGGTGCGCGGGCCTGATTTTCCACACTTTGGCCGGAGCCTGGGCCCGGGGACGCGCTACAAACAGCGGGCATGACAAGAACTCCTGTCCTCCTTGCCTCTGGCCTTGCGGCTTCCCTGATCCTCGCTTTCGCCCCGGCGGCGCACGCCGACACGATCCCGATCTCCCTCGGGGCGCGCATCGGCTACGGCATCCCCAGCGGCGAGAGCACCAGGAATGCACCCATGAAAGACGGGATCGGAGGCGTGATCCCGGTGCAACTGGACGCGATGTACTCGCTCGGTTTTGGCCTCCGCCTCGGCCTCTACGGGAGCTACGGCCTGCTCACGGGCCTCAAGAACAACGTCGACTCCGGGAGCCAGACGCGCCTCGGTCTGCAGGCGCACTTCACCCTGCCGGTGCCGCTGGTCAAGCCCTGGGTCGGCGCCGGTATTGGCTACGAGTGGCTCTCGCTCACCAGCAAGGCGGGCGGTGTCGAGGCCACGTCCTCGCTCCGGGGGCTCGAGGTCTTCAACCTCCAGGCGGGCCTCCAGCTCAGCCTGCTCCCGGTGCTCTCCCTCGGGCCTTACGTCCAGTACCAGCGCGGCACCTACTCGCAGGCCAAGCTGGATACCCCCCTGTTCAAGTCCGATGAAGAGATCAAGGACACCGCGGCGCACGGCTGGTTCCATGGCGGCCTGCGGGCCGAGCTCTCGTTCTAGTTCAGCGGGTCGAGGCCCACACCGCCAGCTGCTCGCGGAAGATCTTCGAGTTGTGCCGGATGTCCACGGGGAACCCGGGGTGCACATGGATCGCCTCGATCCCCCGGGTGATCGGGTGGCGTGAGGCCAGCTCCAGCAGCTCGCGCCGCAGCCGCTCGTGGGAGGCCCCCCGGGCGGCCACCTCCAGCTCGATGCACAGCTCGGCCCGCAGCTCGCCTCGCCGCTGTACCCCCACCAGCGCCGAGCGAAAGACCTCCGGGTGGGCGTTGAAGATGCCCTCGCAGGGGTCGGTGAACAGCGTCCCCTGCGCCGTCTCCACCCGCTGCGACTTGCGCCCGCAGAACCAGAGGCGCCCCTTCTCGTCCCGGTAGCCCACGTCCCCCATGCGGTGCATCACCTCGCCCTGGGGGCCCCGGATCTTCGCCAGCGCCGTCGCCTCCGGGCGCCGGAAGTAGGACCCGGTGACCTGCGGCCCACGCACCACGAACTCGCCGATCTCCCCCGGGGCCACCCGCAGCTCGTCGCTCCAGCGCTCGATCGGTAGATCGCTGATCCGGATGATCTCCACCTCGACCCCCTCCACCACCGACCCCACGCAGATCCCCGCCCCGGCCCGCGTCGCCTCCGCGGTCTCTCCCAGCACCTCCCGGCTCCCGATCACCGCCACCGGCAAGGATTCGGTGGCCCCGTAGGGCGTGAAGATCTGCGCTTCAGGGCCCAGCAGCCGGGAGAACCGCTCCAGCGTCGCCGGCGGCACCGGCGCCCCCGCGGAGAAGACCCGCCGCAGGGACGGCAGCCGCGCCCCCAGCGCCTCCGGGCTCCGACCCACGCGGTTCAGCAGCGCCGGCGAACCAAAAAGATTGGTCACCCGGAGCCGCTGGATCGGCTCCAGGATCTCGCGCGGGTCCACCAGCGCCGGGCGCGTCGCGTCCATGCGCGGCAGCACCGTGGACATCCCCAGCGCCGGGTCGAAGAGCGCGAACAGGGGGAAGGTCGGCAGATCCACCTCACCCGGTTCGATCTGGAAGGTGCGCCGCAGCAGCTCGATCTGTGCCGCGAAATTCCCGTGGGTGTACACCGCTCCCTTGGGCGCCCCGGTGCTCCCGCTGGTGAACAGGATCGCCGCCGTGTCCCCCTCGTTCACCGCCGGAAGCTGGCTCGATGCGGTCATGCCGCTGGCCCGCACCTCGTCCAGGGTCACGCCGCCAGTGGGTGCAAAAGGACCCACGGTGATCTTGAGCCTGGCGGAAGGGGCCCAGCCCAGGGCGAGGCGAGCGAGGTGGGCGGCAGGGATGCCGAGGAAGGCCTCGGGTTCGGCCTCGGCGAGGCAGGCGCCCATGCGGCGAGGCCCGATACCGGGATCAACCAGGACCGGGACGGCGCCGGCCTTGAAGAGGGCGAAGGTGAGGGCGAAGAGGTCGGCGCCGGGCTTGACGAGGACGGCGGCGCGGCTGCCCTTGCGGAGGCCGAGGCGGAGGAGGCCGAGGGCGATGCGCTCGCTGTCCTCATCGAGCTGGCGGTAGCTGACGTGGCGGTAGCGAGGTTCGCCGGTGACGGAGCGGGGGAGGGGGACGTGGAGGGCGGTGGCGCCCGGCTGACGCTGCGCCATCTTGCGGAGGGCGGAGGCGATGTTGCTCATGGGTCGGTCCTGGGTAGCGCCTGCGAGGCCCGGACCCTAGCACCCCGGAGCGGCGGGGAGAACGGCGCGAGGACAAGCCGGAGAGGGCTTGCGGCGAGGGATTCAGGGCTTGCCCTGGGCGCAGAAACCGCCGATGCACTCGGCGCCGGGGTCGCAGCAGTCGCTCTGGTTGACGCACTTCTCGCCGATCTGGGAGCAGCCGCCGGCGGGAGGCTCGGAGCAGACGAAGTTGCCGGAGCCATCCTGGCGGCAGAAGCCGGAGCAGCACTCGAAGCCCTCGTTGCAGCTGTTGCCCTGCTGCTTGCAGGGTTCGAGGGCCCAGTAGCCGCTCATGTTGATGGTGGAGAGGTCCTGCCCGGGGAGCCAGAAGGCAGGGCTGCTGGGGTCCTCGCCGGGCTTGGGGTTGATGTTGACGGCGGTGACCCAGAGCTGCTTCCGGTTCTGGTAGCTCGGGTTGGTCGTGGAGAGCATCTTGTTGCCGTAGTCACGGGGGCTGACGAACACGACCCAGAAGTAGCCGCCGACGGCGATGGGGTTGACGGTGGGCTGGTAGTTGCGGTGCAGGTTGCGCTCCTCGACCATGCCGACGCCGTTGGCCTTGTCGAGGGCGATCTCGCCGAGCCCCGGCAGCACCGAGGTCAGGTAGAGGTCGTCGATGCCGTGGAGGCCCTCGCCGTAGTTGGCGCGGCTGTAGGTGCCCTTCTGGTAGACCACGTGCTCCGAGTCCGGCGAGAAGCTGGGGAAGGCGATGGCGAGGTTGCCTCCGGGAACAAGCTGGCGGCGGTTCGAGAAGGTGGCGCTCTGCGGATCGAAGTCGACCACGTCCAGGTCAGAGCGCCAGAACTCGACCGGGTAGCTGCCGTTGACGTTGCCGGCGAAGGCCATCAGCTTGCCGCTCGGCGCGAAGGCCGGGTCCGCGAGCTTGTCGGTGAAGCCGTCGAGGAGGCTGGACATCCCGGCGCCGGAGACCGCGTCGGCCATGCGAAGGGTCAGGTCTTCCGGGTTGCGGACCACGTATTTGCCCTCGGGCGTGAGGGCAAAGAAGATGTCCCTGGAGCCGTAGTCGGAGACCTGCAGGTAGGCCCCGGTGTTGAGATCGACGGTGGCCCAGGGGCGTCCAAAATTGCCGTTGCCGTCCCACTGGAGGGCGCCCACCAGCCGCGATCCATCCTTGCTGGTGACGTGGCAGGTGATGCAGCGCTTGCCGCCGCCGCCGCTGGACCAGGGGGGCTGGTTGCCGTTGTAGTTGGCCGGCGCGGGCGAGCCCAGCTCGGCGCTGGCGCCGCTGTCGAAGGCCACCACCGGCGTCTTGGAGCCGGGGTTGATCTTCATGATCTGCCCCGTGTTGACCGCCCAGTACTGGATGCTGCCCCGCAGGCTGCCCTGGGCGATCTTCCAGCTCTGCTTCATCGGCGCGTGGACCACGCCCCCGGAGAGGCGCACCACCTCGACCTGCACGTCCTCCCCCACGTTGCTCGTGGTCAGCTCGTCCCACGCCTTCTGCGGCATCGTGTAGCCGCTGGGCGGGTCCGCCGTGATCCAGAACTTGGACTCGACAAAGCTCTGCTGGATCCGCACCAGGTACTTGTCCCCGGGGGACCCGCCGGACCACATCAGCTCCGGCGCCAGCAGCCCCCGTGCAAACACCGTGCGGTCGTAGGGGTACAGCAGCGCTCCGCCCGGCGGACCCCCGGGCCCCTCCAGCTGCGCCTGCTCCTCCGGCGTCACCCCGCCGGGGTTCTCGGTGAACACCAGCTTCACCGTGACCGCCGTCGTCGCCGCCAGCCCCTCCGCGCTCGCCGTCAGCGTCCCCTGACCCCCCTTGTCCCCCGCCGCCGTCAGCACCCCGCTCCCCGGCGTCACCTGCCCCAGATCCAGCCGGTCAAAGCTCCAGCTCGCCTGCACCGGCTTGCTCGTCCCGTCGCTGAACAAGCCCACCGCCTGGAAGGTCTGCTCGACCTTCACCCCGTTCGTCACCACCAGCGTCGTCGGCCCGGGCTGGATCGATAGATCCACGATCGACCCCTGGTTGGACCCCGCCGCCCCGCCTGCCCCGCTCCCCCCGCCCTGCCCGGAAGTTCCGGATGCACCGCCCTGCCCCGAGGCCCCGCCGCCTCCCGAGGAGCCGCCCTGCCCCGAGGCCCCACCCTCGCCGGAGCCGCCGCCGTCTCCCGAGGAGCCGCCCTGTCCGGAAGTTCCGGATGTGCCGCCCTGTCCGGAAGTTCCGGATGTGCCGCCCTGCCCGGAAGTTCCGGAGGAGCCCCCGTCAGCCCCGCCGCCGCCACCCTTGCCCGCGCTGCCGCCGCCGCCGCCCTTGCCTCCGGCGGCGGGCGGGGGCGACTCTTCCGAGGAGGAGCCGCAGGCGAGGGAGAAGGGTTGCGCCAGCAAGGTGAGGACGACGAGCCGAGGGAGGAGACGCATCGTTCCATCGTCAGGTGACCCGGACCGCGGGGCAAGTGTCGTCACGGTGACGAGGGGGCAGGGGCCGGGCCACTTCAGGCGTTCACCCGGGGTGCAGGCTCAGGGCTTGAAGCTCTTGAGATAGTAGAAATAAGGGTAGGCGAGCGCGTCGCCGCAGGGGGCGCCGCCGGCGGCGACGATGGATCCGGAGAGCAGGGTGGCCGCGGTCATCACGAAGTTCTTGTCCGGCAGGCTGGTGAAGGCGCTTACCTGGCCGAGGGCCGGGTTGATCCGGTCGACCACGTCCGTCGTCAAAAAACCGCCCTGGGCGCAGGCGACCGGCTCCTGGAGGGCGTTGGTGTTGCCGCCGATGACCATCACCGTCCCGTCCCCGGCGAGGGCCATCGAGAGGCGCTGCTTCGGGATCGTCAGCTTGTAGCTCGCCGGGGCGAAGCTCTGGGTGGCCTCGTCGTAGAGCTCGATCGCGTCGGTGGGCGTGCTGAGGCCGTTGCCCAGGATCGTGCCACCGGCGTGGAGCACGCGGCCATCCGGCAGCGTGAAGAGGGCCCCGTTGAGCGCCGTGGGGCCCGTGCCCGCCTGGCTGAAGGTGTCGGTGTCCGGGTCGAAGACATAGAGGGGCGATTTGGCGCCCTGGACCAGCAGGATGCGCCCGTCCTGGAGCCGCGTGGGCCAGTAGTTGCTGGACGGGTCGGTAGGCCCGCCGGCGGGGACGGAGAACGAGTCGGTCTCCGGGTTGTAGAGCTGCACCGGCGCAGAGCTGGTCGAGGCGATCAGCACGCGCCCGTCCGGGAGCAGGGTGGCGTGAGGGAAGAAGGCCTGGGCCGGGGGGGGCGCCGCGGTCGGGGCGAAGGCCTCGGTGGTCGGGTCAAAGAGATCTGCGTCCGGCGTCGCCCAGCTGGCCCCGCCGTACCACGTCCCCAAGATCAGCACCTTGCCGGTCAGCAAGGGGACGCTGCTCTGGGTCCACCGGGGCACGCTCATCTTCGAGGCGAGGGCCTTGGTCTGGCCGGTCTCCGGCGAGAACAGATCGGCGGTGGCGGTGACCGAATCCCCCGAGGCCGTGACCACCCCTCCGGTGATCAGCACGCGACCATCCTGCAGCACCGCCACCCCGGGCCAGTTGCCCCGGGCCGACGACATCGACACCTTCTCCCAGGTCGTCTCGAGCTGGTACTGCAGGTACGAGAACCCCTTGGGCAGCACCCCCTCCCCCTCGGATGTCACCACCCTCACGTCCACCTGGCCTTGCTCCCCCGGGGGGGTCTGGAGCAGCATGGTCTTGTCATCCACGACCCTCGCCGACGCGCGCCCCTTGCCCACAAATACCCGGGCCCCCTTGCTGAACCCGTACCCCTTCACCGTCGCGTAGGTGCCGCCGCTCAGCGGGCCCAGCCCCTGCGAGATGCTCTCGACCCCCACCGGCCCTGGCTCCGACCCGCCGGCCCCCGCCGCCCCGCTCTCACCGCCGCTGCCCGCACCACCCGCGCCGGCTCCGCTCGCGCCCGCCCCCGCGCCGCCGGCCTGGCCGCCCTCGCCCGCCCCGCCCTGTCCGGAAGTTCCGGATGATCCGCCGGCGCCGGCCTGCCCCGCGCCGCCGGCCCCCGCGCCGCCAACCCCTCCACCTCCGGCCTGTCCTGCGACGCCGCCGTTGCCGCCCGGGTCAGCGCCGGCGGAGCCGCTCTTGCCAGCGGAGCCGCCCTTGCCAGCGGAGGGCTGGGGGCTGGAGGCTTCTTCATCCGAGGAGCAGGCGCCGAGCAGGGTGGCACCGAGGAGCAGGAGGTAAGAGACCGTGCGCATCGGTTCATGGGAACGCGGCCTGGCGAGGTCGTCAACGATCAGGCGAGCGAGGACCCGAGCAAGGTCGCCAGGCGGCCGGCGCGCTCGAGGACCAGGGGGGCCGGCGGTAGCTTCTGTGGTGTGGAGCGCCCGAGCCAGAGCAGGGCCTCGGGGATCGTCGCGTGGAGCTTCACGGGGATGCTGGGGCGAGCCACCATGATCGCCGCCGCCAGCACGCTGCGCACCGTGGCCCCCAGGAAGCCATCGAAGCGCACCACAAAGGCCGCCCCGTGGAGCCTGGGCTGGCAGGCCCGGGCGAAGTGCACCATGGCCTGCCGCGACGGGTCGCTGACCGCCGGGTTGACCCCCGAGGACGGC
>JALOQB010000380.1 GCA_025453595.1 Polyangiaceae bacterium
CGCGAGAACCTCGTCACCTCCCGCATCTTCACCCCCCTCGACTTCAAGGACGAGCTCCTCAGCCTCTTCGGCGCCGCCTTCAGCTTCGAGCCCGTCCTCACCCAGAGCGCCTACTTCCGCCCCCACAACGCCTCCGAGGATGTGGAACATCTCTACATCGTCGGCGCAGGCACCCACCCCGGCGCAGGTATGCCCGGCGTGCTCTCCTCGGCGCGCGTCCTCGACACGGTGGTCCCGGACGCCAAGACCCTGCGCCCATGAACGACCTCGCCCTCGCCGAAGGGACGCTCCGCGAGTGCCCTGGCGGCGCGGAGGCCCTGGAGCGCATCGAGCACCTGGAGCGCTCCTGGGGGCGTCGCCTCTCCCTCGCCCCCCTCCGCCCCCCGGGCCCGGGCCCCCTCGACGCCGACGTCGTGTTCGCCGGCGGCGGCCTCTGGCTCACCCTCGCCCCTTACCTGGCTCGCAAGGGCCTCAAGGTCGTCGTCCTCGAGCGCCACCGGGCGGGCACCGGCCACCGGGAGTGGAACATCAGCGGCCCCGAGCTCCAGGCCCTCGTCCACGGCGGCCTCTTCACCCAGCAAGAGCTCGACGCCCTCGTCGTCGCCCGCTACTCCCACGGCGTCTGCCGCTGGCACGACGGCGGGTCCTGGCCGGTCACCGGCGTCCTCGATCATGCGGTCGACGGCGAGGCCTACCTGGCCGCCATCCGGACCAGGGCCGAACAGGCCGGCGTGCGCATCCTCGACGGCCACAGCGTCGATGGGCTGGGCGCCGGGCCCCACGGCGTCCTCGTGCGGGCCCGCGACCCCCGGGGGGCTCCCGTCGAGGTGAGCGCCCGGGTGCTCGTCGATGCGCTGGGCTCCTCCAGCCCCCACGCGAGGGTTGACCTCGGGTGCCCCACCGTGGGCGGCGTCCTCGACGGCCTCGAACCAGGCTCCGACCCCGACCAGGTGGACCAGAACGTCGGCGACATCCTCGTCACCACCGAGCACCGCGAGGAGGGGCGTCAGCACATCTGGGAAGGCTTCCCCGCCAACGACGCCCTCACCACCTACCTCTTCTATTACGCCCGCGCCGAGGCCCTCCCGGCCCGCTCCCTCCTCGCCCTCTACGGCCGCTTCTTTCGCACCCTCCCTCGCTACAAGAAGGGCACCCCCCGCGTCCGCCGCCTCACCTACGGCATCATCCCCGGCTGGTCTCGCCTGCGCCCCGCCCCCTCCGCCCCTCTCGCTCGCGTCCTCCTCGTCGGCGACGCCGCCGCTCGCCACTCCCCCCTCACCTTCTGCGGCTTCGGCTCCATGGTCCGCTCCTTCGCCGCCATCGGCGACGGCCTCCTCCGTTGCCTCGACGAGCGGCGCCTCACCCCCGCCGACCTCGACGCCATCCAGCCAGACCTCCCCCTCCTCCAGGGCGTCGGCGCCCTCGCCCTCCTCATGGCCGAGCCTCGCCCCTCCCTCCTCGGCCGCGACGACCCCGCCGCCACCAACCGCCTCCTCGACGCCGCCTTCGGCAGCATGCACCGCAGCGGCAACGACTTCTACGCCTCCCTCCTCCGCGACGAGATGGCCCCCGCCGCCTTCGTCCGCTTCCTGTATGGAACCTCCCTTCTACGGAAGGAGGTCTACACGGACGTATGGAAGTTCCTGGGTCCCGGCGAGGTCGGCCGCTGGGCCCTCGGCATCGCGCGGGGCGTGAGCCAGGGCGCCCTCGGCCGCGGGGCCGAGGCCACCGGCTCCCTCCGCTGACCCCCGCCCCCCCTCTGCTCAGCTCATCCGGGCCCGAAGCTGCTGCGCCCAGGCCTCCAGGTCGCCCCCGGCGCCGAGCAGCCGCTCGCCTCCGCTCTCCGCCGCCAGCCGCTCCCTCAGCTGCTCCAGCGCCCTCCGCAGCCGGCTCCTCACCGTCCCCTCCGGGACCTCCAGGATGACCGCCAGCTCGGACCCCGGGATCGACTCCCAGTAATGAAGCTCCAGCGCCAGCTGCAGCTCCACCGGCAGCTGCTGCAGCGCCGCCAGCAGGATCTCACGCTCCGAACGCTGCCGCGCCAGGGTGCTCGGCGAGGGCCCCAGCTCGGCGATCGACGACACGCTGAAGTCGAGCGCTTCCCCCTTCTTCTTCGAGCGATAATGCACGTAAAGCTCGTTGCGAGCGATGGCAAAAAGGAACGTCCGGAAGCTCGACGCCCCTCGGAATCGCTCCCGCGCCTCGATGCACCCCAGAAACGTTCGCTGCACCAGGTCGCTCACATCGCCATTTATTTTGTTCTCAAAGAATCGATAGACGGTGTCGAAGTGGCGCTCGAAGAGGGCTTCCCCTGCCCGCTTGTCGCCGGCGCACCAGGCGCTCCAGAGGGTCGCGTCGTCGCTCATGGATCCAGCACCAGGGTAGCAGACGGGCCCGCGGAGAGGCACTCAGCGCGGAGTGAGCATTTCGAGGCGCTTGCAAGGGGGGCCCGGGGCCCCCTTGCGCAGGTACGTGCAGGCCCGGAAGAAGCCGTCGATGGTGTACAGCTTGTTGGCGCACTCCTGGACGACGGTGGCCGACCAGACATCGTACGGCAGCCGCTCCAGCGTGGCGATGCAGCGCTCGTGGTGGCCGGCGGCGAGCAGCCGGCGCGCCTCGCGGACGTGATCGGAGCACTCGGCAGGGGGGGTCTGGGCGCGGTGGCGCTTCCAGTCGGCGCAGGCCTGCTCCAGCAACGCGGGGCTCTGGCCCGTCGCGGCGCAGGTGATCCGGAACCGGGAGAGGCTCTCGCTCCGGGGGTGTTTTTCCAGGAGCCGGGCGCAGTCCAGGTACCTTTGCTGCCTGGTGAGCTCGGCGGCCTGAAGGTAAAGATCGCGCTCGCTGGCGGAAGAAAACTCGAAGGCGACGGGGCTGCGCGCGAGGACCAGCGCAGCGCCGGAGGCCCCCGCGAGGAGGGCGAGGATGCCGGCGCCGAGCCAGAGGGCGTTTCTCCGCCGGAGCACCCCCTCCAGCTCCAGGAGCAGCTCGGCCATGGAAGGGTGGCGCGCCGCAGGGGAAGCCCGGAGGCCGCGCCGCAGCGGGGCGAGGACGGCGTGGGCCGGGTGCCCCCGGGGGACCTGGGAGAAGGCCCCGGCCTCGACCGCCGCCAGGATCTCGGCGCTGGAATTCCCCTGAAAAGGCAGCGATCCAAAGAGCGCCTCGTGAGCCATGACGCAGAAGCCAAACTGGTCGCTGGCGGGCTCGGTGCGGTCGCCCCGCATCTGCTCCGGAGCCATGTAGCGGAGGGTGCCGGCGATCGAACCGGGGGAGGACGACAGACCCAGCGGGGTCGGCACGAGGGAAAGCCCGAAGTCCGCGACGCGAGGGCGACCATCGGCCCCGATCAGCACGTTCTCCGGCTTGATGTCCCGGTGCACCAGCCCACGCTGGTGGGCCGCATGGAGACCCCGCCCCAGGTCCACCAGCAGCCGTAGCACCTGGCGCCACGGGCGTGGTTGCTCCTGGAGCCATGCCCGCAGCGTCCCGCCGTGGACCAGCTCGGAGACCAGGTACGGACACCCCTCCTCGATGCCCGCATCGTGGATCTGGAGCACGTTGGGATGCGAGAGCAGCGCCAGCGCCCGGGCCTCGTGCAGGAACGCCTCGCCCTCCTGGTTGCCCGGGGAATGGAGCATCTTGAGGGCCACATCGCGCTGGAGCCGGGGGTCGTACGCCACGTAGACGATCCCCATGGCCCCGGCGCCGAGCCGATCCCGCAGCAGGAAGCGGCCCACCCGCACCGGCTCCGGCTCGCGGCCAAAGAGCCGGGCCCGGAGCGCCGCCTGGACCCGGCGACGCTCCAGCGAGGGGATACCCGGGGGGGCCGTGGATGTTCGCGCTGGCGCCTGCTCCATGCTTGCCTCGCAGCCCGGGCCCGACCCCGCGGTTACCTGCGCCTCACTTGCCCTTCAGCGACTTGAGCGATCGGTCAGCGTTGGAGCTGGCGGTGATCAGCTTGCCGATCTGATCGCTCAGCAAGGCCACCGCGGCCTCCTCGTTCGCCGGGGCCGTGGCCAGCGCCGTGTTCACCCCGCCCAGCACCCCCTGGGCGCTCCGCACCGCCTCGTCCCGCGCGCCATCCTTGCTCTTCGGCAGCTTGAGCGCGTTGAGCTTGCCGACCGTGTCCTCGACGCTCTTCGACTTGTACTTGATCTCGTTGAGCTTGCTCAGCAGCCCCTCGTGCAGGGCCTCGTTGGCGGCCTTCATCTTCTCCGCCTTCTGCTTCTCGTCGGTGACCTTGCTCGCCTCGTCCCACAGGGGCTTCGCCTTCGCCTGCTTCGCCGCCAGGAGCCCCTTGTACGCGGGCCATCTGGTGGAAAACTCGGCCACATCCTTGTTGTGGTTGTCCCAGTACTGCTGCTCGTTCTTGCTCGACGGCGAGCAGGCCAGCACCAGCAGCAGGGTCACGCCGGCCAGCAGACCCTGGATCTTACGGAAAATAGGCTTCTTCATGGCGTCTCTTGGGCCCCACCCGGGGCCCCCGGCACTCATAGTGCACGCAGACCGCCCTTCGATCACCAGGAAGGGGCCGTCCCCCCCTCCCCTCCCTGCTTTTGCCCCGTCTCCCCCGGTCCCCAGATCCGCTCACTGGATCTCGACCTGGCAGATCGCGTTGCACCCATCCCCGTTCAGGTTGTTGCCGTCGTCGCAGGCTTCCCCCGTCTGGTTCACCCCATCCCCGCAGCGAGGCGCGAGGGAGCAATCCGCGTTGCACCCGCCGTACGCGCCGTCATTCTTCCCGTCGTCGCACGCCTCGCCAAAGAGGCTGTCGATCTGCCCGTCCCCGCACCGCGCGGGCTTCTTGCACCCCGGCGCGCAGCCCTGACCGTTGGCCGAATACGAGGTCAGATTCACCCCATCGTCGCAGTCCTCCTGCGGGGCCTGAACCTGGTTATCCCCGCAGAATTCCCCCAGGACACAGCCCGGACCGCACTCGCCATAGCCGCCGTCGTTGGTCCCGTCGTCGCACTGCTCGTCCGCGGTCTGCACGCCGTCGCCGCAGTTGCTGGCGCAGGTGGTGGTCGAGTTGACGAAGCCACCCAGGGTGAGCCGGTAGTTGGACTGGGTGGTGTGCCGCTCCGCCTGGAACACCACGATCTCGTAGACCTGCCCCTTGGCGAGGCCAAAGCGCGGATCGGTACCGGCCGCCTGCTCCGCCGCGTCGAGGGTCCCGTTTGAATCCGCGTCGCCCAGCAGCACAAAGCCGGACGTGGCGCCGTGGACGCCCCCCAGGTCCACCGCGAGGGTTCGGTTGACGAAGACCCAGACGTCGTCGTCCCCGGTGAAATCGAGGCGCTCCCCGCCCTTGAACTCGAAGTAGTACCGGACCTCGCTGGTGAAGTGGAAGTTGTGGTCGTTCCCCTGGTTGCCAAAGCCCAGCCCGTCCAGCGGGAAGAACGCGCTGTTGTCGAAGCGGTAGGTGCCGTCCGGCTGCTGCTGGAGCTCCATGGTTTGCAGGAAGGTCAGGTTGTAGTCGGCGTTGTCGTTGTACCAGCTGGCAAAGCTCTCCTCGCTCGCGAGGCACTTGAGGGGGAGCACCGGCTGCGGCTTGCCCCCGGGGCCCAGCGTCGCCTGCACCATGCCCGTCGTGAGGCCGCAGTTGTTGGTCTGAAAATCCGGGTGCTTGAGGGGCTTCTGCCCGTCCGACGGCGTGAGCACGGAGAAGTCACGGAGCACCAGCGGCAGCAGCAGCCGATCGGGCACCGTGCTGTTGGGAGAGCAGAGGAACCCCGGCTCGATCTTGCAGTCCGGAGAGCAACCGTCCCCCGCCAGCGTGTTCCCGTCCTCGCACTCCTCGTTCACGTCCGTGGCCAGCCGCAGGCCGTCGCCGCAGACCGAGGTGCAGGCCCCCTGGGAGCAATCCGGCTCCCGCTTGCAGAAGGGCGTGCAGCCATCGCCCATGGTGTTGTTGCCGTCGTCGCACTGCTCGGTGCCCTCCCGCAGGCCGTCCCCGCAGGTGGTGGTCTTGCACGGTTTGCCCGGCTCCGGGCAGGCAAACCCCTCCTCCAGCGCGCACCCTGTGCTGCAGCCGTCCCCGTCCAGCGCGTTGCCGTCGTCGCACTGCTCCTTCCCCACCGCGAGCCCGTCGCCGCACTCGGCCGCCACGCACCGGACCCCGGGCAGCGTGCACAGCCACCCCGGCTCGGTCTTGCAGCCCTCATCGCAGCCATCCCCGCCGCTCGCGTTGCCGTCGTCGCACTGCTCGCCCGAGCCCAGCTTGCCGTCCCCGCATTTCACGGTGCTGACGCAGGGCTTCCCTGGCTCCAGGCAGGCGTACCCCACCTCGACCCCCTTGCACGTCGCGTCGCACCCATCCCCGCTGCTGGTGTTGCCGTCGTCACAGACCTCCCCCCCCTCCAGGACCCCATCTCCACAGGC
>JALOQB010000082.1 GCA_025453595.1 Polyangiaceae bacterium
ACGCCCGAGCCGCCGATGATGAAGAAGACCTCGCCGTCCTGCACGTCGAACGAGACCCCCTTGAGCACCGCCTTGGGCCCGAACGATTTCTTCACGTTCCGGAACGAGATCATCGACGCTCCAGGGCCTCGCGGAGCCGCCGCAGCGCCTCGATGGCCCCCCGCGTGACGGCGCCGCTCGTCTCTTCCCGGAGCTCGTCCGTCGCCCACGCAGGCCCCTCGATCGGGCCGCCGAGCGCCTTCACCTCGCCCACCCCCGCGGCCTCCAGGTAGCGCCGCGCCACCCAGCCCTCCAGCCCCTCGCCCCGGGCCTCCACGCTCGCCGCCTCGATGCGCCGCTGGCCTTCTCTCCCGACGCCGGGGAGCTGCAGGTGCCGGGCGTAGCGTCGCTCCATCGCGCTCATGGCCCGTACCCTACCCCAAAAACCCACCGCCGGGGCCCCGCTCAGGCCCCGCAGGCTGCCCCCGTGTAACGCGCTCGCTCCAGCCCCCGGATCCCCGGCTCCTCCCCGCACAACAGGCAGCCCCGCCGGGGACGCACCTCGATCCGGCGGAATCGCCCCGTGCTCCCGTCAAACGACGCCATCGTCCCCGCCTGCGACCGATCGCCCCCCAGCCACCGCAGCGCCGCCTCTGCCGCCAGACCCCCCGACACCCCGCACACCGGCCCCAGCACCCCCGCCGTCCCGCAGTCCGGCGCCGGACCCGCCGGCAGATCCTCGAACAGGCACCGGTAGCAGGGGCGCTTCCCCTCGCTGCCCGCCACAAAACAGGTCGCTCGCCACTGCAACGCGGCCCCATGAACCACCGGCACCCCCGCCAGCCCGCAGGCGTCCGAGGCCAGAAACCGCGTCGCAAAATTGTCCGCGCCATCCACCACCAGGCTCACCCCCGCCAGCAGCTCCAGCGCCGTCTCCGGCAAGAACCTCCCCGGGATCGCCTCGATCTCCACCCCCACCGCCCTCGCCTCCAGCGCCCCCTTCAGCGCCTCCAGCTTGGACCTCCCCAGATCGGCCTCCGTGTACAGGATCTGCCGGTGCAGGTTGCTCAGCTCCACCTCGTCGTCGTCCACCAGCCGCAGCCGGCAGCGCCCCGACAGCGCCAGCGCCAGCGCCGCCGGCGTCCCCACCCCGCCGGCTCCGATCAGCAAGACCATGGGCAACATCGCCGCTCACCTTGCTTCCTTCCGCGGCGCTTGCAAGCTCGCTGCGGAGATGGGTCTATTTTGACATCTTCCGGAAGAAACCCGGAGCCCTGCTGGTTGCAGCCCGGACTGTCCTCTGTCCTGCCCCTGGAGCCCCATGCGTCGACCCTTCCTTGCCCGCACCGCCCGCCGTCTGTCCCTGGCCAAGGGGGCCCTCGCTGCCGGCCTCCTGGTGGGCGCCGCCTTCGCTCACCAGGCCCCCCCTTGCCAGGGAGAATCCGCATGCGCTGCCCCCCAGGCCGCCGCCCAGCACCACGCGGCGGTCGACCTGATCCCCTCGGATAAACCCCACCTCCTCGAGTTCACCAGCGCGAACTGCTCTGCCTGCGCCCGCATGACCCCCCTCGTCGAAGATCTGGCGCGGCGGTGCACCGGGCACGACGGCACCGTGCTCCCCATCGACGTGGACCAGCCCGGCGGCGAGGGCCTCGCGGAGCGCTACCGTATCCGGAAGCTCCCTACATTTGTGAGCGTGGATGCGGGAGGGCACGAGGTCGAGCGGCACGAGGGGGTGATGGGCCGGGAGGCGCTGGCGACGGCGCTGGCGGAGCTCAGCGGTCGGGCCTGCCCGGCGCTGTGATGGCGTCCGGGGTGTCCCAGTCGACGAGGAGCCCCTCCTCGGCGGGGGCCAGCGAGGCGACGAGGGCCCCCACGGCGCGCAGGAAGGGCTGCATCGCTCGCTCGGCCCGGTCCAGGCGAGCCTGTACCTCCGGCAGCACGGCCACCTCGTAGCGCGCCAGCAGCGGCTCCAGGAGGCCACCACGGGCGAAGGCGACGGCAGGCGCGGAGGGGGCATCCAGGAGCCTTCGCAGCAGCGCCCCGGTGAAGAACGGCAGGTCGCAGGCCACCAGCAGCACCGAGTCGTGGCCCCGGCGCGTCGCCTCCAGCAAGGCGGCCTCCAGGCCGGCGAGGGGCCCCTCCCCGGGCCGAGTGTCCTCGATGACCGGGAGCCCCAGCCCCTCGTAGTGCGGGCGGTTGCCCACGGCGACGTAGGGAATTTCCATATGTTCAAAGATGCGCGCGGCGCGGAGGGCGAGGGGCACCCCGTCGACCCCCGGGAGGAGGCCCTTGGGGCGGCCGAGCATGCGGCGGGAGGCGCCGCCGGTGAGGAGAGCGGCGAGGGGGCTCACAGGTCGGCGAGGCGCAGGGTGGGGAGGAGGGTTCCTTCGGGGAGGGAGCTGGCCTCGGCGGGGTAGATCGCCAGGGTGTCGCAGCGAGCGAGGGCGATCATGGCGCCGGAGGCCTGGTTGCGCAGGGGCAGTACGCGGAGCTGGCCGTCGGTCTCTTCGAGGGAAGCGCGGACAAATTCGAGGCGCCCGGGCTGGCGTTGCACGGAGAGGCCGAGGGGGATGCGGCGCGGGGGGGCGACGGGATGGGCGTCGCCCTGGAGGGCGCGGAGCAAGGGGAGCCCGAAGAGGGCGAAGGTGACCAGGGCGCTGACCGGGTTCCCGGGGAGGCCGAGGACGTAGCCGTGGGGGCTGCGGCCGACGGCGATGGGTTTTCCGGGCTTGATGGCGACCTTCCAGAAATCGAGGGTGACCCCGGCCTGCTCGAGGGCGGGCCGCACCACGTCGTGGTCGCCGACGCTGACGCCCCCGACGGTGAGGAGCAGGTCGGTGCCGCGGAGCGCGTCCACGATGGCGGCGGCGGTGCGGGCCGGTTCGTCGGGGCAGATCGGCGCGATGGTGACGGAGGCGCCGGCCTGGGCCGCCAGCGCCGCGAGGCCCACGGTGTTGGACTCCGGGATCGACGACGGGAAGGGGAGGCTCCCGGGGGGCCGCAGCTCATCCCCGGTGGCCAGGAGGGTGACCCGGGGGCGCCGTGCGACCAGCAGCTCGGGGCGGTCCAGCATCGCCGCCAGGGAAAGCTGCGGAGCCCCCAGCCGGGTGCCCCGGGCGAGGCCGATCGCCCCCTGGGCCAGATCCTCGCCAGCGGGCCGCACGTGCTGGCGCAAGGAGGGTTTCTGGCTCAGGGTCGCCCGGTCCCCGTGGCGCTCCACGACCTCCTGCATGACCACGGTGTCCGCGCCCTCCGGGAGCGGCGCTCCGGTGAAGATGCGGCACAAGGTGCCCGGGGCAAGGCGCGGTGGGGGAGCGCCAGCGCGGCTTTCCCCCCGGACAGGCAGGGTCCAGGGGCCCTCGCCGGGCAGGTCCGCGAGCGCGGCGGCGTAGCCATCCATGGCGCTGGCGTCGAAGGGAGGGAGCGGGGAGGGGGCCTGCACGTCCTCGGCAAGCACCCGCCCCGCCGCGGCGCCCAGCGGGATACGTTCCAGGGGCAACCTCGGGACACCGGAGAGCAGGCGGGATCGTGCCTCGTCAAAGGGGATCATGGCGGGGCAAGGTAGCGCCCTTGAAGGACGCGCGCATGAGCCTCGCCGCGCCGGCGGTCGGCCCCTGATTTGGATCAGCTCCCGGCGCCGCGAGGGGGGCAGGGTCTTCCGGTGACCATGGAGGATTGAATCGCGGAAGGGGGGGCATTGTCGGTGCGGTCTTTGTTTCTTTGCCAAAGAGCGGGAGGTGATAGGTTGAAACCTGGATGTCCAGAGGGTGGTTTCTTCTTGCGGTGGGGATGGTCGGGTGTGCCGATCTGATCGGCGCGGAGTTTGACGATGATTACCGGGTTGCCTCGGGGGTCGCCGGGAGTGCTCCTGGTGGGGCAGGGCAGGGAGGCGAGGGCGGGGGCACCGCAGGGGCCGGCGGCGGGGGCGAGGCCGGTGGTGGGGGCGAGGCCGGTGCCAGCGCCGGAACTTCCGGACAGGCAGGGGAAGCGGGCAGCGGGGGGGCCGAGGGGGGCGCGCCCCAGGGCGGCGAGGCGGGGGCTCCCGGGTGCGGGGACGGAAAGAAGAGCGCGGTGGAGCGTTGCGAAGGCGATGACCTGGGGGGCAAGACCTGCGCGGATCTGCTGGGACCGGAGAGCCAGGGGATTCCAGGCTGTTCCGGGCAGTGCAAGCTCGATCTGACCGGGTGTGTACCGCCTCCCTCGGACGTGACAGGGATGCCGAGCTGCGATGGGCTACCGGGAGATTGCGGTGCAAGCGGGAAGGATTATTGCTGCTCCTACGATCTGTTGCCCGGGGGGGTCTTTGCGATGGGGCGAGGGGACAACGATGACGTGGGGGGAGAGAAGGATGAGACCCCCGAGCGCGAGGCCAAGGTCCTGACGTTTGCGATGAATCGCTACGAGGTGACGGTCGGGCGCTTCCGGAAATTTATCGAGGCGTACGAGGCCTTCCGCCCGACCTTGAAGGAGGCGGCCGGGGCCCATCCGTTGATCCCCGGCAGCGGGTGGCGAGCGGCGTGGTCCAGCAACCTGCCAGCCAGTGCAACCACGCTGGCCAACGGCCTGAAGTGCGACCCGACCTTCCAGACCTGGACGGACGAGCCAGGGGCAAGCGAGAACAGGCCCATCAACTGCGTGAGCTGGTACGAAGCGTTCGCGTTCTGTGTCTGGGACTACGGCCGCCTCCCCACCGAGGCCGAGTGGGAATTTGCGGCAGCAGGCGGCGAGGAAGACCGCATTTACCCCTGGGGTAGCGCCGCTCCAGAGCCAGAACTGGCCTCGTACGGCTGTCTTTTCAGCGGCACCGCTGCCTGCGAGGCCGCGGACCTGCCCGGCGTGGGCCAGCTGTTCGCAGGGCGCAGCAGGTGGGGTTCCTTTGATCTCGCCGGCGGCCTCGGGGAGTGGGTCCTGGATGCCTACAGCGCCTCCTGGTACGCGATGACCCCGGAGTGCAGTGACTGCGCAAACCTGGGGAGCGATGGGTCAGAAAACCGTGGAGTGCGCGGCGGGGTTTTCCACAACGTTGCGGGGAACCTGAGGGCCGCGAGCCGCGGGAGCGCGAAGCCCTCGGACCGGGGGTTTCGTGTCGGTTTTCGCTGTGTGGTCGATCCGGCTTGAGGGGCAAGAAGCATGATCTTTTCAGGGAAGCATCGGGGGGGATGGTTGGGTGCGGGGGCCCTCGTGGCTCCGCTGCTTGCAGCGGGCCCCCTCCGCGCGGAGCAAGACAAGGCAAGCTGCCTGGATGCCTACGAGCGCGGGCAGGAGGCCAGGCAAGCGGGGAAGCTGCGAGAGGCCAGGGGCAAGTTTGCGGTGTGCGCTCAGGTCTCTTGCCCGGGCCTGTTCGTGAGCGATTGCGCCCGGTGGGGAGAGGAGGTCCAGCAGGTGATCCCCACGGTCATCTTTTCCGGAGTCGGGGCCGCAGGGGAAGAGACCAGCGCGATCAAGGTCTACATGGACGGTGTGGCGCTGGCGGAGAAGGTGGATGGGAGGGCCGTGGAGGTCGATCCCGGGGAGCATTCCTTTGTGTTCGAGCACGAGGGCGTGACCCAGAAGAAGGTGCTGGTGGTCCGCCAGGGAGAGCGAGATCGGCTGGTCCCGATCTCGTTTGCCAGGGCCTCCGCGCCCAGAAGCACGCCGGCGGCGGAGCAGGCCTCAGGGCCCGGGTCCTCGCGGGGGCCCACCGCCTTCCTGGTGGGAGGCATCGCCGGGCTCGGGCTCGGGCTCGGGATGGGCGCCTGGGCCCTGAGCCTCAAGGGGAAGATGGAGAGCGGTTGCGATGCGGCCTCCCGCTTCTGCAAGGATGAAGCGAGCAGGGACGCCGCGAAGCTGGGGGGCACGGTGGCGACGGTCAGCACCGTGGGGGCCCTGGTCGGTCTGGTGAGCCTGGGGACCTGGTGGTTCTGGCCCTCGCGCAAACCCGGTGACGCCGCGCTGGAGGCCAGTCCGACCGTGGGGGGTGGCATGCTGCGGTGGCAAGGGGTCTGGTAGCGTCCTCACGGCTCCGTGGGCCCTGGGGCAGGTGCCGCCGCCGTCACCCCCAGGTGACGCCACGCAAGAGGGAGGCACGCACGAGGGTTTGCTCCACCACAAGGGGGCGACCGCAGAGGGTGTATTCCTCGCAGTATCCTGGTTTCTCGGCGCAGAAACCCCGGACGCAGAAGCCGCCGTCGCTGCACTCGGTGTCGCACTTGCACGCCTGCGGCACGCACCCTTTTGTCGACAAGCAGACGTGGTGCCTGGGGCAAGCGCTGGTCTCCGCGCAGGGTTGCGGGATGCACTTCAAGCTCATCTGTCCGCAGATCTCGCCGGTGCGACAAATCTCCTGGTTGGGGGGATCGCACTGGTTGGGCACGCAGCGCCCGCTCTGCTTGTCGCAGCGCCCCTCTTGCCCGCACACCTCGGGGTTCTCGGCGCAAGGCCGCCCGCACTTCCCCTGTTCTCCTGGCTTGACTTTATGGCAAATTGTGTTGAGCGAGCTGAACTGCTTGCACACCTCATCCTCGTCGCACGGAGGGGGGGGCTGGAAGCAGATGCCGTGGTGAAACTGCATCGTTGTGCACGATACGTCGACTCCCGGCCCTGGATTGGGGCAGTCCTCGTGCTTGTGGCATGAGGTTGGGCCTTGCTGGTTGGTGGGTAGTTCTCGCCTGCAGCCATCTCCTGCCGCTCCTGCTGCCCCTGCCCCCCCGATGGTTCCAGCCGCACCACTCTGCCCTGCGGTTCCGCCGGTATCATTCTGGATTCCACCCATTCCACCGGCCGCGTTGCCGCCTATCCCTTGGGAATGCCCTGCCCCTGCGGAATGTCCTGTACCTGCTTCCCCCGCCGCACCCCCCTGGGCCCCGACCCCTGCTGCCCCTGCCGAGGCTTCGGAGGTCCCCCCGTTCCCAGCTGATTTCTCCGGTTCTACCTTTCCATCACACCCAAGCGCCAGCGGCGTCACCCCGATGACCAGTGCGAGTCGCGCCAGCAGTACTGTCTTTGTCCTCATGGAGAGAAGGTTCACCCTGACGAGACGCGCTAGCAAGACGCGAATTGCTTTGTTGTATGTGATGACGCATTGAGGCTTCATGCCCTGTACCATGGGCTTCGTTCTCGACCTGATAGGCCCTGCAACGGGCCCTGTTGCAGCTGTGTTGCTCTGCGCCCTGACCGGTACCGTAGCCTGCGGCTCCCCTTCCATGCCTGCCTCCCCGGGCGCGAGCGCTGCCGCATCCTCTGCTCCAGGCGTGGCCCCCACCGCTCCGGGCGCGGCCCCCACCGCGCCTGCGACCGCGACCGCAGCGCCCACCGCGCCTGCGACCGCGACCGCGAATCCCGAGCCGCTCCCCGGGGCGTACCGTCACGAGGTGGATCCTGGACCGCTGGTGGGGACGCGTCCGCCGGGGAGCCCGGACCTGTTGCAGGCACGCGTCATCATGCCGGGAGAGGTGCCCGGTCTGCAGCTCGACAAGAAGACCCAGGCGGCCGTTCTGGTGGTTCACAGCGCGGTGCTCAAGGTCCCGATGCCCCCGCCCGTGTTCACCCTGTCCTTGCGTGTCCCTGGCGAGCCGGGTGAGCGACCCATCCCGCTGCTCTGGCCTCCGGGCAACGCTGCACCTGCCGATTCAAGCCGAGAGCCGCTGCCCGCCGGCCATGTCTTGCGAGGGGCTTTCTGGATCGATCTGGCCGACGTTCTTGGCGGCAAGCGCCCCAGGATGGGGACAGCCCTCCGGGTTCGCCACGGGTCCCTGGCAGAGACCAGCGTGCAGCTCGGACCACGCTGACCCTCGTCTCGCTGCCGGCTCACGCTGGCGGCGCGGGGCCCGTGCTGTCGTCCTCGAAGAACACCATGCTGTCCTCGAAGGGGCGTTCCCTGCAAGCGGCGAGCCTGGTCCGCCAGTCGCCGACGTGGATCTCGAGCTTGTGGCCGTCGGGGTCGCAGAAATAGAGGGATGCTCCCTCCGAGGTGTTCGGCTGCCACTCCGTTGCGCCGCTCGCCCGGATCCGCGTTGCCATCGCATCGAACGCCGCGACCGGGACCGAGAAGGCGATGTGGGTGTACTCGGGGAGCGGAGCCTCCCGGGTGCGAGCGTCGAGCGTGAGGCAGACCCACGCGTCTCCGGCCAGCAGGTACGCCCCGCGGGACCACCGTGCGAGCGGCCGGAACCCGAGGACGCTGCGGTAAAAATGGAAGGAGCGCTCGACCTCTTGCACGGAGAGCGTCAGGTGATTGAGGCCCAGGATCATCCCGCGAGGATGACGTATCCTTGCCGGGGCGTCGCGCTCAGCTCTTCGCCGCGCGAGCCGCGGCCTCGCGCAGCCTGTCCTTCTTGCTCTTGCGCTTGCCCTTGATGCCGCCGTGGGGGTCGGGGCGATGCCCGGTCGGGGCAGGGGGCGCTGGCGCGGGCTCGGTGGGCTCGAAGCCGGGGATCACCTCGCGCGGGAGCGAGAGCTTGTGGCGCTTCTCGATCAGCCGGAGATGAGAGGCTGTTTCGGCCGTGACAAGGGTCACCGCGACGCCGCGGTGACCCGCGCGCCCGGTGCGGCCGACGCGGTGCAGGTAGTCGGTGGGGGAGCGCGGCAGGTCGTAATTCACCACGGCCGGGAGCTGATCGATGTCGAGGCCGCGCGCGGCCAGATCGGTGGCGACCAGGACCTGCAGGCGCCCCTCTTCAAAACCGGTCAGGGCCCCGGTGCGCGCGGACGGGGAGAGCTCGCCGTGGAGCGCGGCGGCCTGCACGCCGTCGCGGGTGAGGTGCGCGACGATCTGATCGGCGGCCCGCGTGGTGGCGACGAACACCAGCACGCGGCTCCAGGCATGGGTGCGGAGCAGCTCGCGGAGCAGCGCCGTGCGCCGGGCTGTGCCGACGGAGATGGCGCGCTGCTCGATGCGATCGTGCTCGGGCATCTGACCGCTGTCGATGTTGATCTTGACCGGTTGCTGGAGCGACTGCTCGGCCAGCGCCTGCACCGCGGGCGGAAAGGTGGCCGAGAACATCAGGGTCTGGCGCGAGGCCGGCGTGGCCTGGACGATGCGCTCGATGGCCGCGGCGAAGCCCAGCGACAGGAGGCGATCCGCCTCGTCAAGCACCAGGATCTCCAGCGCGTCGAGGCGGATCACCTCGCGCTCGAGGAGGTCGATCAGGCGGCCTGGCGTGGCGACGATCAGGTCTGCGCCGCCGCGAAGGGCCAGGCGCTGTGCGTCGACGGAGCCCCCGCCCACGAGCAACCGGACGACCACCGGATCGGGGAGCAGTGCCCCGTACGCGGCGGCCTCCTCGCTGACCTGTGCGGCCAGCTCGCGCGTGGGCGCCAGCACCAGCCCCCGCAGCGGGCGCTCTCGCTGCGAGCGGGGCTGCGACAGCGTCTGCAGCACGGGCAGGAGAAACGCCGCCGTCTTGCCCGAGCCCGTGCGCGCCGAGGCCCAGACGTCGTGCCCGAGCAAGATCTCGGGGATGGCCTCGCTCTGCACCGGGGTGGGCTCACGAAAGCCGCGCGCCTGCACGGCTCGCACGAGGGATGGATCCAGGCCTAGCTCGTTGAACGACACAGGTGGGCTCTTAGCAGCCTTCCTGCGCAGGCTCACCTGTGCCCTCCTCCTCGCTTGCCTGGGGGGAGACGTCCTTGTACCGGCAGGTCCCTCGCTGGTTCACGGGGGGCGAGGAGGGACGTCGACGTGGGTGGGGCTGTGCTGCTAGGGTGCCGCAGCCCTGCGAGGTCCCCATGCAACGACGACACCTCTGGTTTGCTGCTTCCTTCGCGTTCGTTCCTGTCCTGGTTTTCGCTTGCGGCGGGGGTCGTAGCGACATCGACCTGCTGCTCGAGTCGGGGGGCGGCGCGGGGGCGGCGGGCAAGGGCGGCGGGGCCGGGGCCGGGGGGCTGGCCGGTGCGGGCGGGGCCGGGGCCGGGGGGGCGGCAGGCGAGGCCGGGAGCGGTGGCGCGAAGAATTGCGACGCAGGCTTGCAGGTCGAGTGCGCCTGCCCGGGGACACCGCTCAAGGGCGTCCAGGTTTGCCTGGCCGATGGCAGCGCGTTCGGGCCTTGCTCCGGGTGTCCGGCGGGCGAGGGGGGCGGCAGCGGGAGCGGCGGGGCCAGCGGCTCCGGCGGGGCGGCCGGGGGGGGTACCGCGGGGGCGAGCGGTTCGGGGCAGGGGGGGGAGCCGGCGGATGGCGGGGTCGATTTCTTCGACGCGCTCCCTTTCCCGCTGCCCGACTCGGGGCCCGTGGGCGAGTGCGTCGGGTGCCTCCAGGAGAACTGCAGCGACTCGATCAACCAGTGTTACAACGACCCGAAGTGCGTGGACGGGATCCAGTGCGCCATCACCGACTGCTTCGCGGGGAGCGCGATCGGCGGCGGGCAGGGGCCCGGGGGCGGCCTCGATTTCGCGTGCCTGCTCGGGTGCTTCGGGGGCGATCCCACGGCGGTCTTCGCGGCGGTGCAGGCGTTCCAGTGCATCACCCAGACCTGCGGCGACAAGTGCGGCGGGGGCATCCTGGGAGATGGTGGGTTCCCGCTGGGGGGGCTAGGCGGGGGGCCGCCGCCGCCAGAGAAGCCGGTCCCGGGCGCGATGTACATGCAGGGGGTGCGGGTGCCGAGGCCCGAAGAGGTGCCCGGGTACCCGAGGCTGCAGCGGGCGCTCTCGCCCCGCTGGGCTCGCTGAGCGCGCCGGGGGCGCTGGTTCCCTGGCGCGTCTGGCGCTAGGTTGCGCCCGTGCTCGGGCAAGAAGCTCCCCGGATCGTGACCCCCCCCCCTGGCCCTCGCAGCCGAGAGCTGGCGCTGCAGCTTGATCGGGTCGAGTACCCGGCCAACGCGGCGCGCCGGGCGCTGCGCGAGTCCACCGCCGGGGTCTCCCAGCTGCCGATCACGTACGCCTCCGCCGCTGGCTCCAACGTGCTCGACGTGGACGGCAACCGCTACGTCGACCTGACCGCCGGTTTTGGCGCCCTGCTGCTCGGCCACAACCACCCGGCCCCGGCGGCGGCGATGCAGGAGCAGGGGGCGCTGCTCTGGCATGCGCTGGGCGATGTGTACGCGTCCGACACCAAGATCCAGCTGCTCTCGGCGCTGGCGGCGCTCGCCCCCTTCCCGGAGGCCCGGGTCATCCTGGGCCAGTCCGGCTCCGACGCGGTCTCGGCGGCCCTCAAGACCGCCCGGTTGACCACCGGGAAGCCCGCGGTCGTCGCGTTCTCCGGGGGCTACCACGGGCTGTCCTACGGCCCCCTGGCGGTCTGCGGCTACCGGGAGAGCTTCCGCGCTCCCTTCGTCGAGCAGCTCAACCCGCACGTGCGCTTCGTACCTTTCCCGGGGGAGCAGGGCGCGGTCCCGGCGGCCCTCGACGCGCTCCGCGGCGCCCTCGCCCCGGGGGACGTGGGCGCGGTGCTCGTCGAGCCGGTGCAGGGGAGGGGTGGCTGCATCCCGGCCCCCGAGGGCTTTTTGCAGGGCGTCGGCGCCCTCGCCCGCGAGGCCTCCGCGCTCGTCGTGGCGGACGAGGTGTGGACCGCCCTCGGCCGCTCTGGCGCGATGTTCGCGTCCGTCCAGCAGGGGCTTGTCCCCGACCTGCTGTGCCTCGGGAAGGGCCTCGGCGGCGGCCTGCCGCTCTCTGCCTGCGTCGGCTCCGCGGCCGCCATGGAAGGGTGGGCCCGGGGGCGCGGCGATGTGGTCCACACGGCGACCTTCAGCGGCTCCCCCCTGGCCTGCGCCACCGCCCTCGCCCTGCTCCGCGAGGTCCGGCGCTCCGGCCTCGATGCACGCGCGGCTTCCATGGGGAAGTTCTGGATACAGAACATCCATACAAATCTCGCAGGGGTCCCGGGCTACGTGGAGGCGCGTGGGGTGGGGATGATGGTGGGGATCGAGCTGAGCTCGGGGGGGCTGGCGTTCGAGGTGGGGCGGGGGTTGCTGGCGGACGGCTACCTGACGCTGGGCGGGGGCCGGGACTACGAGGCGCTGACGCTGACGCCGGCGCTGACGATCGAGGCGGGGCTGCTGGAGGGGTTCACGAGGGCGCTGCGGAGGCGGCTGGAGGGGGCGGCGCGATGAGGGGATCGGAGGAGCTGCACGGGCGAGTGAGGGCGGCGATGGGGGGTGAGATCGCCGGGGAGCTGTTCGACGAGCTGGCCTGCGAGATCGCGCGGTTCCAGGCGGCGCGCTGCGGGGCGGTGGGGCGCCTGATGAGGGCGAGGGGGGTGGATCCGGGGGAGCTGCGGGAGGCCGCGTGGATCCCGGCGGTGCCGACGGATGTGTTCAAGCTGACGCGGGTGGCGGCCCACGAGGCCTCGGCGGACGAGGTGGTGTTCCGGACGAGCGGGACGACGGTGGGGGCGCGAGGCTCCCACGGGCTGAGGACGACGGCGACGTACCGGGCCGGGGCGCTCCGTTTCGGGGAGCAGATGCTGGTGCCGGACCGACCGCGGGGGCTCCGGGCGTTGCTGCTGATGCCGCCGCCGTCCGAGGCACCGGACTCCTCGCTGGGCTTCATGTGCGCCGATTTTGCGAGGCATTTCGCCGACGGGGGGCGCTGGTTCCTGGGGGGTGGGCGCCTGGATCGCCCCGGGCTCGCGGCGGCCATCGAGGAGGCCCGGCGGGCGGGGGCGCCGGTGCTGCTGCTGGCGACCTCGTTTGCGCTGGTGTACCTGCTCGACGAGCTGGCGGGCGCGGCGCTGCCGCTGCCGCCGGGGAGCCGGGTGATGCAGACCGGGGGCTTCAAGGGCCGCACTCGGGAGGTGGCCGCGGACGAGCTGCGGCGCTCTCTGGCGGGGGCGTTCGAGCTGGATCCGCGGGCGATCGTCAGCGAGTACGGGATGACCGAGCTGAGCAGCCAGTGCTACGAGGGGGCGCTGCGGGGGGCGCTGGGGCTGGGGCCCTCGCTGCCGGAGGGGGTGCTGGTGGCGCCGCCCTGGATGCGGGTGAGCCCGGTGGATCCGGTGACGCTGGAGCCGGTGAAGCGTGGCGAGGTCGGCATCGCGCGGATCGTGGATCTGGCCAACGTGGACAGCGCGGTGGCGGTGCAGACGCAGGACCAGGTGCGCGAGGTGGAGGGAGGCTTCGTGCTGCTGGGGCGCTTGCCCGGGGCGCCGCCTCGCGGGTGCAGCCTGGCGGTCGAGGAGATCCTCCGTGGGGGCCCGTGAGCGGGTCCGGCGGGTGCTCGCGGCGGCCGCGGCGATCGTGGAGCCAGGCGGCGCGCTCCACGAAGAGGCGCTCGCGACGCTCCCCCGGGAGACGGGCTGGCCGGAGCGCGATGTGCGGCGGGCCCTCGAGCTCTGTGTCGAGCGCGAGGCGAGCGAGGACGAGCTGGGGCGGCTGCTGGCCTCGGTCCCGGAGGAGCGGCGCGTGCACGTGGTCCTCGCGGGCAACGTCTTCGTCGCGGCGGTGCGGGCGGTGGCGCTCGCGTGGGCCTCGGCGCCCGAGATCCTGGTGAAGCCATCCCGCCGCGGCACGGTCTTCCCGCGGTTGCTGCAGAGGGCCCTCGCCTCGATCCCCGGGGAGGGGCACCTCACCCTCGTGGAGCACCTCGACGTGGCCCCGGAAGATGCGGTCCACGCCTACGGCAGCGACGCGGCCCTCGCCTCCCTGCGGGCCGCTCTGCCCCCGGGGGCGCGGTGCTGGGGCCACGGCCACGGCTTCGGGGTCCTCGCCGGAGATGCCTCCCTCGATCTGGACGCGCTCGCGCTCGATCTCAACCTGTTGCTGCAGCAGGGGTGCCTCAGCCCGCGGGTGCTCTTCCTGATCGGCGAGGAGGACGAGATCCGAGCGCTGGCCGGCCGCATCCCTGCCCTGTGGTCCGGGCCCCCTCCAGGGCCCTCCGCCGCGGTGCGCGAGTACATCGACACGCTGCAGGCTGCGGGGGAGATCGTTCAAGGTCCGTCGTTCGTGCTCGGGCTCCAGGGGGATCCAGAGGGGCTTCTGCTGCCGCCCTCCGCCGGGATGCTCCATGTCGTCCGGGTTTCCACCGTGCAGCGGGCCTGTGAACTGATCGAACCCTGGGCGCGCTGGGTGACCTGCCTCGGGGGCTCTGGAGGCCTCGCGGAGGCCCTCGCGAGGAGGCTCCCGGCGGCGCGTCGAGCCGCGCCTGGGTGCATGCAGCGCCCCCCGCTGGACGGCCCCGTGGACCTGCGTACGTCGGCGCCGGTTCCCGGCTATAGTCGCCGGCCGTGAGCAAGAAGGATCCCCCCAGCGAGGCGCCACAGGTCCCCGGGCATGCACGCATCCACGAGCGCGGGGATGCCCGGCTGGACGCGGTGCTCGACTTCCTCGCCTGGGCGGCCCGGCCCATGCAGCTGGTCTCCCTGCTGGACGAGACACCGCAGCGCCTGGCCGCCATCGTGCAGGCCGACGTGGTCTCGCTGTACCTCCTGGAAGGCGACGGGGAGACCCTGGTGATGCGGGGCAACGTGGGCTTCACCGAGCGAGCGCTGGGGCAGGTGCGCCTGAAGCTGGGGGAAGGGATCACCGGCACCGCGGTCCAGATCCTGCGGCCCATCTCGGTGCTCTCCGCGGCCTCCCACGATAGCTTCCGGCCCTTCCCGGAGCTCCAGGAGGAGCGCTTCCCGGTGTTCTGCGCCGTGCCCATCCTGGGCCGCAAGGGGCCCCTCGGGGCCGTCGTCGTGCAGCGCAAGGGGAGGCAGCCCTTCTCCGACGCGGACGTCGAGCTGCTGGCGGCCCTCTCCTCCACCGTGTCCGCCGCGGTCCGCGCCGCCGAGCTGATCGACACCGCGCGAGACCGGCATCTGCCCTCGCGCAAGGCCGGCGGCGGCACGCGCCACGTCGTGCTGCCGGGGGTGCCTTCCATCGCGGGCCGCGCCGTCGGCGCCGTCGCCGCCCTCAAGCGCCCCCCCAGGCGCCCCCGCGACGCCCGCTTCCATGACGACATGGACCGGCTCAAGCTGGCCTTCGAGATCGCCGATCGCGCCATCCAGACCCTCCGGGGCCGCGCCGCCGAGCTGCGCCTGGATGGTATGGAATTTCTGGATACCTACGCGATGATCGCCAGCGACGCGCGGCTGCGGAAGGAGGCGCTGCGGCTGTGCAAGGAGGGGAAGGGGGTGGCGGAGGCGCTGGGGGATATCGCGCGGCGGGTGGCGGCGGCGGCGGTGGCGGAGCGGAGCCCGTTCCTGGAGGGGCGAGCCCGGGACATCGAGGACCTGTGCGACGCGCTCGTGATGCTGGCGGCGAGCGATCCGCGGGCCGAGATGCCGGCCAAGGCGGTGGTGATCGCGGACAAGCTGACGGTCTTTGACGTGCTGCTGTCGTCGCGGTGGAAGCCGGTCGGGATCGCCCTGTCGGAGACGACCCAGAGCCCCCGGACCGAGGTGCTGCTGCGGCTGCTGGGGCTGCCGGCGGTGCAGGACGTGGGGGGGTTGTTTCGCTGGGCGTCCGACGGCGACGTGGCCTTGCTGGACGGAGATCACGGGCTGCTGATCCTCAACCCTTCGAGGTCAGAAGTGGCCTCGGTTCGCGAGGAGACAAGGCAGCGCGGTCGCTCTAGACTGTCGTGACCTTCATGGCCCGTGACTCCCGACCTCCCGGGTTTGATATGTCCTACCGGCCCCTGCACGCGCAGCGCTTTGGCCCTTCGGCCCGCGCCTGCCTGGGGTCTTACCTCTACTGCGCGTTCGCGGTGGCGCTGGTGGCGCTGGTGGTCGCCGGCTTCAACGCGCCCCCGGGCAGCCGGCTGTTTCACCTGATCGTCGACCACGCCAACCCGGCCATCCCGCTCCAGTGGTTCGCCACGGTGCTGTTGCTCTCGGGGATCGCGGCGGTGTTCCAGGCCCACATGCGGGGCGTGGTGCTGCACCCGGACGGGATCGAGACCTTCGAGTTTGTGGCCCTCGGCTTCCCCCGGATCCGCCGCTTTGACTGGCCCGTGATCGATCGCTTTCGCTTCGAGACACGCTCGTCCGTCGGCCTTGATCTCTGGGACGGTACCCACGCGTTCCTCCCCGAGGTGGGCGATCGGGAGGGGTTGACGCGGGCTCTCGCGTACATCGCCATGGCCCGCGCCATCCCCTTCACCGGGGACCCGGGGGTCGAGTACCCCGAGGAGTTAGCGGCCCTCGAAGGCCGGCTTGCGCTTCTCCGCGAAGGCCCGCAGCGCCTCGCGGCGGTCCGCGCTGCGCAGGGTCTCATCGTAGAAGACGCGCTCCAGCTCGAGCCCTTGCTCCAGCGTCGTCTCGAAGGACACATCGATGGCGCGCAGGGCCGCGGACTGGGCGATGGGGGCCCCGTCCAGGATCGGCGCCAGGAACTCGAGGGCGTCGTCCACCACGGAGACACCGGCGGGGCTGACGCGGTTCACCAGGCCCCACGCCAGCGCCTCCTGCGCGGTGAGGCGGCGGCCCAGCAGGATCATCTCCTTGGCCCGCGCCTCGCCCACGATCCGGGGGAGCCGCTGCGTGCCCCCGGCCCCCGGGATGATCCCCAGCGTGGTCTCCGGCAGCGCCAGCTTCGCCTCCGGCGCCGCCACCCGGAGGTCGCACACCAGCGCCAGCTCCAGGCCCCCGCCGAAGGCCACCCCGTTGAGCGCCGCCACCACCGGCTTTGGACTCCGGTCCAGCGACGAGAGCTCGCTGCGGTACAGGCCCACCTGCGCCCGCACGTCGTCGTCGCTGAACCCCTGGCGCTCCTTGAGATCGGCCCCCGCGCAGAAGGCCTTGTCCCCGGCGCCGGTGAGCACGATGGCCCTCACCCCGGGGTCCGCCCCCAGCTCGCGCCCCAGGCGCCCCAGCTCCAGCAGCGTCTCCCGCGAGAGCGCGTTCATCCGATCCGGCCGGTCCAGCGTCACGATCGCCGCTCGACCTCGCCGCTCCAGCTTCACCGGGGCGCTCACCCGCGCCTCCCCTTGAACCCCATCATCTGCTGCACCACCGCCTCGCTCTCCTCCGCCACCGCGCTCTCCTCTCTCGCTCGATCCGCGCAGTCCTCGCAGAGCTTCTTGCTCTTCCCCCCGATCTTCACGCTCACCAGCGCCTCCACTTCGTCCTCGCATCCCTTGCACACGGGCATCTTCTACCTCTCCATTCCTCGCTCTACCGCGCCCTCGCCCTCGCGGGAACCCGCTGGCCACGGCCCGGAGCCGGTGACAACGCGACGCGGCATCGCGCAAGAGTTGCGTCATGATGCGCGACGAGGGTGTTGCGGCGGCAAGGTTTTGGCACAATCTCTTCCATGGCCAAGACTTCTTTTCGCGTGGGCTTCGGTGGCATCGCTTTGCTGTGGATCCTCGCGGGGGTCCAGGCCTGTGCTGGCGGGGGTTCCTCTTCCGATGACATCATCGATCCGGGGCCCCAGGGCGGGGGTGGCGCGGCCGGGGCCTCCGGGGCCGCAGGCAAGGCGGGCTCCTCGGGCGGGTCATCCGGAACTTCCGGACAGGCAGGCACAGGAGGGTCCGCGGGCGAGGCGGGGGCAGCGGGCGAGGCCGGTGCAGCGGGCCAGGCCGGTGCTGGGGCCGGGGGCGAGGCAGGCGCTGCTGGCGAGGCGGGTCAGGCCGGCGAGGCCGGGCAGGCCGGGGGCGGAGGCGAGGCCGGTGTCGGCGGGGAAGCGGGGGCCGGGGGCGAAGCGGGTGCGGGCGGCGAGGCGGGTGCGGGCGCCGGGGGCGAGGCGGGGGCGGCCGGGAGCGGTCCCGAGGTCTGCGACGAGGGGACCCGCGATCTGGACGGGAGCTTGCTGACGGGCAAGGGGGGCTGCGAGTACAAGTGCCCGGTCCTGCCGATCCTGCAGAGCGATCCGATCGACGACAAGTTCGAGGACGCGAACTGCGACGGCAGCGACGGGGTGGTCGAGGGTTGCGTCTACGTCTCGGCGAGCACGGGCTCCGACGACGATGCCTCGGCGAACGGCACCCGGTTCAAGCCTTACGCCACCATCGGCAAGGCGATCCAGGCTGCGGCGGCCAACAACATCCCCGGGGTCTGCGTCTCCGGCGAGATCTACAACGAGCAGGTGACGCTGGTCTCGGGGGTGAGCCTCTACGGAGGTTTTGATCACCTCGACAACGAGTTTGCCTTCCGCCGCAAGGAAGGGATCACCACCACGATCCGGGCCAAGGGCACCGTGATCATCGCCCCCAAGATCGACGTCGAGACCCACGTCGAGGGGCTCACGATCATCGCGGACAAGAACTCCGAAACCCCCGGGGAGAGCACCTACGGGATCCGGCTGCTGGGGGGTGCTGGCCGGCTGTGGGTCCGGTGGAACGACATCACCGTGGGCGACGGCAACGACGGGATCGACGGTGAATCCCCGGCTCAAGCCCCCAAGGCCAGCGACGGCGTGACGGGCCAGGAAGGGTGCGACGCTTGCAGCGGCAACGGCACGGGCGCACCCCCGCCGGTCTGCGAGATCCCCGGCGGCAAGGGCGGCGACGGAGGCTACAAGGAGGCTTCCGGGACGAAGGGGGGGGATGGCAGCAGCGGTGCCGTGGGCGGTGGTGGCGGAAAAGCGGTGAGCTGCATCAGCAGCGGCGATGGCGGCAAGACGGGGGGGAATGCCACCACCCCGGGTGAAAACGGCGGCCCCGGCGGCCCTGGCGCCAACCTCGGGACCCTCTCCGAACAGTTCTACACCCCCGCCTCCGGGAAAGATGGCGTCAAGGGGGGCAACGGGGCAAGCGGCGGTGGCGGTGGCGGCGGCGGCGGCTCCGAGAAGTTCCTCGGGCTCTTCTGCAACCCGGACAAGGGCGGCGGCGGCGGCTCCGGCGGGTGTGGGGGGCTTGGTGGCCTCCCCGGGAAGGGGGGCATGGGCGGCGGCGGCAGCTTCGGGATCTTCGTGGTCGGCGGCCAGGTCGATGTCGACAAGAACCAGATCACCGTGGGCAAGGGCGGCAAGGGCGGCAAGGGCGGCAATGGCGCCACCGGACAGCAAGGTGGCAACGGCGGCAGCGGCGGCCCGGGCAAGGACAACAGCGGCGCCGGCGGCCCCGGAGGGAGCGGCTCCCCGGGCGGCAGCGGCGGCCCGGGCGGCGGCGGCGGCGGCGGCCCCAGCGCCTGCGTCGCCCACGCCGCCGGGGTCAACATCACCGGCAAGGGGTTCTGCACCAGCGGCACCCCCGGCTTCGGGGGGCCTGGCGGCACCAACTCCGCTGGCCTCAAGGGGGCGGACGGCGAGGTGGGCCTCTCCTCCCCGGTGCTGGTCTTCAACTGACCCTCGCTCTCCACGCTCCCGGCACCAAATCCGGGCTACGTTAGGCGCTCCATGCCTGCCATCGATGAGCTCCTCAAGCTGGCCCACAGCCAGGGCGCCAACGAGCTGCGGATCGGGACCGATCGCGCCCCCTCCATGTTCGCATCCGGGGTGCAAAAATCCCTCACCCTCCGGCCCGTCAACGAGGCCGACCTCCGCTACCTCCTCGGCCCCCTCCTCTCCGAGGAACGCGAGTCCCTCCTCCGGCGCGACGGCCAGCTCGAGTTTGCTTACTTCCTCGCAGGCATAGGGAACTTCCATGTAACCTTCTCCCGCAGGGGGCTCCCCCCGAAGGATGATTCGCTGCCCTTCGATGCGGTCTTTTTCCAGGAAAAGCCCCGCGCCACGCTGCCCACCTTGCCGCGTCAGACCGAGCAGCGCTGGTCCCCCGAGGCGCCTACCGGCCTCGTCGACCTGGCCGCGCCGGCGTCGCAGCCCGCGGTCACCGTGGCCGCCCCTCCGGTCGAGCGCAGGGTCTCTCCTCACCAGGATACGGTGCCTCCGCCGGAGCCTGTCGTCCTCGACGCGCTCCCCTCCCGCGAGGCACCGCGCGCGCTCGCGTCCTTGCTGGCGGCGGTGATCGAGCGCAACGCCAGCGACCTGCACCTGCTCTCCGGCGAGCCCCCCTTCGTGCGCGTCGACGGGCGCCTTCGCTCCCTCAGCGAGGCCTGCACCGAGAGCGTCGAGGCGGTCCTGGGCCCCCTGCTCACCGCCTCCGAGCGGCAGCAGCTCACCGAGGGTCGCTCCGTCGATCTTGCCCTCCATGTGCCGGGCTCCGGTCGCTTCCGGATCAACGTCTTCCGCAGCAGCCACGGGCTGGCCCTCGCGGCCCGTGCGCTCCCGGTCAACATCCCCGGCCTGGCCTCGCTCCAGCTCCCCATCCCCGTCGACGATCTCCTCGATCTTCCCGGCGGCCTCGTCCTGGTCACCGGGCCGACCGGCGCTGGCAAGTCCACCACCCTCGCCGCCCTCGCCCAGGAGCTCCTGCGGCGGCGCTCCGTGATGCTCCTGTCCCTCGAAGACCCGATCGAGTACGTCTTCGCCCCCTCGTCCAGGGGCTCCCTGGTGCGCCAGCGCCAGATCGGCCGCGACGCCGCCTCCTTCGCCACCGGCCTCCGCGACGCCCTCCGCGAGGACCCGGACGTCCTGCTCGTCGGCGAGATGCGCGACCCTGAATCCATCGCCCTCGCCCTCACCGCCGCCGAGACCGGACACCTGGTGCTCACCAGCCTCCATAGCCGCTCCGCCGCCAGCGCCGTCGAGCGCATCGTCGACGCTTACCCCCCCGAGCGTCAGCGCCAGATCCGCACCCAGCTCGCCGACTCCCTCCGCTTTGTCCTCGCCCAGCGCCTCTTGCCCAGGGCCCAGGGCCCGGGGCGCATCCCGGCGGTCGAGGTGCTCCGCGTCACCCACGGGGTCGCCAGCCACATCCGCGAGGGCAAGACCGAGCAGCTCACCACCGACCTCCAGACCGGGCGCCGCGAGGGCATGATCCCCCTCGAACGGTGCCTCGCCGAGCTCGTCCAGAGCGGTCAGATCGCCCAGGACCAGGCCCGCCTCGCCGCCAACGACCCCCGCGCGCTGGCCGAATACCTGCGCGGTCCCGCCTGATCTCGCGGCCTGCCTGTTACCTCCCGCCTCCCTCGATCGTGGTGCTCCCGGAACCTCTCCTCAACCCGGAGCCACACCGTGCATCCTCTCCCTGATCTCGCCGTCGTTGGCGGCGGTATCGCGGGCCTCGTCGCCGCCATCGAGGCGGCCCTCGCCGGCGCTCGCGTCACCCTCTTCGAGCGGGCCTCCCTCCTCGGCGGTCGCGCTCGTTCCTCCGCTCACCGCGGCTTCCTCTTCAACCAGGGCCCCCACGCCCTCTTCCACCAGGGCGCTCTCGCTCGCTGGCTCCGGCGTCAGCATCTTCTCCTCGCAGGAGGGTTTGCGGGGACCCACCCGGCGCGTTTCCTGTGGCGAGGGCGGTTGTGCGAGATGCCGCTCGGGGCCACGGCGCTGCTGGGGGCGACCTGGCTCACCCCGGCAGAGAAGTGGGCGTTCGCCCGGGGGCTGCTGCGTCTCCTCCGGGCAGATCCCTCCTCCCTGGGGGGCACCACGGTGGGCGCGCTGGTCGCCCCGCTGGCGCCGCCCGTGCGCGCGCTCGTGGAGGCGCTGGTGCGGCTCGCCACCTACGGGGGTTCCCTCGACGAGATGAGCGCGGAGTGCGCGCTGTCGCAGCTTCAGCTCGCGACGCGAGGAGGGGTCCGTTACCTGGACGGAGGGTGGCAGTCGCTGGTGGACGCCCTGGAGGCGCGGGCGCGCTCCCTTGGCGTGGAGATCCGGACCGGGGAGGGGGTGCGCGCGATCGAGGGCGCCCCGCCCGCGCTGCACCTCCGCACCGATCGCGGGGACCTGGTGCCGTCTCGCGCGGTCGTCGTGACCGGGGCCCCGGGCCGCGTCGCTGCGCTGATCGAGGAGCGAGCGGGGGCCCTGCATCGCTTTGCCGGCGGGGCGATCCCGGTCCGCGCGGCCTCCCTGGACGTCGCGCTGCGCCCGGGGGTCCCCACCGGAGGGCTGGTGCTCGGGGAGGATGGTTTGTACCTCAACGATCACGGGCG
>JALOQB010000381.1 GCA_025453595.1 Polyangiaceae bacterium
ACCGGGTGCCTGGGGAGCCCCTTCTTCAGCACCCCCCGCTCGTCCACCGGGAAGTTCCGCGCACCGAGCGTCACCCCCTGGTAGAGGCGCACGTGACGACCCAGCACCGAGGTGGCTCCGATGACGACGCCGGTCCCATGATCGATGAAGAAGCTCTCCCCGATCTCGGCCCCCGGGTGGATGTCGATGGCGGTGTCCGCGTGGGCGATCCGCGAGATCATCCGGGCCAGCAGCGGGACCCCGGCGCGGTGCAGCGCGTGGGCGATGCGGTGGTGAAGGATCGCCTGGAAGCCCGGGTAGCAGAGCAGCACCTCCTCGGTGCCAGTGGCCGCCGGATCCCCGTCAAAGGCCGCCTGCACGTCCGTCAGCAAGACCCGCCGCAGCTCGGGGAGCTGCGCCGAGAGCTGACGTACCCGCCCCAGGGCCTCCTCCTCGCCGCAGCCTCCGGCTGGGTCCACCCCCCGCGCTCGCTCCTGGCGCACCAGCGCGAGCAGCGCATGGAGGGTCGTGTCCAGCGTGTGGCCGACGAAGTAATCCTCGCTCTCCTCCGTGAGGTGCCCGGGCCCGAAGGTCCGGGGGAACAGCGCGGCCCGGAGGCCCCCGAGGACCGAGCGCAGCTCGACCACCAGGGGGCGCTCCCAGGGGGCCTGCCCCTCGAAGGAGGTGACCCCGCGCAGGGCCCCGACCAGACCCGGCAGATCCCATGGCTCCCGGGTCACAGCGGCAGCCACCCAGCAACCTCGTTCGTGCGCCCCGGACCCCGGGCGTTGTCCTTGTACCGACGAGCTTTCTCCAGGGACATGCGCTTGCTCCTTGCCTGGCCGCGGCCCCCAGGGCTCACGGCGGCCCCTCCTTTGTACCACGCTTCATCCACCGTACAAGATGTAATTCTATTTTAATGGATAAAAGATCCAGGTAGATCCCCCGCACCCACCGGGGCCCCCGGAACGGGGTGCGCGCGTGGAGCATCCGGTGGTTGTCGTACAGGACGAAATCCCCCGGCTGCAGCAGGAAGCGGTACTGGTGCCGGGGCTCGCGCACCAGGCGGGCAAAGCGATCGTAGGCCCGGTACCACTCCTCCATGCGACCGAAGGGGAGGCGGAACGGGGCCAGCGTGAAGTACGAGTAGCGCACCTGAAACCCCCGGGGGCCCTGCTGCAGCAGGGGGGCGTCCACGATGCGCTCGAACTGCTTCTGGCGCCGGTGAAAGCGCACCGGCACGGTGGAGAGCAGCTCGTGGGCTCGCTCGTCCAGGCAACGCAGGTGGCGGGCCGCCGCCTCCGCGTCCACCAGGAAATTCTCCCCTCCCTCGTCCGCCGCCCGGATCCCCTGGAGCACCTGGTACCGGGGAGGGTGCTCCAGGAAAGGCTGGTCCGTGTGGAGCTGGACCCCCGCGTCCGTGTAGCCAAGCTGGTCCGTGTTCTGGTTGGTCTCGTTGTCCGTGCGCAGATCTTCGATGTACCCGAAGTGCGTCTCGATCACCCGCAGCCCCTCCCCCCGGAAGGCGTCGATCAGCGGGGCTGTCTCCTCCTCGGGCCGCTCGCCCCCTCGCCGCACCAGCGCCGCCCCCCGATGCCTCACCCGTTCCAGCGCCTCCCGCGCCACCTCCACCAGCGGACGACCCCGCCCCTCCACCAGCAACAGCTCCGTGGACGACGGCGGCGGCTCGACCTCCGGCCCCGCCCCGTACCCGTGCTCCAGCAGCCAGCTCAGCCCATAACGGCTCTGCCTCCCGTCGTGCCCCCAGCGCACCACCAGCTCCCCCCCCTCCACCCTCGCCTCCTCCACCGTCAGCTCCCACGGGAACTCGCAGGAGTCCACCTGCCGCTCCCCCGTCTTCGGGTGCAGGTCCCCCGCGCACTGGTGCCGCAGCCACCGCAGGTGAAAGCCCGCCCGCTGGCCTCCTGGGCCCACGATCCGCAGCCAGCCAGGGTATGAAAACACCTCAAAACATTCTTTTGAAATGAACATATATCTACTTTAAGAGAAAAATCTCTCCGCCACCAGATCCCACGGGCCACCACCGCCGGGGCCCGAGGCGCCGCAGGATCCCCGCGACGGGGCCCGCGTTCTCCGCTACCCTGCTGCGACCATGGCGGCGGCTGACCCCAAGATCATCGGGCGCTACGCCCTCCACGACGAGATCGCCTCGGGGGGCATGGCGACGGTCCATATCGGGCGGCTGCTGGGGCAGGTGGGGTTCAGCCGGACGGTGGCGATCAAGCGGCTGCACCCGCAGTTCGCCAAGGATCCAGACTTTGTCTCGATGTTCCTCGAAGAGGCGCGGCTGGCGGCGCGGATCCAGCACCCCAACGTCGTCCAGACCCTCGACGTGGAGACCAACGGGGACGAGCTGCTGCTGGTCCTCGAGTTCGTGCTGGGCGAGTCCCTGGCGCGGCTGATCCGTATCTCGAACCAGACCGCGACGCCGCTGCCGCTGCCGGTGCTGGTGGGCATCCTGGTGGGGGCCCTCGACGGGCTCCACGCGGCCCACGAGGCCAAGGACGAGCAAGGCAACCTGCTGGGCCTCGTCCACCGCGACATCTCGCCGCAGAACATCCTGGTGGGCGCCGACGGCGTGGCCCGGGTCCTCGATTTTGGCATCGCCAAGGCAACGCGCCGCGCGGATCAGACCCGCTCCGGCCTGCTCAAGGGCAAGGTGGCCTACATGCCCCCGGAGCAGCTCAAGGGGGGCGGCGTCGACCGGCGCACCGACATCTACGCGGCCTCCGTCGTCCTCTGGGAGTCCCTCACCGGCTACCGCCTCTTCGACGGGGAAGACGACTTCCAGATCGCTCACAAGATCCTCCTCGAGACGATCCCGCCGCCTTCCCACTACCGCCCCGACATCCCGCCGGCGCTCGATGCCGTGGTCCTCCAGGGCCTGGCCCGCGACACCCGCGACCGCTTCCCCACGGCCCTCGCCATGGTCACGGCCCTCGAGTCCGTCTGCCCCCTCGCCTCCTCCCGCGAGATCAGCCGCTGGATCGACCGCATCGCCGGCACCTCCCTCCGCAACCGCAGCGAGCTGGTCACCACCGTCGAGCGCATCACCGAGCAGGCCCCTCTCTCCCGCGATTCCATCTTCAAGAGCCCCAGCGCCCCGGTCCCCAAGCCCTCGCTTTTCCAGGCTCGCCCCCCCGTCTCGCCCGCAGCGCCCGCGGTCCCCCGCCCTTCGGTCCTCCAGACCTCCGGTGCCCCTGCGCAGCCTTCGGTCCCCAGGCCCTCCGTCCTCCAGACCACGGCAACCCCCGCGCCCCCGGGGCCCCCTCGCCCCTCGGTCCTCCAGACCCGACCGACCCCCGGCCCCCAGCACGCCCCCTCACCCCCTCGTCCCTCGATCCTCCAGCATCACCCCTCTCCCCCGGCCCCCGCCCCGGCCACACCCCAGCCTCCCCGGCGCAAGGCCACCCTGCTGGGGCACGAGAGGCCCTCGTTCTTGCGGCCTCCCGCCGACCCACCCTCTCCGGAAGTTCCGGATACCAAGCCGGAGCCGCCCGCGCGTCCTGCCGCCGTGTTGCCCCCGGTCCCGGCGCCCCCTTCGCTGCGCCAGTCGCTCCCATCCATCCCGGAAGAACCTGCAGACCCCGCGGCCCCCGCCGGAGAACCGATCCAGGCGGCGCCAACCCCGCCCGAGCAGGCAGCGCCGCCCCACGAGACCACCGAGCCCGCGCCAGCGCCCACCACGGAGGAGGCAACCCTGCCCCCGCCAGCGCCGCACGGCGAGGCCGCGAACGCGACCCCACCGCAGGACAACGAGGACGAACCCCCGACCGAGATCGCCGACCAGCCCACGCTGATCGCAGCCCCCTCGCTCGTGGCCCTCACCTCGATGCCCACGCAGAGCGGGCATCCCGTGACCCGCGCCCCGGAGCCCTCCGACGGCGAGAACACCGTGACCAGCACGCCGATCCCGGAGGCCCTCTGGCTGGCGCAGCAGCAGGCCGCCGGGGCCAGCACCGAGGTCGCGCCCGCACCGGTCCCGCCGGCCCAGGAACCCGGCGTCGCCTCCCAGATCTCCGGGATCTCGCTGCTCCAGCCGCTCCCCGCCCCCCGGGGGAAGCCCTTGCCTGTTCGCTGGATCGGCCTCGGCGCAGGGGCCCTGCTGGTTGCCGGGCTGGCCTTCTGGTTGCGTCCCCAGCCCCCGGATCCCCCGCCCCCGGCCGCCAGTTCAGCGCCCTCCTCCGACCCCCCTCCGAGCGCCCCCGCGCCCCCCGAACCTCCCCCCACGTCTGCTTCCGCAGAGACCTCTGCGGCTCCCCCTACCTCCGCATCCCAGGCCCCCGAGCCTCCCCCTCCTCCCACGTCCACCAGGCCCACGGAAAAGTCCCCCAAGCGCAACCCCGGCAGCCCCCCCTACACCATCGACAAAAAGGGCATCAAACGCATCAAGCCCGAGTGCATCTGAGCGCCCCCGGTCAGGGAGCTCAGGCCGCAAAGGAGCCCGGCGCAGGGCAGATGGTATAAGCTCCCGCTGTGCCACGTCTCCAGCGCGTATTGCCCCTGCTTGTGTTGCTGACGAGCAGGGGAGGGCTCGCCGACACAACCCTCAAGCAGCAGTGCATTGAGGCCCACACCCAGGCCCAGGAAGCGCGACAGAACAGCAAGCTCCGGCAGGCCCGCGAACACCTCAACCGGTGCGCTCAGACCGGCTGCCCGGCCCTGGTCAAGAACGACTGCGGCCCCTGGTTGAACGAGCTGGCCGAGCAGATCCCCAAACTCCGGGTCGAGCTGGTGGGCGTCGAGGCCAGCAAGGCCCTGCTCAAGCTCGACGGCGAGAAGATCGCTGCCGGCACCGAGGTAGAAATAGACCCTGGCGAGCACAAGCTGCAGATCGAGGCCAGCGGGTACGAGCCTTTCCGCCAGACCTTCCAGGCGGAGGCGGGGAAGCCGGTGAACCTGCGGGCCGAGCTGAAGCCCAAGAGCGAGCCTGCACCGCTTGAGGAGCCACCCCCGCCCAGCCGCTCCCGGGTGGCGCCGCTGGTGCTAGGGGGGGTTGGGCTGGTGGGTCTTGGTCTCTTCACGTACCTGGGCCTGAGCGGGAAAGCACAGGAGAACGATCTCAAGGCCTGCAAGCCCTTCTGCGAGCAGTCCCGGGTGGACGCCGTTTCGCAGCGTTACCTGGGTGCCAACATCGGCCTCGGAGTCGGGGTCGTCGCCCTGGGGGTGGCGACCTACCTCTGGTTCCGGAAACCGCCTCCGCCGCAGAGCACGGTGGTGGTCCCCTGGCTGGCCCCCGGGGTCTCCGGTCTCGGTCTGGAGCGCTCTTTCTGAGGCCCAAACCCCTACCGCGAGGTCCTGGCAGGATCCGCGTGGACGCGGGGGGGACTGAGGGCGCGGATCAGCTCGGCGAGGCGGGCAGCCTCCGGGGCGAGGGAAGCCCCTCGGCGCTGGAGCAGGCGGTAGGAGACAAGGCCCAGCTCGGGGATGGGGCGCGCCACCACCTTGGGGGGTAGCTTGCAGACGCCGTTGACCACGGCCACCCCCAGCCCGAGGGCCGCGAACTGGAGCATCAGGGGCCAGCCGTCGGCCTCGATGGGGGGCCGCAACCGGGCGCCTCCGCGGGCCACGGAGCGCCCGACAAAGTCACGGTGAGGGCGCCCCTCGGGGGGCAAGATCAGGGTCTCCTCGGCCAGATCGGAGAGCTTGACGGTGCGCCGACGCGCCAGCCGGTGGCGTGCGGTCATCACGGCAAAAAGCCGGGTGGGGAGCACCTCGCAGGACTCGAGCCCCCGGGGGACCAGATCGACCACAGCCACCCCCAGCTGAGCCTCCCCCGAGAGGACCGCCTCGCAGGTCGCAGCAGCACCGAGGGTGAGGGGCCGCACGCGCCCGCCCCCGGCGACGAACCGCGCGATCGCCGGCCCCAGCCAGAACAGGTAGCTCCCCTCCCCGGCCGCGAGGGTCACCTCGCTCTGCCCTTGCTGCCCCCGTAGCTCCTCCAGAAACCCCTCGCCCCGCGCCAGCTCTTCCCGGGAGAACGCCGCGACCCGCCGCCCCTGCTCGGTCAGCCGCAACGTCGAGCCTTCCCGCTCGTAGAGGGGCATCTCCAGCGCGTCCGACAGCCGCCGCACGCGCTCGAAAAAAGCAGGCTGCGATAGCCCGACCTCGCGGGCCGCACGGGTGAAATTCAGGTGCCTGGCGAAGGCCGCAAAGGCACGCAGCAGCTCGCCGTCCAGTATCGATGGCGCCGATGACATGGCCTGTCATCCTAGTCGACGCCGATAGTTCAGGAACCCCCCCCTCTATCTCCTGCAGCCGCAGCCGACCCTCTCCGGCAGCCGCAGCCGACCCTCTCCGGCAGCCGCAGCCGACCCTCTCCGGCAGCCGCAGCCGACCCTCTCCGGCAGCCG
>JALOQB010000382.1 GCA_025453595.1 Polyangiaceae bacterium
CGGGGAGCCGAGCAGGTGCCAGCGGCGCTGGACGTAGGAGAATTGCCCTGGAACCGTGAGGAGCTGGCAGCGAACATGGAGGTCGTCGAGCCGCCCCGCCTCGACCTCGAGCCAGTCAAAGTAGAGGGTTCGACCGCGACGCTCCTCGGGGATGTACAGGTCGCCGCGGCGCGACGCGGAGAGGAGCTCGTGGATCTGCCGTAGGTTGGTGGTCTTCCCCGCCATCCCCAGGCCATCGAACACGATCCTCAGCGAGAGTGTTTGCCGGGTGGGGTCGAAGGTTGCCATGCGCTCCTCGGGGCTAGCCGACGTCCTCCTGAAACCGCTCCAGGAACCGCTCCTGCTCCCTCGTCTGGATGAAGCGAGGGTTCACCGCGCGCACCTGCGCGATGGCCTCGCTGGCCGGCCGCCGCATCCACACCAGCATCGCCCCCAGCATCATGCCGGTGCGGCCGAGCCCGGCGTGGCAATGGAAGGCGATCCTGTCCCCCTCCTTGAGGCGCGCCTCGAGGGAACGGCAGAGGCGAGCGGTGGGGGCGATCGCCGGGAACCCCATGTCTCGAATGGGAAAGTGGCGCCCCTCGATGCCGAAGGACTGGAGCTGCGCCGCCGGGAAGGGCTCCTCGGTGAGCGACACCAGGATCTGCACGTTGGCCGCGCTCAGGGCGGTCAGATCCTCCTCGATGTCGCGGTTGAGGCCGGGGCGCCCCATGCCGGCCATCTGCCCCGGCAGGACCCAGTGAAAATGAGTGGGCAATTCTGGCATGGTCGGTGGCTCGCAGACCCAGCTGGTGCCGGTCTTCTGGTACGCAGCGCCCAGGCGCGTGGTCGGTGCATGAAAGAGCGTCGTTGCCTCGTGGAGCTCGATGCGCCCTCCCCCCAGGATGCACACCTGATCCGCTGTCCCCCGCACCAGCCCCTGATCGTGGGTCACCAGGACGATGGTGCGCTTCCCCTTCTCGCGCAGCAGCAGGCTCGCCATTCGCTGTTTCACGGGCTCCGGAGCCCCGGCCGTCGGTTCGTCCAGCAACCATACCGGGGCCTCCGTGGCGGAGAGCGCGTCCAGGAGGGGCTGCCACCCGTCCTCTTGCTTCGGCAGCGGCGTGGCCCGCCGCACCTGCTCCAGAAACAGGGGAGCGTCGCCCTCGATCGGCTCTTGCTCCAGCCGTTCCCCCTGGGAGAACCCCCACCGCGCGGCGCGCCGCAGGGGCCCCCCGCGGAAGGTCCAGATCCCCCTCGTTTCCAGCCCTTCCCCGCGCCCCCCGAGGCACCGAAGCAGGCTCGATTTGCCCGCTCCGCCATGCCCCACCAGCGCCGTCAACGTCCCGAGCGGCAAGGCCAGCGAGAACAGGTCAAGCAGGGGGCGCTCCTCCACGGCCAGCCCCCCATCCTTCACCTCGTAACCCGCGGACCTGTCGCTCATCCTGCCTTCAGAGCGCCCCTTCCACCGTGCTCAACCCCATGCGCGACTTCGACAGCACCATCCCCAGGTTCGCCGTGTTCTTGCAGACCGCCACGAACACCACGTCCTCGTTCCGCTTGCACCGCTGGAACACGTGGATCAGGTTGTCCGACATCACCAGGATCTCCTGGAAATAGTGGTGCCCGTCGTCCTTCACGCCCCGCGACTTCTTGAACATCTTCTCGATCGCCGTCACGTTCGGCCCCTGGAAGATCTCGCCGGTCGCCGCTGCCACCAGGTCCAGCACCTCCCGTGGGTGACTGTCGACCGTCCTCACCGCCAGCAACATGCCCGTGGTCATGTCCACCACGCCAGTCGCCACACACTCCGGGATGCTCTTCTGGACCTGGGAAATCGCCGCTTCAAGGTTCATCGGTTCGCTCGCTGTGGGAGAGGTTGTCCTTGCCTGGATGCAAGACGTACCGAAAGGCTAGAAGAGGACCTACCCCAACGTAAACATGCTTCTTTTTGAAACCACAACAAAAGCAAATGTCTCATTGTGAGATGGTGTCAGGGGGTCTCGCCAGCCCGGGCGGGGTGGGGTAGGTCACTTGTTTTCCACCATCTCGGAGGGAAGCGAAGCTGTTAAGCTGCATGGAGCCTCACAAGGGAGCATCCGTTGTTCTCCATCCTGCTTGTGGATGACGATTCTCTTTTTCGCCGCCTTGTCATCCGGATGCTTCGAGGCATCCAGAACCTGTCCTGCATCGAGGCATCCAGCGTGGCGGAGGCGACCGCGCTGCTCCAGAAGCACAAGCCCACCATCCTGCTGACCGATCTGCAGCTCGGGGATGGGGCCGGCGTCGAGCTGCTGGAGACGCTCTCGACGCTCTCGTGGAAGACGCTGCCGATCCTGATGAGCGGGGTGGCGTCGCCGAGGGACTACCAGAGCGCGCTGCGGCTGGGGGTGGTGGATGTGCTGATCAAGCCGTTCACCAGGGAAGAACTTCTGCTGGCGCTGCAGCGAGCGCTGGACAGCGTCACGGGGTTTCGAGGGGTGGTCCACGGGCTGTTGCTCACCGACCTGCTGCAGATGTTTCATCTGGCCTCGCGCTCGCTGGTGCTGGAGATCCGGGGTCCTTCGTCCTCGGGCGGGGTCGCCTTCATGAAGGGCGATCTGGTCCACGCCTGGATGGGGGAGCAGCAAGGGTTGCTAGCGCTCCAGGGTCTTGTCTCGCTGCCCTCGGGGACCATCCATAGCTACCCTGCACGCCCGACGCCGCACACCATCGAGGGGTCCTTTCAGGAGGTGCTGATGGATGCGTTCCGGGTCATGGACGAGAGGCAGCGTGAGATCCCGCTGGCGCGGCTTTCCAGCGCGCCGCCGATGAGCACGCTGGAGATCTCACCGGCGAGCCAGCTGCTCAGCCTGGGTTCTTTCCTCGTGGAGCTGGACCCCAACCTGGGTTTTGGCACACTGGATGGGCGAACGAGAGGGCCTGCAGCGGTGCATGACACAGGGGGCCTGGCTGCTCAGGACTGGGACAGGATATTCGATCAGGCCCGGACGCTCATCAATGCGTCTCGCCTCTCATGGTTTCAGATCCAGTGGTTCTGGGGCAACACGGGCATGGCCCTCCTGAGGACACCGGTCCCGGATCATTTCATCGTGGTCGCCCAGCTCTTCTCGAGCAAGCTGGATGATCGGCGTTTTCGCTGGAATGTCTCGAGGATCGAGAAATTCTTCCGGGAAGAGGGAGTGGAGAAAATTTTACCATGAAACCCATGCAAGTCTGCCGGGATACAACGCTCTCCAACGAGTGGATCCTTGGTTGTGCCCTGGTGAACCTGGAGTCCTCCTTCGAGCTAGGTTTCTATGTACGCGATCCCTCCTTCGACGGGGTGGTGAGGTCCTTCCTCGAAACCGCGAGGTCGCTCTGGGCAGACTCCAAGGTGGACGTGCGGCCCTCGGGCGAGGTGCACCTCGCGGGTGAAGTCCTCGGGTACGCGCGCATCTTGCCGGACAGGAACCTGCTTGCCCTGGTTCTTCAGCCATCGAGCAACGTGGGGATCGGCTGGGCCATGCTGAGCGTGGCGGCTTCGCAGCTCGACGCCCAGGGTTAGCCAGGCGCTGCGCGGGCTTTCGGGCTCGTGCTAGGGTGGGCGACCGATGACGAACAACGAGGCCGCGGCGCTGAGGCTGGCGCTGCCCAAGGGGCGCATGCAGCAGGGGGTCTTTCAGCTCCTGGCCGATGCGGGGATCCAGGTGCGTGTGGACGAGCGTGGGTACCGACCCACCCTCTCGCTGGACAGCGTGGAGACCAAGCTGCTCAAGCCGCAGAACATCATCGAGATGCTCCACGCGGGCTCGCGGGACATCGGTTTTGCGGGGGCGGACTGGGTGCGTGAGCTGGGGATCGAGCTGGTCGAGGTGCTCGACCTGGGGCTCGATCCGGTGCGCCTGGTGCTGGCGGCGCCCTCGGCGCTCCTGACCCAGGGGAAGCTGCCCTCGCGCCCCATCACGGTGGCCACCGAGTACGTCCACCTGACGCGGCGCTGGATGGAGGCGCACGGGGTGCAGGGCTCGGTGCTGCGCTCCTACGGGGCGACCGAGGTGTTCCCGCCGGAGGACGCGGATTGCATCGTGGACAATTCCGCGACCGGCTCCACGCTCCGGGCCAACGGCCTCGAGATCGTGGCCGAGGTGATGCGCTCGTCCACCCGCCTCTACGCCAACCCGGCGGCCCTCGAGGACCCGGCGAAGCGGGCGCGGATCGAGGACCTGGTGCTGCTGCTCCGCTCCGTGCTCGACGCCCGCTCGCGCATCATGATCGAGCTCAACGTCAGCCACGAGAAGCTCGACGCGGTGGTCGCGGTGCTCCCGTGCATGAAGAAGCCCACGCTGGCCCGGCTCCACGGGGAAGACGGCTACGCGGTCAAGGCCGCCGTCCCCCGGCGTAGCCTCGCCGCCCTCATCCCCGAGCTCAAGGCCCGCGGCGGCACCGACCTCGTCGTCTACGAGCTCGCCCAGCTTGTCCCATGACCTCCCCCACGCTGTCCCCTCGCCTCGCCGCCCTCGCCGCTTACAAGGTCCCGCGGCACCCGGCCCCCCTCGATCTCTTCCTCGATGGCAACGAGGGGCTCACCCCGCCCTCCGAGCTGCTCCGGTGGCTCGCCGAGGCCCCCATCGCCGCCGTTCGTCGTTACCCCTCCGCCGCCGAGCTCGAGGCTCGTCTCGCTTCCCTCCACCAGGTCGACCCGGCCCGGGTCATGGTGACCGCTGGCGGCGACGACGCCATCGATCGGCTCTGCCGCGCCGTGCTCCACGAGGGGCGCTCCCTCCTGTTGCCGGTGCCCACCTTCGAGATGATCGCTCGCTACGCCCGCCTCGCGGGCGCCGCGGTCCACGAGATCCCCTGGGGCGACGCCCCCTATCCTGCCCCCCAGCTCGCGCGCCTCGTCGACCCCTCCACCGGCCTCGTCGCCCTCGTCAGCCCCAACAACCCTACCGGGCAGACCGCGACCGTAGAAGATCTCCATACTGTCGCGGCGACCGGCGCCCTGGTGCTGGTCGATCTGGCCTACGTCGAGTTCGGCGACGAGGCGCTGTTCCGCGCCGCGCTGTCCCTGCCCAACGCGGTGATCATCCGCACCCTGTCGAAGGCCTGGGGGCTGGCGGGGCTGCGGGTGGGCTACGCGATCGGCCCTGCGGAGGTGATCGGAGGCATGAGGGTCGCGGGGGCGCCTTACGCGGTGAGCGGCCCCTCGCTCTACCTGGCGGCCCGGTGGCTGGACGGAGGCGCGGCGGCCATGGAGCGCTTCGTGAGCGAGGTGCGCCGCGAGCGCGTCGAGCTGGAGCAGGAGCTGAACCGGCTCGGCGTCCGTGCCTCGCCGAGCGAGGCCAATTTCGTCTTCGGTCGCACCCCTCGCGCCCTCTGGGTGCGGGATGCGCTCGCGGGGCTTGGCATCGGCGTGCGGGCCTTCCCGGGGAAGCCAGGCCTCGAAGACGCGCTCCGCATCACCACCCCCGGGGAGCCAGAGGCCCACGGGCGGCTGCTCCGGGCGCTCCGGGCCGCCCTGCGCCCCGAGGCCCTGCTCTTTGACCTGGATGGCGTCCTCGCCGATGTCTCCGGCTCGTACCGGCGCGCCATCCTCGATACCGCGCGGCATCTCGGCGTCGAGGCCACCGGCGAGGACATCGCCGCCATCAAGCATGCGGGCGATGCGAACAACGACTGGGTGGTGACCCAGCGGCTGCTCGCGATGCGAGGCGTCGATGTGCCCTTCGCCGAGGTCAAGGCGCGCTTCGAGGCCCTCTACCAGGGGGAAGAGGGGCGCCCCGGGCTCCGGGAGCTCGAGCGCCTCCTCGGCGACCTGGAGGCCCTGGCGCGCCTCGCCAGCCGGCTCCCGCTGGCCATCGTGACCGGTCGCCCCCGGCAGGATGCCTGGCAGTTCCTTGAACGGTTCTCCCTCACCCCCTTCTTCCGCGAGGTGATCGTCATGGAGGATGGCCCTCTCAAGCCCGACCCGGCCCCGGTGCTCCTGGCGCTCCGGCGCCTCGGCGTGCAATCCGCCTGGATGATCGGGGATACCCCCGACGACGTCCGGGCCGCCCGCGCCGCCGGTGTCGTCCCTCTCGGCGTCGTGGCCCCCGGCGAGCGCCCCGAGGCTGCCGCGCCGGTCCTCCTCGCCGCCGGCGCCGCCCGTGTTCTTTCCTCCTGGCAAGAGATCGAGGCCCTGCTTTGAACCCCCGCGTCTTCGAGCTATCTCGCTCCACCGGCGAGACCGAGATCTCCGTCCGCGTCGCCCTCGACGGCGAGGGCAAGGCCGAGGTCGCCACCGGCCTCGGCTTCCTCGATCACATGATCGCCCAGATCGCCCGCCACGGGCGCATGGACATCGCCCTCCGGTGCAAAGGGGATCTCCATATAGATGATCACCATACAACC
>JALOQB010000383.1 GCA_025453595.1 Polyangiaceae bacterium
CCGAAGATGCACACCAGCTCGGGCTTCTCGTCGTCGATCACGTGCTGCGACTGGTACACCGCGTCCGCGCTGCCCTTGAACCAGGACTTCCCCGTGCGCTGCTGCGCCGGGATCGTCTCGACGTACTGATCGAGCATCGGCGACAGGTGCCACGCCCGCGCGATGTGCTCCTCCATGCTCGCGCTCTTGTACTGGGTCAGCACCTTGATCCGGTGCAGGCCCGAGTTGACGAAATTCGAGAGCACGATGTCGATGATCCGGTAGCGGCCTCCGAAGGGGACCGCCGGCTTTGCCCGGTCGATCGTCAGCGGTCCCAGGCGCCTCCCCTCCCCTCCGGCCAGGATCATCACCAGACAACGGTAACCTGCGAACGGCGCCGCAAGGATCGTCTCATCCATGGCCCCTCACTCTACACCAACCCCCGTGACCTCACAGCTCCCCCGCTAGTTACCGCCTTTTTCCCCGTCGATCAGCACCCCGGGGTTCAGCACCCACGCCGGATCCAGCGCCCCTTTCGCCCCCCTCAGCGCCGCCGCAAACAGCTCCGGTCGCTCCTGGTCGTACCAGGGTCTATGGAACTTACCTACAGCATGGTGGTGGGTGATGGTGGCGCCGTGGGCCCGCAGGGTGTCGCTCATGGCCTCCTTCACCAGGGCCCAGGCGTCGAGGAGATCGGCGGAGAAGCCGGCGGCCAGGAAGGTGTAATAAGGGGCCGGACCGTCCGGGTAGACGTGGGTGAAGCGGCAGGAGAGGCGCCCCTGGGCCCCGAGGCGAGCGAAGCTCCGGCGAGCGGTCTCTTCGAGGGCCTCGTGGAGCGCGGGGAAGGCGGACCAGGTGCAGCAGGTCTCGAAGGTGTCCGCCAGCACGCCGAGGGAGATCAGCGCGCTCTGGCGGTACGGTCCGTCGAAGAAGGCCTGACGCCAGGCCTCGGCGGTCCGGTCGCCGCCGCGCGCCTGGGCCTCGGGCCCGTCATCGCGCACCGTGGAGGGCCGCAGCAGCGTGCCCCCCTGCTCCTCGGCCAGCTCGATCGCGCGCTGGAGCTTTCGCTCCGGGTTGTGGTCCGCGGACTCAAACCCGAGCAGCAGCACCGTGTCGCCCGCGGAGACGCCGTTCATCAGGGCCTCCAGCGGGTCAAGCAGGCGGCAATTGGAGGGATAAAGCAGGCTCTGGGCGACGGCCCGGGCGCCCTCGACGCCCCGGTGAAAATCGGGGAACTGGACGCTGGCGGAGGCCCGGTACCGGGGCCGCGGTTGCACCCGCATCCAGGCCTCGGTGATCACCCCCAGGACCCCCTCGGAGCCCAGCAGCAACCGGTCCGGCGAGGGCCCCGCCCCGGAGGCCGGCAGCCGCGGCGTCGCCAGCACCCCCCGCGGCGTCACCACCCGGAGCCCCTGCACCAGCTCGTCGATGTGGGTGTAGAGCGTGGCAAAATGGCCCCCGGCCCTCGTGGCGATCCAGCCCCCCAGGGTCGAGAACTCGAAGCTCTGCGGGTAGTGCCGGAGCGTCATCCGGTGCGCCGCCAGCTGGCGCTCCAGCGCCGGCCCCCGCACCCCGGCCTGGATCCGCGCCGACCGGCTCACCGCGTCGACCTCCAGCACCCGGTCCATCCGCTCCAGATCCAGGCTCACCGTGGGCCTGCCACCGCCCCCCTCCACCCCCCCGACCACGCTGGTCCCGCCCCCGAACGGGATCACCGCCGCCCCCTCCCGCTCCGCCCACGCCAGCACGGCCCCCACGTCCTCCTCGGTCTCCGGACGCACCACCGCCCCCGGCGCCACCCGGAAGTCGCCCCGGAACGCCCGCACCTGGTCCCGGAACGCCTTGCCGTAGCAGTGCATCACCCGGTCCCGCCGGTCCGTGGACCAGAGCCCTCGCGAATCATAGGGAACTTCTCTACATGGCTCGGAGACCGTCGCCTGCTCGACCGGGACAGCCTCCCGGGCGGGGGAGATCGGCGCGCCCAGGAGGCCGGAGACGAGCTGCCGGAGCTGCTCCCGGTCCGGCAAGCGACCCTCGTGACCCCAGGCCCAGGGGCTGCGTCCGGCGTCGCTCACGAGCTGGCCCCGGTCACGAAGTCGCGGACCACCTCGAAGAGGACGCGCAGGCCCCAGCGGAAGCCGTCGACGGGGATGCGCTCGTTGTGGCCGTGGTACATCTTGGTGAAGTTGAGGTCGGGGCCCAGCCGGGTGGGCGAGAAGCCGTAGCAGACGGCCCCGAGCTTGCCGTAGGCGAACGAGTCGGTGAAGCCCGGGATCATGTAGGGGACGGCGACGGAGCCGGGGTCATGGCGCTCGACGCTCCGGCAGATGGCCTCGTAGAGGGGCGTGGTCGAGGGGAACACGGTGCCGTCGTGCTGGGTCAGCACGTTGATCTTCAGCTCGTTGCCGATGAGCCGCTGCACCTCGCGCAGAAAATCCTCGACGCTCTGCCCGGGGATCACGCGGCCATCGACCTGGGCCCGGGCCTGCGAAGGGATGACGTTCACCTTGCGCCCCGCGGCCACCACCGTGGGCGACACCGTGTTGCGCAGCATGGCGTTGAGGCCCATGGCGCGGGCCGGGTCCTGGCGCTCGATGACCCGCAGCAGGTGATCGGCGAAGCGAGGCTGGAGCAGCAGCGGCATCGCCTGGCGCTGGGGCGAGGGGGAGCGGGACGCCAGGGCCCGCAGGAACTGCTCGACCACCGGCGTGACATGGAGCGGCAGGCGCTTCTGCCCCAGCGTCGACAGGGCCCGGGCCAGCTTCACCACCGCGTTGTTGGGGTGCGGCATCGACCCGTGGCCGGGCTCGCCCTCGGCGACCAGCTCGAACCAGCAGATGCCCTTCTCGGAGACCTGCACCGGGTAGACCCGCGCCGCCCCGGTGTGCAGCGTGTACCCCCCCACCTCGTTGAGCACGTACTCGGACCGCACCAGCTCTGGATGCTGCTCGACCAGGTGAAGCGCCCCCTGGGTTGACCCCGCCTCCTCGTCGGCCACCGCGGCGAAGATCAGATCGCGCTCCAGCCTGGCCCCGGATCGCTTGAGCAGCAGCATGGCCATCAGCGACATGGTGACCATGTTCTTCATGTCGATGGCGCCACGCCCCCAGATGCACCCCTCCGCCTCCTCGGCGCCGAAGGGGTCATGGAGCCACTGCTCTCGCTCGACCGGCACCACGTCCAGGTGACCGTTGAGCAGCAGCGGCCCCCGGGCCCCGGACCCCTTGAGCCGCGCCACCAGGTTGGTGCGCCCCGGCTCGCGCTCGATGAGCTGGGCCTCGATCCCCTCCTGCGCCAGGATCCGCGCCAGGTACTCGGCCGCAGGGCGCTCGTTGCCCGGCGGGTTCACCGTCTCGAACCGCAGCAGATCCTTGAAGTACCCGACCGCCTCATCGCCCGCCGCTTGCCAATCGATCATCGTGAGCGCCGAGGTTAGTCCGTCCATCGAAAGGCCGAAAGGCTCACCGCCGCGCACAGCAGCAGCCACGCCAGCACCACCAGCAGGCCCGGCCCCAGCGCCTCCAGGTCGCGCGCCCCCTGCAGCAGGATCGCCCGCAGCAGGCGCACCAGCTGGGTCGAAGGCAACAGGCCCGCCAGCGCCGGCAGCGGCCCCGGCAGCTCGTCCGCCGGGAAGAAGACCTCGGACAGGAGCGCGAAGGGCATCATCAGCACGTTGATGGCGTCCACCATCGCGGCCTCGTCCCGCACGAAGCATGCGAGCACCAGGCCCAGCGCCATGAACACCAGGATCGCCAGCGTCACCACCAGCGTCACCCACCCCAGCGCCCCCCACGGCAGCGGGAACCCGAAGGCCGCCCGCGCCACCCCCAGCATCAGCGCCGCCTGACCCAGCGCCAGCGCCGTCCGCGCCAGCACCTGCGACGCCAGGAACGTCCCCCGGCCCAGCGGCGTCGTCGCCAGCTTCTTCAGGAAGAGCCCCTGGCGGTAGCGCACCATCGGGTACCCGATGCCAAAGAAACCCGACACCAGCGCCGAGAACATCAGCAGCCCCGGCACCAGGAAATGCACGAACCCCTCCGTCGGCGCCGCCACCGCCCTCCACCGCGCCCCGGCCGCCGCGGCCATCCCTCGCCCCAGCAGCTCGTCCCGCTCCCCCACGATCACCTCGACCCCCTCCGGCCCCCCCCGCACCACCCCCACCACCTCCCGGCTCCTCAGCAACCCCAGCGCCTCCTGCTCCGTCGTCGCCCCCCTCACCTTCACCTCCGGCATCCTGGCCAGCGCCGCCGCAACCCCCTCCCCTCCCCGTAGCACCGCAATCCGTTTGCGCTCAAACGGATGACCCCGCAGGAACACCAGGCCCACCACCCCGACCAGCAGCAGGGGCAAGGCTGTATGGAAAAACAGGGCAGAGGAGCTCCGCTGGAGCTCGCGCAAGCGGAGCAGCGTCAGGAGCCACAGGGCGCGCATGGCCCCTTCGTAGCAAGTTCCTTCCCCGCTGTCGCAGCGGCCTGTCTCGTTGCCCTGCGCCCTCGGCCTGTAAGAAAAGCCACCCAAGGCGGACGTTGAGGGTGGGCAGGGGCTGCTGGCCGATCTTCTTGAGGGTGCTGCGGACCTGGTTCTCGGCCTCCAGCACCATCTGGCTGGCGTAGGTGCGAACCTGAGCCGGCACGGAGGTGGATAGCTCCACGTCGCTGGCCGCGACAGGGATCTGGGCGCCAAGGCTGAATTCCAGCACAAACCCGGCACCCAGCTCGGCCATGTAACCGAGCTGCGGAGTCAGCACCAGCGAGCGCACCGAGCCTTGCTGGGAGAATTCGAGGAGCTGGGCCCCGGTCACCCCGCTCACCGCGGGGATGTCAAAACTCCGGGTAACGGACCCTTGAACTCGCATGTACCCCAGCCCGGCGCCGAAGAAAAATCCCCCTCCAGCCGGGTAAATACGGCCATTCACCTCGTACTGCTGGTACGAGAGACGAGCCTCTCCGTAGAGCGCCACCTCGACCTCGGGGATGAAGTTGAAATTGGCACCAACCCCTGCGTAGCGAGAGATCCGGCTCGTGAAGCCCAGGCTGAGCAGCCCGGGAGCCCCCACGCCAGCAAGCACCCCCAGCCGGAATCGATCGGCCCGTGCCCCCTCTTTCTCCTCTGGCTCCGCCGGCGCGGGACGGTCCCCAGCGGGGGCGCCGAAGGAGGGCGCCAGCGAGCTTGCCAGGGAGAACCTCAAGGGAGCCGTGAGCCCGGGGGGCTCGGCCTGCGCAGACCTGCAAAGCGTGGCCGCGAACACCGCGGTCACCAGCGAAAGGTGACGGTGGTACATGCCCGTTCCGTTGAGGCATGGGCCTGCATCGTTCGACGTTATCCGAAAAATATTCTGCGCACGGATGGCTGAATTTTTTCCGATGTTTTGCAACAGTAAGGCCGGCATGAAGATCAATCCTGAAGAAAGTCTTTAGGCACCAGCAACCCCCCCGAGCGATCGATACGAGCGTCGCAGAGGTGGAAGAAGGCATCCTCCAGGCGCCCCTGGCCCCGGGCCTCCGGGGGCAACGCGTCGATCAGCTCCGCGGGGCGGCCCACGGCCCGCACCTGGCCATCCACCAGGAACACGACCCGGTCGCAGAGCGCCTCCGCCTCGCGAAGGTCGTGGGTGGTCAGCAGCACCGTGCGCTCTCGCCCAAGGTCATGGATCCAGCGCCCCAGCACGCGTTTGCTGGAAGGATCCAGGTGCGCCGTCGGTTCATCCAGGAAGAGCAAGGCCGGGCGATGCACCGCGGCCGCCGCGATGAACAGCCGCTGCGCCTGCCCTCCGGAGAGCCGCGCCACCGGCGTCGCCTCTCGCCCCTCCAGCCCCGCGTCGCGCAGCACCTCGCCCGCCCCCGGCACCCCCTGGATGGCCGCGAAGAGCTCGGCGTATTCCCGCACCGTGATGCCGTCGAAGACAAACTCGCGCTGCATCACCACCCCCACCCGACGCCGCGGGTAGGCGCCGCGGCGCAGGGGCTCCCCGAAGAGCCTCACGGCGCCGGACGTGGGCTCCGAGAGCCCCTCCAGGATCTCGAGCAGCGTCGTCTTCCCGGCGCCGTTGGGCCCCAGCACCCCGATCACCCCCGGCCCTGGCAGCGAGAGCGTCACCCCTCGCAGCACCTCCCGCAGGCCAAACTGCTTGCTCACCCCCTCCGTCCCGATCACCTCGTCACTCACCCGCACACCGTAGCAAACCACGCCCCGAGGCGCGCCGCGGAGAGACAACTACGCCAGCCACCTGCTCACACCACCAACGGGTCAAGACGGCCGCTGTGACCCGCAGCCGTCCCTCCCCTGCAGCCGCAGCCGCAGCCGCAGCCGCAGCCGCAGCCGCAGCCGCAGCCGCAGCCGCAGCCGCAGCCGCAGCCGCAGCCGC
>JALOQB010000384.1 GCA_025453595.1 Polyangiaceae bacterium
GCAAGCAGGAAGCGACGCATCAGGAGGACCAGTCTACGCCGAGGCGCAGGGCTGCTACCATCGAGCCCATGCGACCCGTCCTTGCCCTCGCCGCCGCCGCCACGCTGCTGCTCGCGAACGAAGCATCCGCCCAGTACCCACCGCCTTATGGCCAGCCGGGTTACGGTCAACCCGGGGGTTATGGACAACCCCCTCCCGGTGGCGGCTACTACGGGCAGCCTCCGCCGCGGGGGTATGGTCAGCCTTACGGCCAGCCGGGGTACGGTCCGCAAGGGGGGTACGGCCCGCCGCCCAAGCCGCCGGCCCCGCTGGAGCCGCTGTTCAGCCTGCGGATCAACCCGATCGATCTGTTCTTCCAGCGGGCGACCATCGAGGGCGAGGTGGCGCTGATCGATTACCTCTCCGCGGAGCTGGCGCTGAAGTACGTGTTTGGCGATCCGAGGGCCTCGAAGGACGCGCTGTACACCTCGGGAGGGTACGAGTTCTCGGGGCGGCTCGGCTTCTGGCCCGGGGGCACGCCGCTCAAGGGGTTCTTCCTGAAGGCGACCGGGGATTACTCGTTCTATCGCTACGAGAGCGACGTGGCCTCCTCGTCCTTCGGTGAGCCGGCGCTGGGCATGTTGCTAGGCAGCCAGACCATCTTCGGCCGCTACAGCGGCTTCACCTTCAGCGGCGGGATCGGGGCGCGCTACGTGTTTGCCCAGGAGCGCGCGCTGCGGGTGCCCGGGCCCGACGCCAAGGCCAACGAGCGCTTTGTCTGCGGCGACACCGAGAGCACCAAGCAGATCGTCTGCATCAACCACCGGGGGCCGGAGCTCATCGGCCAGCTCGCCATCGGCTGGACGTTCTGAAGAGGGGCTAACGCGGCCTGCATCCGGGCCCTGGCCTGGGCCTCGCGGAGGCGCTCCATGGGGCGCAAGGTCTGGGCAAACAGGAAGGCGTGGGCGAAGGAGACGAGGGTGTAAAGGACCGTCAGGAAGCCCGCGTTCTTCATGCTGTAGGCGATCTCGTAGCCCCCCAGGTCCGAGGAGGAGACCAGGAGGAAGCGCTTGATCCAGTCCCGCGTCGGGTCGTCGTAGGCCATGCCGCTGTAGGCGGTGCAGAGGGCCACCAGCGCCAGCACCGCCACGTTCATGAGCACCTCGGCCACCACCGTGAAGCGCACCAGCGGGATCGAGGCGGGGCCGTGCTTGAGGAAGGCGCGGGCGGAGAAGAAGCAGCTCCAGGAGACCACCAGCCCGGGCAGGCCGACGAAGATCAGGGGCTTGAAGCCGGCGAAGGTGCCGATGAGCACGATCGGGGTCCAGAGGAACCCCAGGATGCCCAGGAAAAAGCCCACCGTGGCCGCCGCCTCGGCCCGCGAAGGGACGGGGAATTCGGCGTAAAATTCCTGCTCCGAGCCCCGGAAAGGGTCTTGTTCGTCGGAGCGCTCGCGCCATGCGAAGCGGAAGCCGGCGCCCTCCCGGTATTTCACGCGGTAGCGGCGCAGCAGCGCGTAAGGGCCCCAGAAGAGCGCGACCAGCAGCCCCAGCCCCAGGGTGGACCAGAAGAGGAAACCGAAGAGATCGTAGGCCATGTTCACAGGTCACCTCGCCTTGCGGAGCGTATACCGGACCGGACGTGGGGCCCGGGGGATGTTCAGGGAACCCATGTACAGAAAGTTAACGTTTGGTAAGGTCTGACCCAATCATGCCGCACGAAGTAGCCCCGCATCCTTATGCCGAGTTTCTCCACCGCGTCGCGAAGCCAGCGCGGTACACCGGGGGGGAGGTCGGGTCCCGGAAGAAGGACTGGTCGACGGTGGAGGCGACGGTCTGCCTGGCGTTCCCGGATGTGTACGACATCGGGATGAGCCACCTCGGGTACAAGATCCTGTACAGCATCCTGAACGACGATCCGAGGACGCTGGCGGAGCGGGCGTACGCGCCGTGGGTCGACATGGAGGCCGAGCTGCGGGCCCGGGGGCTGCCGCTGGTGAGCCACGAGAGCGCGCGTCCGCTCCGTGATTTCGACGTGGTGGGGCTGTCGCTGCAGTTCGAGCTGACGTACACCAACTGCCTGAACATCCTGGATCTCGGGGGGATCCCGCTGCGGTCGGCGGATCGAGGGGACAGCGATCCGCTGGTGCTCGGGGGCGGCCCCAACGCCACCCATCCGGAGCCGGTGGCCCCCTTCTTCGACGCCTTCGCCATCGGCGACGGCGAGGAGACCTGCACCCGGGTGGCGCTTGCGTGGGCCCGGATGAGGCGCAGCGGGGTGCCGCGGCGGGAGCGGCTGATCGAGCTGGCGAAGCTGCCCGGGGTCTACGTGCCCAGCCTCTACGAGGTGGCGGAGGATCCGGCGACGGGGCTGCAGGTGGTGGTCGGCACCAAGCACCCGGAGGTGCCTGCGCGGGCGCGGCGGGCGCTGGTGCCGGATCTCAACGCTTTCCCGTTCCCGGCGGAGAGCCCGGTGGGCGGCCCGGAGGCGATCTTCGACCGGATGAGCATCGAGATCGCGCGGGGTTGCACCGAGGGGTGCCGCTTCTGCCAGGCGGGGATGATCTACCGGCCGGTGCGCGAGCGGGATCCGGAGCAGATCGTGGAGACGGTGGTGGAGGCGGTGAAGCGCACGGGGCAGGACGAGGCCTCGCTCACCTCGCTGTCGACCGCCGACGCCTCCTGCATCGCGCCCCTGATCAAGAAGGTCGTCGAGCGGCTGGAGCCGGAGCGGGTGGCCCTCGGGGTCTCGTCGCTGCGGGCCTACGGGCTGAGCGACGAGCTTCTGGACGAGCTGCAGCGGGTGCGGGCCACCGGCCTCACCTTCGCGCCGGAGGCGGGCTCCCAGCGCATGCGGGACGTGATCAACAAGAACGTCACCGAGGAGCAGCTGATCGACACCGCCCAGCGGATCTTCGGCAAGGGCTGGGACCGCATGAAGCTTTACTTCATGATCGGCCTGCCCACCGAGGAAGAAGAGGACGTGCGGGGCATCGTCGAGACCGGGCGCCGGGCCCTGGACGCGGGGCGCGCGGCGATGAAGCAGGCGGGCAAGAGCAAGTCGCTGGGCCGCGCCACGGTCACCGTCAGCGTCTCGACCCATGTGCCCAAGCCTCACACGCCCTTCCAGTGGTGCGCCATGGACACGCTGGACATGATCGAGCAAAAGCAGCAGATCTTGCGGGACACGGCGCGGTCGCTGCGGATCGATCTCAAGACCCATGACGCCCGGGAGAGCGTCCTGGAAGGGGTCTTCGCCCGCGGCGATCGCCGCCTCGCGGACGCGATCGAGGAGGCCTTCCGCAACGGGGCTCGCTTTGACTCGTGGGAGGAGCACCTCAAGCTCGGCGTGTGGCAGCGGGCCTTCGAGAAGTTCCAGGTCGACACCGGGCGCTACCTGGGGACGTTCCCGGTGAACGGGCGCCTCCCCTGGGATCACATCGACATCGGCCTGGAAGATGGCTTCCTCGCCCGGGAGTACCGGCGCGCCCTGCAGAACCGGCTCTCCCCCCCCTGCGGCAAGGCCGCCGGCATGTTCGTGCACCACACCAACGTCGCCGACGCCCAGGCCGACCAGCGGCGTCTCGTCTGCTACGACTGCGGCGTCGCCTGCGACATGACCCAGATGCGCGAGGAGCGCATCGATTTCCTCACTCGCATGGGCGCCGAGAACCGCGACTCGCTCCGCCGCCTGCCCCTCGTGGCCTCCGCGCCCGCCGAGCCCGCCGAGCCCGTCGAGGGCGCCGAGCCTGCCGAGGCGCCGGCCCCCCTCCCCTCCCCTCGCAAGGTCATCCATCGCTACCGGATCAGCTACGAGAAGCTGGGCCCGGTCGTGTTCCTCGGTCACCTCGATCTGGTCCGCGAGCTGCCCCGGGTGCTCCGCCGCATCGAGGTGCCCATGGCCTACACCGAGGGCTTCCACCCCAAGCCGGACATGGCCTTCGGGCCTGCCCTCTCCCTCGGCGTCCCCTCGCTGGAGGAGTACATCGACTTCAAGCTCCTCGCCGAGCAGGATGTCCCTTCCCTCCTGGCCCGCATGAACGCCGCCGCCCCGGAGGGCCTGCGCTTCACCGCCGCCGCCAGGCTCTCCCCCTTTGACCCGGGCATCACCAAGATCATCGACGGCGCCCGCTACGCCCTCGTCTTCGCCCGCTCCGCCCTCCCCGAGGGCGGCGAGGCCTGGCTCCGGGAGCGCGTCGCCGCCGCCCTCGCCGCCGACTCCCTCCCCGTCACCCGCACCATCGACCGGCAGACCAAGCAGGTCGACGTGCGCTCCTACCTGCGCTCCGCCGTCGTCAACTCCGAGGCAGCCCTCGCCGCCGCCGCCCGCGCCGGCCTCGTCGGCGACCTCGTCGTCGTCGAGATCGAGGTCGCCGTCACCGGGAGCGGCGCGGTCAAATCCAGCGAGGTCATCGAGGTGCTCGCGGGGCCCGATGTCTATGGAAAATCCATACGTATGGCGCTGCTGGCGGAGGGCAACAAGTCGCCGCTGGCGATCGTGGGCCGCGCGGCGCCTCCGCCGAAGAAGGCCGCGGCAGAGGCCGCGCCGGAGCTCAGCGCCGAGGCGTGAACGCCGGGGCCGGGGGGGTCAGAGGCGGACGTCAACGTAGGTGGAGCGCTTGAGCTCGTCGAGCCACTGGCGGCGGGCCTTCTGGAGGCGCTCGGTGTAGACCTCGGAGGCGATGCGGTCGTGGGCCTGCTCGAGGGGGGGGAGGCTGCTCTTGTCGCGCTCGGCGACGCGCAGGATGACGTAGGCGTTGCTGTGGAAGACGGGGGCCGAGACCTCGCCGACGTCGAGGCCCATGGTGGCCTCTTCGAGGGGCTGGGCCAGCCGCCCCGGCTTGAGCATGCCGAGGTCGCCGCTCTTGGTCTTGGTCTCGCCGTCGTCGGAGTAGGTGGCGACGAGGGCGGCGAAGTCGGCGCCAGCGCGGGCCTGGGCGACGATGCGGTCGGCGAGCTGGCGGCGCTCGAGCTTGGCCTCGTCGGAGGCGCCCGGCGGGACGACGAGGACGAGCCACTGGGGGCGAAAGCCGAGGCGCTTGCGCTCCTCGCGGACGAGCTTCTGGTAACCGATCTTGACGTCGACGCTGGAGATACGGACGCGGGGGATGACGCGGAGGGAGAGCATCTTCTGCTCGAGGACCTGGCGGGCGACCTGGGCGCGGAATTCGCCCTCGGGGATGCCGGAGCTGAGGGCCGCCTTGAGGAGCTCGTCGGGGGCGAGGCCCTGCATGGCGGCGAGGTTGCGGAGGCCGTTGTCGACCTCGTCGCTGGTGATGCGCCGCTGGGCGCGGTCGGCGGCGATCTGGATCAGCTTCTCGTCGACCATCTGCTGGATGAGCTCCTTGTACATCTCGCTCTCGACGGCGGAGCGCTGGGGCCCCGCGGGGACGCGCTCGTGGATCTGGAGCAGCACCGGGCGGGCGCGGCGTCGGAGCTCGGACAGGAGCACGGCGTCGCGGCCGACGACGGCCACCACGCGCTCGACGACGCCGGCCTGGGCCGGGGCGGGGGTCAAGGCGGGGCCGAGGGCTGGGAAGCAGGAGAGCGCGAGGAAGGCAAGGAGCCGGCGAGCACGGCGAGGCATGACCCGGGGGGCTTAGCACAGCCGGGGCGCGGCCGGTTCTTCTCGGGCGAACTCACTGGCCGATGGGCAAGGTGCCGAGGCAGGGGAACACGCTCCCGCAGGCCACCTCGCCGTCCTGCATGCACTCGGTGAAGGCGTCGCGGTCCTCGTCGACGACGGTGGAGGCGACGGATTCGCAGGAGATCTTGCAGGCCCGCAGGGGGTCGAGGCCGCAGCCCTTGGCGCTCATGTTCTGGCCGTAGCGGTTCTTGACCTTGCGGCAGCGGCCCGTGCCGTCGCAGTCCGAGTTGGATTTGCAGGCCTTGACGCAGATGGTGGCGGCGCACACCTGCCCGTCGGGGCAGTCGTCGTCGCTCCCCAGGCAGCGCTGGGCGACGCCGCAGCCTTCGAGGCCGTCGTTGACCTGACCGTTGCAGTCGTCGTCGCTGCCGTTGCACCCCTCTGCGGCCTGGCAGGAGCCGCAGAAGGAGCGGTCCGGGATGCAGAAATCACCGCGAAGTTTCGTCCCGGAGGGGCACCCCTCGGCCGGGGCCTTGGCCACGCAGATCTGGGCTGCCACCCCCGGGACCGCCTGGCAAGCGGAGCCTCCCTTGCAGTCGGCGTCGGTGCGGCAAGCCGCGCACACGTCGCCGGTGCCGCAGTTCTCCTTGCAGTCGTCGGAGGGCGCCACGCAGCCCGCCCCCTGGCACTGCCCGGAGGCCATGCGCACCGCCGCGGCCGCGTTGACCAGGCCGGAGCCATAGTAAGGCGACACGCCGTTCTCGTAGGAGCCGC
>JALOQB010000385.1 GCA_025453595.1 Polyangiaceae bacterium
ACGCGCTGTGGACGTTCGCCCAGGTCGAGGGGGTGGAGCCGACGAACAACGCGGGCGAACGAGCCCTGCGGTTCGCGGTGGTGTGGAGAAAGATGAGCCAGGGCGCGAAGTCGGCTCTGGGGAATGCGTTCGTGGCGCGGATCCTTTCCGTGCACGCGACGCTGCGCCAGCAGAGACGCAGCGTGTATGAGTTCTTGCGCGAGGCGTGTCGGGCGCATCGAGCGGGTCAAGCCTGGCCATCTCTTGTGCCGATGGCAGCGACATGAAGGTCAAGCCGGGCAGGCGTTTGTCCGCTCGTCATGCCTGGTGAACGGGTACCATGGACTCCCATGCGACCTCGCTCCTTGCTGCTTGCCCTCGCTCTGCTCCTCGCCTGCTCGGGGGATGACTCCTCCGGCCTCGCCAACCCCGCTTCCTCTGCCTGCACCCCGGGCAAGACCGAGGCCTGCGCCTGCCCCGGAACCTCGGTGACCGGCGTCCAGACCTGCCAGAACGACGGCACCTTCGGCCTCTGCGCTGGCTGCCCCGAGGGGCCCGGCGGCGCCGGCGGCGGCAGCGGAGGGGGCGGTAGCGGCGGTGGTGGCGGCGAAGTATCCGGAAGTTCCGGACAAGGAGGCGGCGGTGCATCCGGAGCTTCCGGACAGGGCGGGGCAGGCGAGGGCGGCCAGGCCGGCGGCGCCGGGCAGGGGGGCGCGTCCGGGGGCGGTGGGGTATCCGGAGGTTCCGGGGAGGGCGGTGCCTCCGGAGCTTCCGGCCAGGGGGGCGGAGGCACGGGGCCTGGCGGGGCGAGCGGCGCAGGCCAGGGGGGCGCCGAGCTGCGCGGAGGCGGCGCAGAGCCCGTCGAACCTGGGGTGCGAGTTCTGGCCGACGGTGGGGGCGAACCCGGTCTGGAGCATCTTTGATTTTGCGCTGGTGGTGGCGAACCCGGGGGTGACACCGGCGAAGATCGAGGTGAAGCGAGGGGCGCAGGTGATCGGGGCGGCGACGATCAACCCGGGGGTCCAGGAGCGGGTATTTTTGCCGTGGGTTCCGGAGCTGAAGGGGCCAGACTCGGACGTGTGCGGGGGCGTGACGCCGATGAGCGGGACGGTGAGGGCTGCGGACGGGGCGTACCGGTTGACGAGCGATCGGCCGATCGCTGTGTACCAGTTCAGCGCGCTGCAGGCGCGAGGGGAGGGGGGGCTCCCGGGGAAGTCGTGGGCGAGCTGCCCGGGGAATCAGGCTTGCTTCTCGACGTTCACGCCGCTGGGGTGCTTTGCCTTCAGCAACGACGCGTCGCTGTTGCTGCCGACGACGGCGCTGGGGAAGGTGTACCGGGCGGTGGCGCCGCGGGGGCTGACGGCGGACAACTTCGCGGGGCTGGGGGCCTACCTGTCGGTGACGGGGACAAAGGCCGGGACGACGGTGAAGATCACGCTGCCGCCCGGCGGGGCGCTGCAGGCCGGGGGCGGCATCGGGGCGGTGGCGGGGGGGCAGTCGGTGAGCTTCCCGCTGGGGGTGGGCGAGGTGATGCAGCTCCAGGGGGTGCCGACCTCGGACCTCTCGGGGGCCCTCATCGAGGCGAACAACCCGGTGCAGGTGCTGAGCGGCGTGGGCTGCAGCAACGTGCCGGACAACGGCACGGCGGCCTGCGATCACCAGGAGGAGCTGCTGCCCCCGGCGACGGCGCTGGGCAAGCGCCACCTGGTGGCCCCGCCGACCGGCCCCAAGGGCAATGTCCCGGGGCATCAGGTGTGGCTGGTGGGGCACGTGGACGGCACCACGCTCGGCTACAAGGGCAAGCCGCCCCCGGGCGCCCCGGTGTCGATCAACGCGGGGCAGGCCGTCAACCTCGGCATCGTCAAGGACGCCTTCGAGGTGCTCGCGGACAAACCCATGCTTGTCGGGGTGTTCCTGCCCGGGGCCACGCTGCTGGACCCGTCCGCGCAGGAAAACGCGCTGGGCGACCCGGCCCTCTCCATCGTGGTCCCGGTCGAGCAATTCCGGTCTCGCTACGCCTTCCTGACCCCGGATGACTTCGACGTCACCCGCGTGGAAGTGGTGGCGCCGGAGGGCGCCTCTCTCTCCCTCGATGGCGCTCCGGTGACCGCGCCGGGGGAGGTGATCGAGGGCACCGGCTTCCGCGTGGTACGCCTCGCCATCGATGCGTCGAAGGTGAGCGCTCACCTGCTGGAAGCCAGCGCGCCGGTCGGCGTTCAGGTGACCGGTTACGCGCCGTACACCAGCTACCAGTACCCTGCGGGGGCCAACTTCAAGACCTTGCCCTGAGGCGGCTCAGGGGCAGTTGCCCGAGGTGTAGCTGGTCGGGTAGTCCGGCACCCCCGCGTCGTTGAGGCTGATCTGGAGCGACTGGCAGTACCAGCTCCCGCAGGTCTGCATCACCATGAAGTGCAGGTGCGCGCCGGTGGACCATCCGGAGTTTCCAGACTTCCCGATCTCCTGACCCAGGCTCACCTTCTGGCCCTTGCTCACGCCCAGCGAGGAGAGGTGGTAGTAGGCCGTGGACTGGCCGTCGCCGTGGTCGATGACGACGCGGTTGGCCGAGTTGGCGCAGCTCGACCCGCCGCCGTTGTGGCAAGGGCTCCCCGGGGGCGAGGGGTAGTCGGCGTGGCTCACGGTGCCCCCGCGCGAGGCCAGCACCGCGGTGCCGATCTTCATGCCAAAATCCCAGGCGTAGGCCTCCTTGCCCTTGTGGCTGAAGTTCGTGTTGTTCCCCTGGGTGCACTGGAAGGTCGCTCCGCACGCGTAAGGCAGGTAGTACCCCTTGTCGGACACCGCGACCTTGCACTGATCCGGGGTGCCGAAGGGCATCATCTGGCAGCCATCGGGGCAGGCCTGGTCGCTGGCGATCTGGCCGTCCTTGCACAGGTAGAGATGCCCCGGCGTGCCGGTGTTCTCGTTCTCCCCGCACCAGTACCCGTTCGCCTTGCCCGCGCAGGACGCCTTGCTCTTGCAGCTCCCGTTCTCGCAGCCGTCCGGGCAGCCGATCTTCTCGGCGGTGGTCTTGTTCTCGCAGCGGTAGCGGAAGCCTGGATCGCCCCCGATGAAGCCGCCGCAGTACCACCCGTCCGGATCGTTGAAGCAGGGCTCGACGGCGTCGGACAGGCATTGACCCTCCTTGCAGCCATCCGGGCAGCTCTGGGAAGAGGCGACCTGCCCCCCCGCGCAGACCACCGCGCTCTTGGGCTCGGCGCCGATCGCCTCCCCGCAGTAGGCGCCGTCGCTCCGGTCCGCGCAGGGCCCCGGCGGAGGGCCGCCCCCGACGCCCGCGTCCCCGCCCGCGCCCGCGTCCCCTCCGGAGCCGCCCCCGCCCGCGCCCCCCACGGGATCGCCGCCGCTCCCCGCCCCACCTGCGCCGCCCGCCATGCCAGCGCCGCCCGCCCCGCTCGCGCCCGCCTTGCCGGCCCCGCCCGCGCCACCGGAGGAGGAGCCCCCGTTCCCCTCCGGGAAGCCAGCCGAGGCCCCCTTGCCTCCCTCGCCGCCGGCCCCGCTCTCGTTGCCTTGCCCTCCCTTGCCACCCTTGCCGTTGATGATGATCGAGGGGCCGCCGGAGCCATCCTCGCTCTCCCCGCAGGCGAGCAGCAGCGCTGCCCCTGCAACCAGCCAACCGTGCCACCCGCGCATGAGCCCAGGGTAAAGCATCCTGTTCCTCTTGTCCTTGGGGCGTCCCGGGGCTAGGGCGCTGGCGCCATGCCGCGTCGAGACGACCTCCGCAAGATCATGCTCCTGGGCTCCGGCCCCATCGTCATCGGTCAAGCCTGCGAGTTCGATTACTCCGGGGTCCAGGGGGCCAAGGCCCTGCGGCAGGAGGGCTACGAGGTGGTCCTCGTGAACTCGAACCCCGCCACGATCATGACCGATCCCGAGCTGGCGGATCGCACCTACATCGAGCCCCTCGAGCCCCGCACCGTGGCCCAGATCATCGCCCAGGAGCGGCCTCAGGCCATCCTGCCGACGCTGGGGGGGCAGACGGCCCTCAACCTCGCCCTGGCGCTCCACGACGACGGCACCCTGGGCCGCTTCGGCGTCGAGCTGATCGGGGCCAGCCCCCAGGCCATCCGCAAGGCCGAGGACCGCCGGCTGTTCAAGGAGGCCATGGAGCGCATCGGCCTCGAGTGCCCTCGCAGCGGCTACGCCTACAGCGTCGAGGACGCGCGGCGCATCACCCAGCAGACCGGTTTCCCCGCGATCCTGCGGCCCAGCTTCACCCTCGGGGGCGCCGGCGGCGGCATCGTCTACGACCCCGCCGAGCTTGATGAGCGCGTCGCCTGGGCCCTCAAGTGCTCACCCACCGGCGAGGTGCTCGTCGAGGAGAGCGTCCTCGGCTGGAAGGAGTACGAGCTCGAGGTCATCCGGGATCGGGCCGACAATTTCCTCGTGGTCTGCTCCATCGAGAACCTCGATCCGATGGGCGTCCACACCGGCGACAGCATCACCGTCGCCCCCGCCATGACCCTCACCGACCGCGAGTACCAGCGACTCCGCGACGCCGCCCGCGCCATCATGAGCGAGATCGGCGTCGAGACCGGCGGCTCCAACGTCCAGTTCGGCGTCAACCCCAGGGACGGCCGCGTCGTCGTCATCGAGATGAACCCCCGGGTCTCTCGATCCAGCGCCCTCGCCTCCAAGGCCACCGGCTACCCCATCGCCAAGATCGCCACCAAGCTCGCCGTCGGCTACCGCCTCGACGAGCTCAGGAACGATATCACCCTCACCAGCGCCGCCTTCGAGCCCACCATCGACTACGTGGTCGTCAAATGGCCCCGCTTCGCCTTCGAGAAATTCCCCGGCGCTGACAGCCGCCTCGGCACCCAGATGAAGAGCGTCGGCGAGGCCATGGCCATCGGTCGTACCTTCCCCGAGGCCCTCCAGAAGGCCGCCCGCAGCCTCGAGACCGGCCGCGAAGGCCTCGTCTCCCTCCTCGACCGCGTCGACTACCGCCTCCTCGCCGAGCAGCAGGCCCGCCCCCGGGATCTTGGTATGGAAGCTCCGGATAGTCCGTCCGCGCCGAGGTCTTTGCCGACCCCCACCCGGGACGAGCTGGAAGCGGCCCTCCGCAGGCTGGTCGAGACGCCGAGCGCGGACCGGCTGTTCCACGTGACGGACGCGATGCGGCTGGGGATCCCGCAGGAGGAGCTGCACCAGCGGACCGGCATCGACCCCTGGTTCCTGCGGCAGATCGGCCGGCTGCTGGAGGCCGAGGGGGAGGCGAGGGGGCTGCTGGCGCTGGACGAGGCGGGCCGGGTCGAGAAGCTACGGCGGCTGAAGCGCCTCGGGTTCTCTGACCGGCAGATCGCGTCGCTGGCTGGCAGCGCCGAGGCGGAGGTGGCGGCGATGCGCCGTGGCGCGGGGGTTCGCCCCGCCTACGGCCGCGTGGACACCTGCGCCGCCGAGTTCATCGCCCACACGCCGTACCTGTACGGAACCTACGCCTCCACCCAGGAGATCGAGCCGACCGGGCGCCGCAAGATCGTGATCCTGGGGGGCGGCCCCAACCGCATCGGGCAGGGGATCGAGTTCGATTACTGCTGCGTGCATGCGGCGCTGGCCCTCAAGGAGATGGGGGTCGAGGCCATCATGGTCAACTGCAACCCGGAGACGGTGTCGACGGACTACGACACCTCGGATCGGCTGTTCTTCGAGCCCCTGACCTTCGAGGATGTGCTGGAGATCTGCGAGCGGGAGCGCCCCGAGGGGGTGATCGTGCAGTTCGGCGGCCAGACGCCGCTGAAGCTGAGCGTGCCGCTGGCGCGGGCGGGGGTGAAGATCCTGGGCACCAGCGAGGACGCGATCGATCGGGCCGAGGACCGGGAGCGCTTCGAGGCGCTGCTGTCCAGGCTCGGGGTCGCGCGCCCGAGGGGCGGCATCGCCCGGGGCATCGAGGACGCGTACCGGGTCGCCGGGCAGATCGGTTACCCGGTGCTGGTGCGCCCCAGCTACGTCCTCGGCGGCCGCGCCATGATGATCTGCAACAACCGGGACGAGCTGGCGGCCTACATGCATGTGGCCGCCGAGGCCGCCCGCGAGGCCGGGACCCAGACGATCCTGGTCGACGAGTTCTTGCAGGACGCCACCGAGGTCGACGTCGACTGCCTGGCCGACGGCCACCGCGTGGTGATCGGCGGCGTGATGCAGCACATCGAGGAGGCGGGGATTCACTCCGGCGACAGCGCCTGCGTGCTGCCCCCGCACAGCCTGCCCATCGGCATCATCGAGCGCATCGAGTCCATCACCCGCGCCCTGGCCCTGGAGCTGGGGGTCCGCGGGTTGATGAACGTGCAGTTCGCCGTCAAGGAGGAGCAGGTGTTCGTCATCGAGGTGAACCCCCGGGCCTCGCGCACCGTGCCTTTTGTCTCCAAGGCCACCGGGCGCCCCCTGGCCAAGCTGGCCACGCAGGTCATCGCCGGGAAGACCCTGGATGAGCTGGATGTCCACGACCTCCCCTGGCCTCGCCTGGTCGCCGTGAAGGAGAGCGTCTTCCCCTTCACCAAGTTCCCCGGCGTCGACACCATCCTGGGCCCCGAGATGCGCTCCACCGGCGAGGTCATGGGCGTGGCGACCACCTTCGCCCGGGCCTTCGGCAAGGCGCTGCTCGCCAGCGGCACCAGCCTCCCCTCGAAGGGTGAGGCCCTCATCAGCGTCAAGGACGGCGACAAGAGCGCCGTCGTCGAGCTGGCCCGGCGCCTCCGCAACATGGGCTTCGACATCCTCGCCACCCGCGGCACCGCCGAGGCCCTCCTCCGGGCCCGCGTCCCCGTGCGCACCGTCAACAAGGTCGTCGAGGGCTCGCCCCACGTCGTCGACGCGATCCGCTCCGGCAGCGTCGCCGTCGTCATCAACACCACCGTCGGCTCCAAGTCCGTGCGCGATAGCTACGCGGTCCGGCGCCAGGCCCTCCTCGCCAGCATCCCTTACTTCACCACCATGAGCGCCGCCCTCGCCGGCGTCGCCGCCATGGAGGTCAACGAGGGCAACCCCACGGTCCGCGCCCTCCAGGACTGGCACCCGCGCCCTTGACGCAAACACCGTGACAACTCCCCCACCTGGCTTACGCCGAGGTGGCGGCTTCTCGCTTCCCAGGGGAGCCTACCACTCTCCCCTCCACGAAGGCCGTGCCCCGGCCCT
>JALOQB010000386.1 GCA_025453595.1 Polyangiaceae bacterium
TGGCGACGGCGGCGTCGCTGGCGGTGCCGACGCCGGCGTCGACGATGACGGGGACGCGGGCCTGCTCGAGGATGATGGCGAGGTTATGGGGGTTCCGGATGCCGAGGCCGGAGCCGATGGGGGCGGCGAGGGGCATGACGGCGGCGCAGCCGATGTCCTCGAGCTTGCGGCAGACGATGGGGTCGTCGATGCAATAGGGGAGGACGGTGAAGCCCTCCTTGACGAGGATGCGTGCGGCCTCGACGGTGAGCTCGTTGTCAGGGAAGAGGGTCTTCTGGTCGCCGATGACCTCGAGCTTGACCAGCTCGGAGAGGCCAAGCTCGCGGGCGAGGCGGCAGGTGCGAACGGCCTCGTCGACGGTGTAACAGCCGGCGGTGTTGGGGAGGAGGGTCCAGCGGCGGGTCTTGTCGGTGAGGAGGCCCATGAGCGAGCCCTCGGGCTGCTCCTTGAGGTTGACCCTGCGGAGGGCGACGGTGATCACCTCGGCGCCGCTGGCCTCGAGGGCGGCCCTGGTCTCGTGGACATCCTTGTACTTGCCGGTCCCGATGAACAGCCGCGAGCGAAAGGTGTACTTGCCGATCTGCAGCAGGTCTTCCATGGAGTGCGGGTTAGCACGGATGGGAGGCCGCTTGCAGGGGCGGGGTCACTCTCCGGGCAAGGGGGTGGAGGTGGAGGGGCGCGCCATGGAGAGGGGAGAGGCCTCGACCTCGGGGGCCGCCTCGCCGCGGGCGCAAGGGCCGTGCTTCTGGTAAGGGATGCCCCGGAGGCGCTGGAGCGCGGTGGTGGAGCGCCAGCCCAGGTAGGCCTTGTTGAAGGCGAGGTTCTGCTGGGGGTCGAAGTAGGGGTTCTTGAGCCCGCCGAGGAAGACCAGGGCGAGGACCTGCTCGGCGACGCTGACGGGGCAGCCTTCGAGGCGGATGTGGGCATCCTCGCGGGAGGCGCGCATCCTGGCCATGACCTTGACCATCTTGGCGAAGATGTCCTCGTGCTGGGCGTGGTACGGGTCCTTGGTCGAGCGGTCCTGGTACTTGCTGCGGATCTGGACGAACTGCCCCTGGATCTGCCCCTGCCAGGTGGCGCAGTCGCCGATGAACACGACCTTCTCGCCGGGCTTCGCGTCGATGGGGCCCTGGTAGTTGCCGAAGACCACGTGCAGGCGGGGCATCTTGGCGTCGCACTCGCGGTCGAACTGCCGCAGGATCTCGATGGCCTCCTCGATGGCGCCGGGGCAGCCGCCCCAGCAGTAATCGGTGTGCTCGGCCTCCGGCGGCGGCCCGGCGTAGGCGGTGATGTTGGTGCCCTCGAAGTACTTCTCGACGCGGATCAGGCCGACCTTGAAGCCCCGGGCCCGGGCCTGCGCCTGCTCGAGGGTCAGGTCACCGACGATCTTGATCTGATCGAGATCCAGGGGGCCAAAGCCGCTGTCGGCGCTGAGCTTGATGTGGGGCACCGTGGCCGGGTCGACGCCGATGATGTGGCAGCAGACCGCGTCGATGGCGATCTGGTTGTTGCCCATGATGATCATCTTGAGGGGGAACGGGATCGGCGTCAGCATGCGCCCCTCGCCCGCGGTGATCGCGTCGATGGCGATGAACTGGGGCTGGATGATGTGCTGCAGGTCCGCGATCTTCTCGTCAAGGCGATGATCGTGGTCGATGAGCCGGTGGCGGTCGTCCTGGATACCGATGTAGCTCTTCACCGAGAAGGTCACCGTCGTCCAGGGGTGCGCCTTGAATTTGGGGCAATTGACGAAGAAATCTGCCTTGGCCACCGGCTCTGGCGTGAAGAGGTAATCGCGCAACCGGGTCGGGTGGTTGAGGCGGATCTCGACCTGCGGCTCCTCCTCGAAGCAGTAGCGCTTCACCCCCAGCCGCTTGAGCATCGGGTCGTAGCCCGCCCCCTCGTAGGCCATCCGCGTGGGGACCGTGATGCCGCAGCGCTCGCCCACCGCCAGCTCGGTCAGCTCTCCCTGCTGGCGGTCCCGCAGCGCCTGGAGCACCCCCTCGGTGAACTCGGGCCGGGTGAACGCATGCTCGAAGAGGGGCCCGGAAGCCACCAGGTTGGGCTTGAGCAGGGTGCGGCCCCGGGGGCGCAGGTCGAGGGTCTCCAGGCCCTCCCGCACGATCTGGCGGATGCGCTGGGTGTCGTAGCTATCGCAAATGCGCAGGATGACGGTCGGGTTGGCGACAGGTTTCATGCGGCCTCATCGTAGCGCCCCCCGCCCCGGTCGTCCCTCGTCGATTTTCTCGCCCTCCGGCGGGTCGGGCATGCTCCCACCCGGGCCCCGGAATTTTGCCTGCAGCGCCCGGCAGAAAACCGGTGTTACGATGACGTCACTTGCCCCGATACCCGCGGGTGCCGGGGGGTTGCTTGCTTGGAAACACCCGTCTGTCGGAGGTCCAACGAGATGGCGACGAAAGCAGAAGAGCAGAAGGCCGCCCAGCAGCGCAGCAACAGCAAGAAGAAGCGGGCGACCCAGCCCGCCAAGGCCAGTAACCCGACGACCCCGGCCAAGCCCAGACCCAAGGCCCCCAAGAAACGTCAGGCCGGAGTGCCGCCCTCGCGCCCCTCCGGGTCCGTTCCCCACTGAACCGGCCGCTCTTGTCGGCTCTACCAGGGTGGGTCACGCTCTCCCCGTGAACCCCCCCCCTCTCCGCCAGCCCGCGCCCTTCGTGCCGTGGCTGGCGGTCCTGTCTCTGGCGGCCTGCTCCCCTCCCCTGCCCTCGCCCGCCCCGGCCGAACAGACCGACGCCCCTGCCCTCCCGCCTCGTCCCACCCACGAGGCCGCCCGCACCACGCCAAGCGCCGCCCCGAGCGCTGCGCCGATCGCGCCGATCGACTGGTCCGCCTCCCCTTACCCCTGGCTCCGCGACCCGGCCCCGGACCTGCCCGCCCCCACCGACGTCCTCGCGCAGCGCTTCCCTGCGCCCCCCGGCTTCCAGCGCGTGGACCTCCCTCCGTCCTCCTTTGGCGCCTGGCTCCGTGGCCTCCCCCTGGCCGAGGCCTCCGCCCCCGTGCGCACCTTCCGCGGTGCCCTGCTCCGGGAGCCCTCTCACCCCTCGATCGCCGGCGTCGTCGCCCTCGACGTCGGCAACGCGGACCTCCAGCAGTGCGCCGACTCCATCCTGCGCCTCCACGCCGAGTGGCGCTGGTCCCAGGGGGACCGGGCGGTCTCCTACCGGGCTGCCTCCGGCGCCGCGCTCCCTTACTCCCGGTGGGCCGCCGGAGAACGCGTCGTCCCCGACGGCAACCGCCTCCTCTGGAAGCTCACCGGCGCCCCTTCCCGGCACCACGACAGCTTCCGTAAGTACCTGGCGATGGTCTTCACCTGGGCCAACACCGGCTCCATCGCCCGCGACGCCCTCCCCCTCTCTCTCGACCAGCTACGTCCTGGCGACTTCTTCGTCCTCCCGGGGAGCCCGGGCCATGCGGTCCTTGTCCTCGACCTCGCCCGCGCCCCCGACGGGCGCCGCGTGGTGCTCCTGGGTCAGGGCTTCATGCCAGCCCAGAGCTTCCATATCCTCCGGGACAGCGAAGGCTCCCCCTGGTTTGCCATCAGGCCCGCAGATGGGTCAATCAACACCCCTTTCTGGCAACCCTTCCCCTGGTCCTCGCTCCGTCGGCTGGATGAGGAGCACCCCCTGGAGAAAGAAACGAAGGGGAAATAAAGGCATTTCCAGAAAATCGGCGCGGCAAATGAGGTGTTACACCTACATCTGCTTACCATGACACCTGCAGCTCCACTTCGTGCTCCCGTTGAGCTTCTGGGAGCCGGTCACCCCTGCGAGGCAGCCATGCGCCCCCTATCGAAAATTCTCCTGACTCTGACGTTGATGATGGTCCCTGTGAGCGCCCAGGCCGAGGGCGCGAAGGCGAAGAAGCCGAGCGCCGCGGCGTCGAAGCACAGCAAGCGGAAGACCGCGAGCAAGACGCCGAAGGGCGTGATCGGCGTGGACAAGCTGAAGCAGGAGGTGGCCAACCGCATTGCGCAGGAGAAGAAGCAGGCGGAGAAGGCGGCTCCGAAGGCGCTGGAGGGCGCGGTGGCGCAGGTGAAGGCGCGGCTGGGGCAGGCGATCAAGGACGGGGTGGTGACGCCCGGCGAGCTGAAGAGCGTGCGGGAGTCGTACAAGCTGATGGCGACCAAGAGCGCGAAGAAGCCTGCGGCGAAGAAGGCGGCTCCGAAGGCGCCAGCGAAGGCCGAGAAGGCCGAGAAGGCCGAGAAGGCTGGCGCGGACGACGGCGAGGAGTGATCGAGGCGAGCGGAGGGGCTCAGCCGCGGGCCTCGAGCTCGGCGATGCGCTGTTTCTGCTGAGCGACGAGGGACTCGAGCTCGGCGAGGCGTTCGAGGAAGACGGGGCTAGGGGCGCTGGCGGGGGGGGCCTCGGAGCCGGTCAGCTCGTGGGTATGCTTGGAGAGGCCGTGCAGGGCGCGGACCTTCTCGGAGCGCTTGCGTAGCCAGATGTTGAGCAGCTCGATGGTCACGGAGAAGGCCATGGCGGCGTAGACGTAGCCCTTGGGCAGGTGCTGGCCGCCGCCCTCGGCGACGAGGAGCGTGCCGATCATGATGAGGAAGCTGAGGGCCAGGACCTTCATGCTGGGGTGGCGCTCGACGAATTCGCCGATGAAGCCGGCGAAGCCGAGCATGGCGATCATCGAGAGGACCATGGCGATGAGGATGATGGGGAGCTGGCGGGCGAGGCCGACGGCGGTGATCACGGAGTCGAGGGAGAAGACGACATCCATGATGGCGATCTGGGCGACGATGCCGAGGAACGCGCGGTTCTTGGCGCCCTGATCCTTGGTCTGCTCCTCCCGCGGGTCCTCGGCCTCGAGGCCGCCGAAGATCTCCCAGGTGGACTTGAAGATGAGGAAGCCACCGCCGAGGATCAGCACCAGGTCACGCCCCGAGATGCCCTTGCCCAGCACGTTGAAGAGCGGCGCGGTGAGGCCGGTGAGCCAGCTCAGGGTGAGGAGCAGCAGCACGCGGGTGCCGAGGGCCAGGAACAGGCCGATGCGGCGCCCGAGGGCCTGCTGCTCCCTGGGTAGCTTGGCCACCAGGATCGACAGGAAGATCACGTTGTCGATCCCGAGGACGGTCTCGAGCAGCGTGAGGGTGATGATGCTGCCGATTCCGGCAGCGCTGAGGATCGGGGCGTCCACGATCGCCGAGGCGTCGAGCAAGAGGGGAATATGCATGGAGCGGTGTAGAGAGTTACCCTAATCGGCCCGCTCCGTCACCGCCCCCGCGGCGACGGCGAAATTCCCGCGGGGGATCAGGCCCGCTTGCCGCCGGACGCGACCGAATCGACGAGGGGGCCGAAGCCCTGGAGCGCCGCCCGCTGCATGTACCCGGCGAGCCCCCGCAGGCCCCCGAGCTCTTCCCCGCCGCCGGCGCGGCCAGGGCCGCCGTGCAGGAGCTGGGGGAACACGGTGCCAGGCCCCGGGGCCACCCCCACGCTCTTCTCGGAGTTGAGGTAAACACGCCCGTGGAAGGGGGCCAGCCCGAGCAGCAGGTCGCGGGCGAAGGTGCGGTCGTTGGTGGCCACGCTGCACACCAGCCCGCCGCCGCCCAGGGCCACCAGCGCGGTGGCCTGCTCGGCGGCCCCGTCGTAGGGCATCAGGGTGGTGCAGGGGCCGAAGACCTCGTGCTCGTGGACCAGGCGGGCCGCCGCGGCGTCCGGCGCCACGAGGAGGGTCGGCGCCACGAAGAAGCCCCGGTCGCCGTCGACGCCGTCGAGGGCGGCGGGGCGCTCGGGGCCGCCGGTGGCGAGGGTCACCCGCTCGCTGGCGAGCAGCAGCCGGATGCCCTCCCGGACCGAGCGGAGCTGGTTGGCGGTGGCCACCGGACCCATCTGCACGCCCTCGCGGGCCGGGTCCCCCAGGCGGATCGCGGCGAGGCGCTCGACCAGCTCGTCGCGCACCGCGTCAAGCTGCGCCGCGGGCACGAAAATGCGGCGGATCGCGGTGCATTTCTGCCCCGCCTTCTGCGTCACATCGCGGACGATATCGGCCAGGAAGGCCGAGTAAACCTCGCTGCCTGGCTCGATGTCCGGGCCCAGCACCGAGGCGTTGAGGCTGTCGGCCTCGGCGTTGACCCGCACCGACCGGGCCACCAGCTCGGGGGTGGACCGGATCGTCGCCGCCGTGCGGCTGGACCCGGTGAAGGCCACGACATCCTGCGGATCAAGGTGGCGGAGCAGGTCGCCGGGGGCGCCGACCAGAAGCTGGAGCGCGCCCTCGGGGAGCAGGTTGGCCGCCAGCATGCGCTCGACCATGCGCACCGTGAGGAGCGCCGTGGGCGTGGCGGGCTTGACGAGCACG
>JALOQB010000387.1 GCA_025453595.1 Polyangiaceae bacterium
CTTTAACGCACCCCCCCCCCGGAAACAACCAGGGAGCGCGCTCAGCGCTGGCCGCGGCCCGCGGCGGCGAGGACGTTGTGCTCTTCCTGGAGGAGGTACCAGCCGATGAAGCCGACGCCGAGGGCCATGGTGATCAGCACGATGGTGGACTGATCCTGCCGCTGGATGCCGTGGCGGGTGGCCAGCTCGTGGTACTTCTTGGCGTTGCGCCAGTAGCAGTAGATGCCCCAGATCCCGCAGGTGACGATGGTCAGCAGGAGGTCTTTCACGGCGTTGATGCTGGGGTCACCGCTGGCCTTCGCCAGCTCTTCCTCGGTCACGTAGAAGGCATAGAACCCGTAGATCCCGCAGGTGACCAGGGCGAGCAGCAGATCCTTGACGAAGCTGCGCTCGTTGAGGACCGCGAGCTGGCCGATGCCGGCCGGCTGCGGCGCGCCGAAGGGAGCGTTGGGGGGGTAGCCGAAACCGCCGGGGGGAGGACTTCCATACTGGGACATCCTCTAGGGATAATCCATATCCTCGCCGGGCGCCAGCGAGGGTCACTCGCCCCCGGGCGGGCGGGCCTGCCGCGGGAAGCTCAGCGTGAAGGTCGAGCCGCGGCCCAGGGCGCTGTCCACCTCGATGCTGCCCCCGTGGGCGCGGATCACGTGGGCCACGATCGCGAGGCCAAGCCCGGAGCCCTCGCGCTCCCGGGAGAGGCGGTCGTCGATGCGGTAAAATTTCTCGAAGATGCGCTTGTGCTCCCGGCGATCGATGCCCTGCCCGTTGTCGGAGACCGAGATCAGGATGTTGCCCCCGGTCTCGCGGGCCCAGAGGCGTATGGCCGGGGGCTCGCCGCCGTATTTGTAGGCGTTCGACAGCAGGTTGACGATGGCATCCTTGACCGCGCCGCTGTCGCAGATCACCTGCCCGAGGGAGGACTGGATACGCAGATCGAGGGAGACCTGGCGCCGCTCCCGCAGGGGCTCGTAGGCGTTGACCGCCCCCTCGATCACCTCCTTGATGTCGGCCTCCTGCAGGACGTAGAGGCGACGCCCGCTCTCCATGCGGCCCCAGTCGAGGAGGCGATCGATCAGGTCCTGGAGGCGGCGGCTCTCGCGGGTGAGGGCCTCGATGCACTTCTCCTCGACCGCCGGGTTGCCGCGGCGCAGGGCCAGGGTCTCGGTGAACATGCGGATGCTGGTGAGGGGGGTGCGCAGCTCGTGGCTGACCTTCGACACAAAGTCGGCCTGGAGCTCGTTGAGCTTGGCGTCGCGGCGGGCGAACACCCAGACCAGCACCACGCCGCTGACCACGGCGCCAGTGAAGCAGAGCACCAGGATGCCGAGGAGGATGTTCAGCTGCTCCTCGCCGGCCACCAGCATGATGACCCCGATGGCCGAGAGCAGGACGCTCGGGACGATGACCAGCGCCACCAGGAAGAGGACGATGCGGCGGTAGTTGAGGGTCTGGGGCGTGGGTCGGCGGGGCAGGCGCCCCTCGGAGACGCGCTGGCTCATCTCAGCCCCCGTGGACCCTCTGGCGCGCGGCCTCGAGCATGACCTCGAAGGGGGCCGGGCGCTGGAGCCAGAGCGAGAGGGAGCGAGCCCCCTGGCGGGCCAGCAGCTCGACCCCGTCGAGGACGCGCAGGTTGCGCTGGAGGGCGGCGGCGGCGAAGGGGGTGGGGCTGGAGCCGTAGATCAGCTCGTAGGCGACCGCGTGGGCAGGGACCCGGGGCCAGGGGATGGCGCCCGCCACCGCGTCGCCCGGGTTCCCGGGGGAGAGCCCGGCGCTGGTGGCCTGGATCAGCAGATCGGCCATGGCCGCGAGCTCGGACCACTGGAGCTGGAGCGCGATGGACCCCTTGGTGCGCTCGACCGGCACCTCGCCCTGGGGCCAGGGGAAGGTCAGCACACGGCGATCACGGAAGGCCTGCGCCACCGAGGATTCGTAGAGCACCTCGGAGTCAACCCAGGAGCGGGAGGTCACCCCGATCAGGCGCACGCCAAGCTGCAGGCAGGCCTCGACGGCGGCCCGGGCGGCCCCCCCGCTCCCCAGCACCAGCGCCACCCCCAGCCGCGCCTGCGACCGCTGGATCTGCTCGACCATCGCCGGCACGTCCGTGTTGCTCGCATGCACCCGCCCCGCGACCACCCGCAGCGTGTTGGCGGCGCCCACCTGCCGGGCCTCCGGGCTCACCTCGTCGGCCAGCTCGACCGCCAGCCCCTTGAGCGGCGCGGTGACGTTGACCCCCTGGAAATACCCGCGCTTCATCAGCGATAGCACCCGCTCGAAGGCGCTCTGCGAGGGGCACTCGATGGCCTCGTACAGGTGCGGCAGGCCCATCGCACGGAGCGCCGCCGCATGCATCGCGGGCGACGCAGAGTGCTGGACCGGATGCCCCACCACCGCGAAGCGCGAGGGGAACACGCTCATGGCTGCCCCCCCTCGACCCGCGCCCGCACCGTGCCCCGGTGCAGCCGCAGCTCGATCGGGTCGCCCGGAGCCACCGTGGCCGCATCCCGAAGGGCCTGGCCCGCGGGGCCCAGGGCGATGGCGTAGCCCCGGCCCAGCACCGTCAGCGGCGACATCTCCTGGAGGCGGCCGGCCAGCAGCGCCAGCCTCGCCCCCCGGAGCTCGATGGACCGCCGCCCGTCGTTGCGTAGCCGCCCCTCCAGGCGCTGGAGATCGTTCCGGGCGCGCTCGACCACGGCCTGCGGGTGCTGCGCCGACAGGCGCGCCTGGAGCCGCAGCGCCCCCGCCTCGCGGGTCGACAGATCGCGCCGCACCGCCTCGCGCAGCCGCAGCTCGAGGTCGTCGAGGGACTGCTGCCTGTCCCCCAGCTCGGCCCTGGGGTCGCCCAGACCCCGCTGGAGCCGCTCGAGGGCGACGCGGCTCTCGAGCAGGTGCTGGCTCATCGCACGCCCCAGCCTCCCGGTCAGCTCGCGGAGCAGCCGCACCCGGTGGTGCCCCTCCGGGACCACCAGCTCCGCCGCCTGGGAGGGCGTCGCGGCCCGGACGTCCGCCGCCAGGTCGGTGAGGGTCATGTCGATCTCGTGGCCCACCGCGCTCACCACCGGCACCAGGCAGGACGCCACCCGGCGCACCACCAGCTCATCCTGGAAGGCCGCCAGATCCTCGCTGGCGCCGCCGCCGCGGCCCACGATCAGCACGTCGACGCCGTTCACCCGCTCGAGACGGTCGATCGCCGCCACGATCTGCGCCGGAGCGTCTGCCCCCTGCACCAGCGCCGGGGCCAGCAGGATCCGGGCCCCGCCCCGCCGGAACGCCACCCGGGCGATGTCGTGGATCGCCGCCCCGTTGGCGCTGGTCACCACGCCGATGATGCGGGGATCGGTGGGCAACGCCCGCTTGCGCTCCGGGGCAAAAACCCCCTCGGCGGCCAGCTTCAGCTTGAGCTGCTCCAGCGCCTCCAGCAGCGCCCCCCGCCCCGCCGCCCGCGCCGCGTCCACGATGAACTGGAGCTTGCCCCGGGGCGCCCACAGCGTCGCCTTCCCGCGGACCTGCACCCGCGCCCCGTCCGCCAGCGAACGCCGCGCCCGCAGCGCCGACGTCCGGTACATCACGCACTCGATCGACGCGTCCTCGCGCTCGTCCTTCAGCGTGAAATACAGGTGCCCGCTCGATGCCGCCTTGAACGACGTCACCTCCCCCTCGACCCACAGATCGTTCGCCGTGGTCTCCAGGGCGCGCTTCAATCTCCTGTCCAGATCGGCCACGGTGATGGGCTTCGCACCGGGCAGGCCGTCGACGGGCTCCATTCCTTGCAGGGTGGTCCCTCCACCCTCACCTCGTCAAGGCGCTTCTCGCCCCGCCACCGCCCGCTCCGCCGCCTCCCGGGCCTCTGCCATCGCCCCCTCGCCTGTCCGGAAGTTCCGGATACCCGACTCCACCAGCGCCGACAGCCGCGCCCGGCCCTCCAGCAGCGCGGGGGGCACCGGGAGGGCGGCGAGGACCTCCTCGCGGAAGCGCGGGTGGTGGCCCCCCTCCTGGGCCGCGGCCAGGGCCCGCTGGACCGGCGTCGAGAGCAGGAAAGGCACGAGAAACGCGAGGGAGGCGCCGTCCCGGGGGCGCAGCACGTAGAACTCGGAGGAGGCCACCAGGCGGGCCCCGCGGCCCCCCGGGATCTGCTCGTCCAGAAAGGCCACCTGGCGCAGGTAAGGGCGCAACCTGGAGACGATCACGTCGCCCACGGCCACGGGCCGCTTGGCGCTCTGGAGGGCGTCCGCCAGCGGGGGCGGGGCGTCGACGCGCCCCTCCCGGGCGTGGGTCGTGTCCAGGATCAGGAAAGGACCCGGGGCGCCGGGCCGCAGCAGGGCCCGCTCCAGCCAGGCGACCTCGCCCAGGGGCAAGCCGCCGTTTTCGAGGGAGCGCCGCGGGTCGTAGCGCTCGGGGGCCAGCACGGCGCCGGGGGCCAGGGCCGAGCAGGGTCGGGTGCAGATCAGCGCCATGAAGAGAGCCCCTCGGTGGCCAAGAACCCCTCGAATGCGCCGAGGATCTCGTCGAAATCGTGGTCGATGCGCTCCCAGGGGGGGAGCGTGGGCTCGCCCCGGAGCACCAGGTCGCCCCGGGCATCCTTGCCGTCTCGCTCGCTGATCGCGAAGAACACCCGGGGGTCCGGCGGCCGGGGCCCGGCGCCTCGCTTCTCCAGCAGCAGCACCGCCGCCTTCTGGTGGGTGTGGGGCAGGAAGGTATTACGCCCCAGCCCCACCACCCCGACCACCCGCGCCCGCTCCAGCAACCAGGCCCGCAGGTACCCGAGGGACCGCGCCGCGAACTTGTTGTGCGGCAGCACCATCGCCATGCGCCCCCCCGGCCGCAGCCAGCGCAGGCAGCGCTCGACGAAGAGCACGTCGCGCTCGACGCGGCGCCGCTTCGCCGCCAGCTCGTAGCCCGCCAGCAGCGCCGGCTCCCGCACGTCGCCGGCGAACGGGGGGTTGGTGAGGATCACATCGGCCTGCTCCTCCCCTGCCTCCAGCAGGCTGTTGGCCTGCCTCACCCCCGCGCAGGAGGCCCCCGAGAGCACCAGCAGCGCCCGGGCGACCCGCGCCGCGCGGGCGTCCACGTCCAGGCCCCGGAGCGCCCCCTCCGACCGGGCCCCGCCCCGCTGCCACGCATGCACCAGAAACCCTCCGGAGCCGCAGGCCGGATCGAGCACCACCTCCCCGGCCCGGGGCTGCACCAGGCGCACGCACAGCTCGACCACGTGGCGCGGGGTGAAGTACTGGCCCTTCGCCCCCTTGACGGCCCGGGCCACGAGGAACTCGAAGAAGGCGTCGAGGGCCTCGAAGGACGCATCCGCCAGCGCGAGCGGCGCCATCACCTCGACGCAGACCGCGACATGGCCCGGACGCAGCCGCATCGCGGGCTCCTCCAGCACGCCAGGCCACCCTCGCGCCGCGCGCCCCAGCAGCTCCCCGACCGCCTGCGCCGCCTCCTCCGGCCGCAGCCCCCCTCGAAACAACCCCGCGCCGCTGCGCTCGTCCCAGAGCTTGGCGATCAGCAGCTTGAAGACCTCCTCGAACTCGTCCTCGCCGGAGCTGGCCAGCACCAGCTCTTCCAGCCGGAGAAAGAGTGCTTCAAGGGTGCGAGGGCGAGCCGCATGGCGCCGGGGCATCGGGCCCACCAGCCTGCACGACAACCCCCCCCGCTGGAAGGCCCCTCAGTCCGCAGGAAGCCCAGGCCCCAGCGAAGCCAACGGGATGCGCGCAATCACCGGGCTTTGCTTCTCTACCGCCATCGTCACGTATAGATGCTCGCAAGAGATGGCCAGGGGTTCGTCCCAGTACACAAGATCAGGTCCCTGAGGTTTTCCCTCCAGTTTCCAGCCTTGACCATCGGACAGCCGTACCACCAGCAGGTTGCTGGTCTCACCATCTTTGAAGTACCGACGCGCCGCATACCCACAACCAACCGCATAACGGTACCGATCATCTCCTGGATGTGTAACATCCGAACGAAGCCGCCGCTTGGTCTTGTCGACGGTGGTCATGTCGGTGGCGTAAGGAGCAGTGAAGACGGAGGTGGAAGGGAACTCAACGTCAGAGGGCTTCTTTCCTTCGCCGTAAGTCCAGACCAGGTCCTTGCCGTCTGTACCGATGTTGCCTGCACCTCGGGTGTAATCACCGAACCATCGTTGAAGAGGTTGAACCCCTTTCTCCTTGGTCCAGATAGAGATGCCATGGTAGTAAGCCTCTCCTATACCAAGCAACACGTCAGGACCGCGAGGTACGACGATGGAAGCAGAAAACCCATCAGGATCTTGCCCCCCAGCATGAATCATCATGGCTTCTTTGGGATTTTCCCA
>JALOQB010000083.1 GCA_025453595.1 Polyangiaceae bacterium
GCTGCTGGACCCGGGGCTGCACCTGACGCTACGCCCGATGCAATACCCGGCGTTCTACGAGATGTACCGGGCTGCCATCCGGAACACCTGGACGGTCGAGGAGGTCGATTTCTCCACGGATCTGGTCGATCTGCGCGAGCGCCTGGGCCCCGCGGAGCGCCACATGATCCAGCGGCTGGTGGCCTTCTTCGCCACCGGCGACTCGATCGTGGCGGACAACCTCGCGGTGAACCTCTACCGCCACATCAACGCCCCCGAGGCGCGCATGTACCTGTCGCGCCAGCTCTACGAAGAAGCGCTCCATGTGCAGTTCTACCTGACGCTCCTGGACACCTACGTCCCGGACCCGGACGAGCGCGCCCGGGCCTTCGTCGCCATCGACACCATCCCCAGCATCCGTCACAAGGCTGACTGCCTCTTCTTCTTCGCGGCCTTCGCCTACGTGTACTTCCTCCGCTCCCGGGGGCTGCTCCACGGGCTGGCGGCGGGGACCAACTGGGTCTTCCGCGACGAGAGCGCCCACATGGGCTTCGCCCTCGAGGTGGTCCGGATCGTCCGCGAGGAAGAGCCCGATCTCTTCGACGAGGAGATGGCCGATTCGGTGCGCCGCATGCTCGACGAGGCCATCCAGTGCGAGCACCAGTTCGCCGACGACCTGCTGGGCCTCGGCGTCGCCGGCCTGTCGCCCCGCGACATGCGCTCGTACCTCGAATTCATCGCCGACCAGCGCCTCGTGGCCCTGGGCCTCCCCCCCCGGTACCGCAGCCGCAACCCCTTCTCGTTCATGGATCTCCAGGACGTCCAGGAGCTCGCCAACTTCTTCGAGCGCCGCGTCTCCGCCTACCAGGTCGGCGTCACCGGCGCCGTCTCCTTCGACGAATCGTTCTGAGCGGCCCCTCAGGGCACCTGCCCGCTCCCGCACTCGTCAGGCCCCGCGGTCACCTGCGCGCCGCGCACCTGCAGCTCGATGTCGCTCCCCAGCGCGCCCAGCAACGCCTGGTTCACCTCCGACGAGAGCACCCCACCGAGCGTCTGCAGGTTGTTCGAGAACATCAGCCCGCTCTGCTCGCACTTGGTTGCCCCGATCAGGTACGAGAGCGGCTCCTTGAGCGGCGCGCCGTCCTCGGGCAGATGGAACATCACGCCGGACGCCTGCACCTCTCCGTTGTCCACGGGCAAAAGAACCCCCGGCACCAGCGGCAACAACGCAGGCTTGGACGACACCCCCTGGAAGAGAACCGACTCGTCGTTGCTACCGGGGCTTTGCAGCAAGAACCGGTTGTGGTCGAGCCGGAGCGGTTCAAGGGACGTATTGAGCACCTGATTACCCTGAAATTCTCCCACGATTCGCTTCTTGGCGCCCAGCACCTGGGAGGTCGAGCTGGGGCCCACCGCCAGCAGGTTGGCTCGCACCAGCAGCGTCTTGTGCTTGAAAGGAGGGTTGATCCCCTGGGAGCGGTGGAGCGCGCGGATCCCGATCGCCAGGCTCTCCCCGTTGTTGGTCACGTTGCCCGGGGCGAGGCAGAGGTTGTGGGCGAACACCATCCCCTCTGGCGCCCCTGGTACGGGGCCCAGGGTGTCGATGTCACAGGCGATCGCGGTGCAGTTTTTCCCGCCAAAGAACAGGTTGTTGACCAGGAAAGAGTCCGGAGCCCAACCGGCCTTCAGGCCCTGGCTCAGCGAGAGTTCCCCGCTGCACTTACCCTCTTCGAGGCCCAGGGCATCGACCCGGTTGCCCTGCACCACCGCGCCGATCGCATCCCGCAGCACGAGCCCCGAGCTCGACGCGCCCACCCCCCCGAAGATGCGCGCGTTGCGCTCGATGATCACCCCCGAGGCGGGGGCAAAGGCCCCCTCGGCCTCGACGCGAATGCCGCTGGTCTGCTGGGCAAATCCGCCGGAAATTTCCTGGTTATTCCGCAGCACCAGGGGCCCGCTCCCGATCTGCACACCGACCGACTGGAGCAGCGGGCTGTTGATGGTGTGCCCCACGATACGGGTGTTCTCCTCCAGCAAGATCTGCCCACCCACGACCGGGGCACCAGGGAGAGATGGGGCGATCTCGATCCCCACAAAGCGCCCCTGCGCCGGGTCCCCGCCGACCATGAATCCTGCTTCCACGATGCTCTGCGCGAGCGAAAAGTTGGTCACCTTGCCCAGAAAGAGGCCATGGGCAGTGCCTGGTCCGGTGCAACCGGAGGCGCACCCCTGGAGGCTCGAGGTGGTGACCGTGACCTTGCCAAACCCGCTGCTCCCCTCCAGCCGTAGCCCGGCCACCGTGTAGAGTTCCCCCGGGGAGATGGCCTCTCCGCCCTGGATCATGGAGCCCTCGATGTCCGCGTTCGGGCTCTGCTTCTCCCCCCTGAGTTCAAGGCCCCGGAGGGTCGTACCGCCAGGAAGAAAGGCGCCGAGGAAGAGGGCGTTCTTCGCCGTCAAACCGGTATCAATCACCCGGGCTCCCACCCGCTCCTCGCCGTTGCCCCCCTCGATGTCGCTGTCGATCACCTCCAGGTGGGCCAGGGTGTTGAGATCGGTGCCATCTCCCTTCTGCGGGCGATCCGCCAGGACCCCCACCGCGCTCTGGGCCGCGCTGGTCCCGGTCGCGCCGATCACCCGGGAACGCTGCCCCTCCGCCGAGGGCCCCAGGTTCACGCGGATCTCCAGCGCCCCCGACCCCGCATCGGCCCGGACCCAGGCCGTGTCCAGCCCCACCGCCTGCGCGGGGCTGCCGCCGATCGCCCCCCGCAGCTCTACCCCCAGCATCGGCAGCACGAAGCTCGTCGAGCTATCCTGTGGAAGTTCCATATCCTGGAGCTGAACCCCCCGCCCCTCCCCGCTCCCGTCGAGCAGCCCGGTGGCCTCGACCCCATCGAGCAGGAAACCGGTCGGCACCTTGCCGCGCACCAGCACCCCCACCGCGGCCTTGGAGGCGACCCCGCCGCGCGCCAGCGAGCCACGGACGCTCACCTTCGCCAGCCCGTCGAGCCGCAGCCCGGTGGCCCGGGCGGCGCCGTTGTTTTCCGAGCCGATCAGCGCGCCGCCCTCGACCTGCAGTGTACCGCTCCCTTGCCCCTGGAACCGCAGCCCGCTGCAGTCGGCAGCGTTGCCCGACCCGCCGATCAGCTCGACGCCGTTGAGCGAGAGGGCATGACCTGAGCCCTCCACGGAGATGCCGTCGAGCGCCGCCGTCGCACCGGGGATCCCGAGGGGGCCCCGCAGCGAGCCGCCGCTGATGGAGATCTTGGCGCCAGCGCCGCGGATATCGAGCGCGGCCCCTCGCCCTTCCCCCTCGCTCCCGGCGGGCACCTGCACCTCCTTCAGCGTGGCGATCACCGCCCCCTCGGCCCAGAGCGCCCGCCGCTGCTGGGCCTTCTGGTCAGGTATCTCCACGGTCACGTGGCGAAGATCGGCGATGATCGGGGTCGGCTCCATCGAGGCCTGCGCCCAGCGGACCGCATGGTCCGAGCCTGCCGCCACGATGCGAGAGAGGGCCCCATTCACCGGCTGCATCGAGGAGAAATCCGCCGGGTACCCCCCCTCCAGGTGAACCTGATGCACCATCTGCACGGGCCCCACGAAGGGCTTTTCCCCCGCGAGCAGGCGCAGCGTGATCCCGCTCTGGGAGGCCGCCGCGCTCTTGGCGAGGGCCTGCTGCGCCGCCTGGATGGAGCACCAGGGGCGCTCGCGGGTGCCGCACTCCAGGGCGACGCCCGGCGCGCAATCCGGCGACACCCACGTCCCCTGGGTGACCGAGAAGGAGAGCGGCACCGGCGCAGCCTCGAGCCCCGGGCACCCCTCGTCGCGGACCCGCAGCGCGAAGGTACGACCGCAGAGCTGGGCGGTCGCTTCCAGCTTCACCACCTGTCCGGAAGTTCCGGATGATGAGGCGATCAGCTCGCCCTGGTCCGACAGGATCTCGAAGGCATAGACCCCGGACCCGCCCGACGCGGAGGCGGCGACCAGCAGGGGAGCATCCGGCGCCAGGGGGCCGACCGGTGCTTCCTGGAGCTCGACCGAGAGGGACCCCTCGCAGGAGGGACCGCCCGCAGCCCCCGCGCCCGCTGCACCGCCCCCCGCGGAGCCGCCCATGCCTGCACCGCCCATCCCCGCGCCGCCCTGGCCTGCTTCCCCGGCGGCCCCTGCGCCGCCCATGCCGCCCGTGAGGCCCGGGAATTTCTCCGGCTCGGTGGCCTCCTCGTTGGATTCAAACTCGGGGAGCTCGGGGAGTTCTTCGTCGATGCAACGGCCATCCTCGCAGGTCTTGCCCACGAGACCGGCGCAGGGGTTGACCTCGGCGAGGCAGTTGGCGGTGAGCCCGAGGCGGAGCAGCTTGGAGCGCTCCTTGACGAAGCGCACGCGGGCGACGCGGCGGATCCGCTCGTCCTGGCCCTGGAGGCCGGAGATCTGCACCTGGAGCGCCTCGCCGGGGAGGTCATCCGGATCTTCCGGATGGAAGGCGAGGGTCCCGGGGAGGACGCCGGGGGACGGGAGCGGGTAAGAGCGGGACCACTCGCGCTCGCCTCGCCTGGCGGAGATCCGCAGGGTGTCGATGCGCTCGAGGACTGTTCTGTCCGCGTTGGTCGCGATGACCAGGGAGGTGGCGGGTTGATCGGCGCAAGCGAGCGGCAGCAGGCCAAGGGCAAGCAAGCGGGAAGGTCGAGGCACCCGCCGAGTATAGAATCTCACGCGGCGGGGGTGAGCGACGAGGGGAGAGGCTGCTCGCGGAAGGCGCCGTCCGGGGTGAGCACGAGGGCGCGAGAGCTGCGGAGGCCGGAGCGATCGATCTCGTAGAGGTTGAAGCCTGCGCGGTGGTCGGGGCGCTCGTCGAGGAGGGAGGCGCTGGTGGCGCCGCAGGAGAGGATCGAGGCCGGATCGCCCTGGACGACGCGGTGATGGAGGTGACCGTGGAGCAGGAGCGCGGGCTGCTGGAAGCAGGCGCGCAGCTCGCGGGCGTCGTGGAGCCCGTTGCGCAGGGTCTTGAGGGGAGAGGGAGGGTTGAAGGGGGGGTGATGGAGGAGCCCGACGACGAAGCGCTCGCGGACCTGCCGGTCGAGGAGGACCCGCTGGAGGGCGGCGCGCTGGGCGGCCCCGAGCAGGCCGTAAGCGCAGAGCGGAGGGCTCGGCGTGGCGGAGGCGAGCCCCAGCAAGGCGACGCCCTCGAAGAGGCGAACAAAGGGGAAAGGGCCCGCCGGATGATCGATGGCGACGCCCGGCAGATCGCTGGCCAGGTAAGGGCCAAAGTAGTGGGCAAAGCGCCGCTTGATCATCGAGCCGCGGGTGTACAGGTCGTGGTTCCCCGGGACGATGCTGACGCGCGCGGGGGGCAGCCCGAGGTCATCACGGAGCAGGGCCGCCACCGCCGCGAACTCGTCTTCGAGGGCGAGGTTGGAGAGGTCACCGGTGATGGCGACGTGATCGACCTGGAGGCGCTGGAGCTCGCGAGCGAGGGCCTGCACGGCCCATTTCTTGTGGGTGGAGCCGCGCCGGTAGCGCAGGTTCACGTAGCCGGTGGCGCGCTTGCCGAGGAGGCGACCCCAGGGGATGGGCTCGTCGCCGCGGACATGGAGATCGGAGAGGTGCGCGAGCAGCATCAGGTGGAAGCTTCGTCCTGATCCTTGTAGCCACGCTGGGCCCGCTTCTCCATCTTGCGGGTGACCATCTTGCGCTTGAGCATGCTCATGCGATCGATCATGAGCGTGCCGTCGAGGTGATCGTTCTCGTGCTGGATCGCCACCGCCAGCAGGCCGTCGGCCTCGAGCTCGAAGGGCTTCCCGTCGAGGCCCAGGGCGCGCACCTTCACCCGGGCGGCGCGCTTCACCTCCTCGTGCACGGTCGGGAAGGAGAGGCACCCTTCTTCCCAGGTGGTGTCGCCCTCGCGGTGGAGGATCTCCGGGTTGATGAACACGCGGAGCGCGCTCGGTTCATCCTGCGTGGCGGTGTCGATGACGAAGAGGCGCTTGGGGACGCCGATCTGGGTCGCTGCGAGGCCGCAGCCCGGGGCCGCGTACATGGTCTCGGCCATGTCCTCGGCCAGCTTCCGGATCTCGTCGTCGATCACGGTGACAGGCTGCGCCTTCTCGCGGAGTCGTTTGTCGGGATAATGAAGGATCGTCCGGATGGCCATGTGACGTAACGTAGCTTCTTAGCATCCATTGGCCAGGGCGCGGGCGCGGACCGCGCAGGCACCCATCAGCGAGCAGGGTAATCGAGGGGGCCGCGGACGTAGGCGTCATCGCCGCAGAGCTCCCAGCGGGGGCGCACGATGCGGGGGGCATTGGAGGGAGTATCAGGCCCGGCCCAGTCGACGGCCCCCGGGCGCCCCCGGGGCCCCAGCAACAAGGGGGCCAGGAAGGCATGCAGATCGTCGACCGCCCGGAGCGCCAGCAGGCTGCCGGCCAGCTCGGCCCCGCCCTCGATCAGCAGCGATACGATCTGCTGCTCGGCGAGCACCTGCAGCGCCGCCCGCATGTCGACGCGCCCTTCCGAGGAGCGAGGCACCCGGAGCACCACCACCCCCCGGGCCTGGAGCGCCTCCTCGGCCTCCTGGGGCGCATCCATGCCAGAAATGACCCAGGTGGGGACCTCCCGCGCGGTGGTCACCAGCTTGGAATTCATGGGCAGCCGCAGCTGTGTGTCAAAAACGACCCTCACCGGATGAGAACCGGGGACGTAGCGAACGGTGAGGCGAGGGTCGTCGGCGATGGCGGTGTTGATGCCGACGGCGACGGCGTCGCGCTCGGCGCGGAGCTCGTGGACCTTGCTGCGGGCCTCTTCGCCGGTGACCCAGCGGGAGGCGCCGGTGCGGGTGGCGATGCGGCCATCGAGGGAGAGGGCGAGCTTGAGGCTGACGTGGGGGAGGCCGGTGGTGATGTATTTGGCCCAGGGAGCGAGGAGCTCGGTGGCGCCGCGGTGATCGAGGAGGGCGACCTGGACGCCCTCGTTCTTGAGGCGTTCGAGGCCCTTGCCGGGGAGGTTGGGGTTGGGGTCACGAGCGCCGACCACGACGCGGCGGATGCCCGCGGCGAGGATGGCCTCGGTGCAGGGGGGCGTGCGGCCGTGGTGGTTGCAGGGTTCGAGGCTGCAGTAGAGGGTGGCGCCGCGGGCCTGGTCGCCGGCGTTGCGGAGGGCGATGACCTCGGCGTGGGACTCGCCGGCGCGCTCGTGGTAGCCGACGGCCACGACCTGATCGTTCTGGACGACGACGGCGCCGACGCGCGGGTTGGGAGAGCACCTGCCTTTGCGTCCCTCGTTGACGGCGAGGTCCATCCAGCGGGCGTCTTGTTCAGCGGTCGGCATGGTCGTGTGGCTCTGGTACTAGCCCTCGAAGGACGAGAAGACCAGGGCCGTGTTGGTCCCGCCGAAGCCGAAGGCGTTGGACATGGCGTGGCGGACGCGGAGCTGCCGGGGCTGGTTGGGGGTCACGTCGAGGTTGCAGTCCGGGTCCTGCTCGTCGACGTTGATGGTCGGCGGGATGACCCCGTTTTGCAGCGCGAGGATCGAGAAGATGGCCTCGACGGCGCCGGCGGCGCCCAGCAGGTGGCCGGTCATGCTCTTGGTGGAGCTGACCACGAGGCCCCCGTCCGCGTGGGCGCCGAAGACCCCCCGGATGGCGTTGCACTCGTTCTTGTCGCCGATCGGCGTCGAGGTGCCGTGGGCGTTGATGTAGCCGATGTCGGCGGGGTTGAGGCGAGCGCTGCGGAGGGCCATGCGCATGGCGCGCTGGGGGCCATCCGGGTCGGGCTGGGTGATGTGGCGGGCGTCGCTGGAGGCGCCGTAGCCGGTCAGCTCGGCGTAGATACGCGCCCCGCGGGCCCTGGCGTGGCTGAGGGACTCGAGCACCAGGATGCCCGACCCTTCTCCGCAGACAAAGCCATCGCGCCCCTTGTCGAAGGGCCGGCTGGCGCGCTCGAAGGCGTCGTTGCGCCGGGAGAGCGCGAACATCGCCTGGAAGCCGCCGATGCCGATGGGGGTGACGGTCGCCTCGGCGCCGCCGGCGACCATGATCTGGGCGGCCCCGCGCTGGATCCAGCTGGCGGCCTCGCCGATGGCGTGGGCGCCGGAGGAGCAGGCGCTGGTGGTGCAGTACGAGGGCCCGCGCAGCTTGTGGGCCATCGAGATCTGACCGGCGGCCAGGTTCGCGATGATGGCCGGGATGGTGTAGGGGCTGAGTTTGGACGACCCCTTCTGGATCAGGGTCTCCTTGGCCTCTTCGAGGCCAGCGAGGCCCCCCAGGCCCACGCCCACGATGCACCCGGCCTCTTCTTGCTCGGCCTCGGTGAGCTGGAGCTGCGCGTCCTCGATGGCCATCCGCGCCGCGCCCAGGGCGAACTCGGAGAAGCGATCGAGCTCTTTCAGCTTCTTCTTCTCGATGAAGCGGGTGGGCTCCCAGTTCTTCACCTCGCAGGCGAAGCGGACCACGAAGCCGGAGGTATCGAACAGGGTGATGGGCCCCGCCCCGCTCTTGCCGGCGAGGAGGGCGTCCCAGGTGGAGGAGACATCCAGACCGCAGGGGGTCACGGCCCCCAGGCCAGTGACGACGACACGTTCCATGGCGGCTCGCATTCTCGGCAGGGGCCCGCGCCCAGGACCGCCGCGCCGGGGGCGGTCGACGGGGCCAGATCAGAACTAACTTCTTGGCGTGCTTCTCGATGTAATCGATGGCGTCCTGCACGGTGCGGATCTTCTCGGTGTCCTCGTCCGGGATGTCGATGGTGAACGCCTCTTCAAAGGCGAGCACCAGCTCGACCAGGCCCAGGGAGTCGGCGCCGAGATCATCGATGAAGGTCATCTCGGGTCGGATCTGCGACTCCTCGACGTCGAGCTGTTCCTTGATGATGCGCTTAACTTCCGCGGCGATATCACGACCTTCAGCCATGCTTCCTTGCCCTCCGATTTCAGGGAGAATCGAGGTGGCCGTCTAGCTGATTTCACCGCGAGACGCACAGAAAAATCGAAGCGTAAAATTTTTTTTGCGCCTTCTAGGTGAGCATACCGCCGTTGACGCGAAGCACCGCGCCGGTGACGTACGAAGCCTCGTCGGAGGCAAGGAACAGGATGGGCGCCGCCACCTCCCGCGGGGCCGCGGCCCGCCCCAGGGGGATCGCCGCGATCATCGCTTCGCGGGCCGCGGGGGGGAGTTCGCGCGTCATGTCCGTCTCGATCCAGCCGGGGGTCACCGCGTTGACCGTGATGTTGCGCTTGGCATACTCCTTGGCGAGCGACTTGGTGACGCCGAGCAGCGCCGCCTTCGTGGCCGCGTAGGCCACCTGCCCCGCGTTGCCCGTCTCGCCCACCACGCTCGACACGAAGATCACCCGCCCCCGGCGCGCCTTCAGCATCGCCTTGATCGAGGCCCGCGCGCAGGCGATGGCGCCCCGCAGGTTGATCGCCAGCTGCTGCTCCAGCGCCTCGTCCTTGAGCTGGATCAGCAGGCCGTCGATGGCGATCCCCGCGTTGGCCACCAGGATATCCAGGCGCCCCAGCCGCTTGGCGATGGCCGCGATGGCCGCCTCGGTCTCCGCCGACTGGGCCACGTCGAAGCGCACCGCCTCGGCCTTGCCCCCGCGCTCCAGGATCCCCGCCACCACCTCGGCCGCCTGGGCCTCGCCCCGCGCATAGTTCACGATCACATGGGCCCCCTGGGCGGCGAGCGCCTCGGCGGTCGCACGGCCTATCCCCCGGGAGGCACCGGTCACGATGGCCACCTGGCCTGTCAGATCAAACATCGTCCTTCACCCTCTCACGCCGCCTCGATGGTGCGGGCGGTCTCTTCCAGCGAATTCAGGTCGGAGCAGGGCAGCACCACGATCGATTTCTCGATCCGCTTCACCAGGCCCGCCAGCACCTTGCCCGGGCCCACCTCGATCGCGTGGGTGACCCCCTGCGCGGCCATCCACCGTACGCTCTCTTCCCACCGCACCGCCCCCGCGATCTGGCGCAGCAGCAGCGAGCCCACCCGCGCCGGATCCTGGTTGGGCGCCGCGTCCACGTTGGCGACCACCGGGAAGCGCAGCGGCCCCAGCGCCACCGCCCCGAGCAGGGGCTCCATCGCGCGGGCCGCGGGCTCCATGAGGGCGCAGTGGAACGGCGCCGATACCTTGAGCGGGATCGCCTTCCCCTTCCGATCCGACGCCAGCGCCGACGCCCGCGCCACCGCCCCCGCCGTGCCCGCGATCACCACCTGACCCCCGTTGAAATTCGCCGGCGACAGCGCCTCCCCCTGGGCCGCGTCCACACAGAGCGCCTCGACCTCGGCCCCGCTCAGCCCCAGGATCGCCGCCATCGCCCCCTGCCCCGCCGGCACCGCCTCCTGCATCGCTCGACCCCGCGCCCTCACCAGCCGCACCGCGTCCTCGATCGACAGGGCCCCCGCAGCAAAAAGCGCGCTGTACTCCCCCAGGCTGTGCCCCGCGGCGCACGAGGGTTCAAGGCGACCCCCCAGGCGCTTCTGCAGCGCCACGAGCAGCGCCGCGCTGGTGGCCACCAGCGCCGGCTGGGTGTTGGCGGTGAGGGTCAGCTCGGCCTCGGGCCCCTCGAAACAGAGCCGCGAGAGGGGCTCGCCCAGGGCCCTGTCGGCCGCGTCGAGGACGGCCCTGGCCTCGGGGAACGCCTCGACCACATCCTTGCCCATGCCCACGGACTGGGAGCCCTGACCCGGAAAAAGCAACGCCAGCTTCACGAGCTGGCGCATACCATCAGGCCCCCTGGGCGGTAAGCCCCCCGCTCACGGGAACGTGCAGACCGGCTCCTGCGTGGTGCACTTGCCGTTCACGTCGCAGTACTCGACCACCGGCGGGCAGATCTCCCCGGCAGGGCAGTTCGAGCAGACCTCGCCGCACTTCTTGCCGGAGCAGGGCGAGGCGGGCTGGAGGCACGCCTTGTTGGCCGCGATGCAGGCGTCGTAGGAGCCCGCGAGCTGCTTGCAGTCGGCGCCCTGGCACTCGCAGCCGGTGACGCTGGTGCAGTCCTTCCCGTTCCAGGCGAAGCCCAGGAGCTTCTTGCAGGCGCCGACGCCCACCGCGTCGTCGGGGCCGCAGTCGGCCCCGCAGGCGGGGACCTGGACGCTGCACTCGCCGTTGGTGCAGACGCCGACGGGGCAAACGGAGGAGCCGTCCGGGCAGACCTGGCAGGGGCCCGCCGGCGCGGGGCACTCCGCGTCGCTCTTGCACTGGGGCCCCGGGTTGGAGCAGGGCGCGTGGATCTTGACGCAATCGTCGTAGGTCTCCTGGAGCTGGTCGCAGTCGCCGATGCAGGAGCAGCCGTTGAGGGGCTGGCAGCTCTGGCCATCCCAGAAGAACCCGAGCTGCTTCTTGCACCCGGGCTCGGCCTTCACCGCCACCGGCGCGCACAGGTCGGGGCAGGAGGGGAACTCGACGCCGCACTGGCCGTTGGTGCAGACGCCGACGGGGCAGGCGGTGGAGCCATCCGGACACATCTGGCAGGGCCCCTTGGGGGCGGGGCACTCCGCGTCGTTCTTGCACTGGGCCCCCTGGCAGGGGGGCTCGTAAGCGACGCCGCAGACCCCGGCCTCGCAGGTGGCCGTGGGGCACGAGAGCGTGCCGTCGTTGCACTGCTCGCAGGGCGCCTTGGGCGAGGGGCAATCCTGGGGAGAGGAGCACTCGGCCTTGCAGGGCGGCGCCTCGTAGCCGCACTTGCCGTTGATGCAGTTCGCCGTCACGCACGACAGCGTGCCGTCCGGGCACATGGAGCAGCCGTCCACCTGGGGGCAATCCTCGGGCACCTTGCACTCGACCTCGCCGTCGCAGGGCGGGTATTGCACCCCGCACTTGCCCCCCTCGCAGGTGGCCTGGGGGCACGAGACCTGGCCGTTCGGGCACTGCTTGCAGGGCCCCTCCGGCACCGCACACTGGTCAGGGCTCACGCACTCGCCGCCGCAGGCCGGGATCTCGTAGGAGCACTTGCCCTGGTCGTTGCAGTAGCTCTCCGCGTCGGGGCAGGGGGCGCCGGGCTCGCACAGGTTGCAGGGCGCCCCGCAGGGGAGCCCCATGCAGGGGTTGAGCGGCTTGTAGACGCAGGTGCCCTCGATGCAGTAGCCCTGGGTCCCGTTGTCCACCTGGGGACAGTCCGCGTCGGACTTGCACGGTCCACCTGAACAGATCGGCATCCCCAGCTGGCACCCCCCCTTGTCGTCGCAGTAGTGCAGGCCCGGACCGTCGCACTCTTCCCAGGGGGCACAGGGGCTGCACTCCTGGCCGCAGGTCTTGCCCTCGCAGGCCACGTAGCCCCCCTGCCCTGCGGTGCCGGCGGCCCCCGCGATCCCCGCGCTGCCGCCCTCGCCCATGCCCGCGCTGCCGGAGACGCCGCTGCCGGCGCTGCCGCCCTCGCCGGCCTTGCCCGCCACGCCGCTGCCGCCCTGCCCCGACCCGGAGGACCCCGCCCCGCCGTCCGTATCTGTCGCCCCACCGCACGCCGCGGTCGCGAGCGCCAGCGCCGAGACCAACGCAAAGATGTGTTTGCTCATGGGGTCATGGTAACCGCAAAAGGGGTGCCAGCTCGCTCTTCTGTCCCCTGGGCCTTCTCCCCCTCGGGTCAGCGGCACAAGGGCGGGTCAATCCATGATGGATCAACATGGATCAACCTGAGGGCCAGGGGGGTCGAAGGGGACAAGGACGTGGATCCGTGGGCGTCCGGCGGAGGATGAGCTAGAGCGCGGCGCCATGGGAACTGCGATGGATTTTCGAGGTCGTCACGTGCTGATCACCGGGGCCTCGTCGGGGCTGGGGCTGGAGATGGCGCGGGAGCTGGCGCAGCGGCACGGGGCGAACCTGGTGCTGGTGGCGCGGCGGAAGGACCGGCTCGAAGCGCTGCGGGAGGAGCTGGAGGGCAAGCACCGGGTGCAGGTGGGGGTGATCGCGGCGGACATGACCCGGGACGAGGACGTGGGGCGGGTCGTGGAGGAAGCGACGCGGGGCCGGGAGCTGTACGGGGCGATCCTGAACGCCGGGGTGACGTTCTTCGGCCACGCGCTCGACCTCACGGAGGCGGAGCTGGACGGGCTGCTGCGGACCAACATCGCCAGCACGACGCGCCTGGCCAACGCCTTCGCGCGGTACCTGATCGAGAAGAAGAACGGGGGAGGGGTGATGCTGGTGTCGAGCGTGGCGGGGGTGTCGCCGCTGCCGTACCAGGCGGTGTACGCGGCGAGCAAGGCGTTCCTGAACAGCTACGGGCGGGCGCTGGCGGAGGAGCTGCGGGGCAGCGGGGTGTCGATCTCGACCTTCGTACCGGGAGGGATCGACACGGAGATGATGCAGAAGAGCGGGATCACCTCGTCCTCGTCGTCGCTGGCGGGCTTCTTGATGCCGGCGGACCGGTGCGCGCGGCTGGCGATCGAGGGGTTCCGGCGGCGCGAGGTGTTCTTCGTGCCGGGGCCGCTCTACAAGCTGACCGCGCTGGTGTCGCGGATCGCTCCGCAGGGGATCGTGACCCGGCAGGCGGGCAACATCTACCGGGGCTCGCTGCCGAAGCGAGGGTGAGATGCTGGTCGCCAGCGACGTGAGCAAGTGGGTCAAGGACGGCCAGCGGCGCCGGGAGGTGCTGCGGGGCGTGTCGCTGGAGGTGAGCGCGGGCGAGTTTGTCGTCATCGTGGGCCCCAGCGGCAGCGGGAAGACGACGCTGCTGGGGGTGCTGGGGGGCATGCTGCTGCCCAGCAGCGGGGAGGTCCGGCTGGAGGGGGAGGCGGTCTCCCGGCTGCGGGACGAGCACCGGGCCGAGGTGCGGCGCCGCAAGGTCGGCTACCTCTTCCAGGACCTGGCGCTGATCCCCGGGATGACGGTGCTGGAGAACGTCGCGCTGCCGCTGCTGCCGGATGGGGTCACCGGCGCCGCGGCGGAGGCCCGCTGCCTGGCCGCGCTGGCGCGGCTCGGGGTCGAGGGGCGTGCCGGCGACCGGGTGGACGGGCTCTCCGGCGGCGAGCGGCAGCGGGTGGCGCTGGCCCGGGCCCTGGTGGGGTCCCCTTCCCTGTTGCTGCTCGACGAGCCGACCGCGCACCTCGACGCCGAGCGGGCCGCGTCGCTGCTGGAGGCGCTGGGCTCCTTCGCGCAGGAAGGGAAGGCGCTGGTGGTGGCGTCCCATGACCCCCGGGTGATCGAGGCCCCGCAGGTGCACCGGCGGCTCCGCCTGGCGGACGGCGCGCTCCAGCCGCGCTGAGGGCCCGCGGGGCCTCGCCGTGCTAGGCCCCGGGGGTGCACCTGCTCTCTCCCTGGATCCTGGCCCGGCTCGTGGCGGGCGTCACCGCGGCCGCCCTCTTCGTCCACGGCGCCTGGGTCAGCCTCCGCATCCTCCGCTTCTTTCGCCTGGGCACCACCAGCGAGGGCCAGCTCGCCCTGGAGCGCCAGTTCGAGCTGGCCTCCGCGACCGCACGGGTCGGCGCGGTCCTCCAGGCCAGCGCGCTGCTCCTGTCCCTGACCGCCGCCAACCAGCTCGCCCCCCAGCTCCGGGGGGCCATGTGCGGGTACGGCGTCGTCCACGCCGTCGACAGCGGCCCCCTCGCCGTCGCGGCCTCCGCCCTCGCCTCCCTCGCGGCCCTCGTCCTCTGGCGGCTCCTCTCCTTCGATCGCCGGGTCCGCGGGCTCCAGATGCTCCCTGCCCTCGCCTCCCTCATCCTGGGCACCGCCGCCCTCGCCCTCCTCGACCTGGGCCTCACCGCCACCTGGCTCGGCGCCCTCGACTTCTCCGTCGTCGCCTCCTGCTGCTCCTCGGGCCTCGACGCCGGCGAGGCCGCCCCCCTCCTGGGGTATGGAATCTCCGGACAGAAGCTGATCCAGCTGCTGGCGCCGGCGCTGGTGCTGGTGGCGGCGGGGGCGGCCTGGCGGGGGGCGAAATCCGGAGGGCGCGGGGCGGCACAGCTGGCCGGGGCGGCGGGGCTGGCGGCGCTGCCGGCGGCGCTGGCGGTGATCCCGCTGGTGGTGGCGCCGCACGTGTACGAGGTGCCGCACCACCGCTGCCCGTACTGCCTGTTCCGTGCGGACGCGCTGGGGCTGGGGTACCTGCTGCTGGGGTCGCTGCTGGTGGCGTCGTCGGCGACGCTGGGGGCGGCGCTGCTGGCCCGGCTGGCCCCGCGGGAGCCGGATGTGTTCCCGGAGCAGGCCCCGGCGCTGCTGCGGGCCGGGACGCTGGCGTGGCTGGTGGCCCTGGGGCTGGGGCTGGCGCCGGTGCTGCGCTACCTGGCGCTCTCGGGGGGCGTGCCCCTGCTGTGACACGCCCCCCGGGGGATCACTGGGCCGGGTTGCTGTCGAAGCAGCAGCGGAAGCCGGTGTCGAACAGCTTGAAGCCGCCGTCCACCTTGTAGAAATCGAAGGAGCAGGTGGCGCCGGCCTCCGAGTCGGTGGTGTAGGACCCGCCGAGGAGCGGGTAGACGGCGCCGGGCAGGGTGCCGGGGCCGCCGCAGAGGCCGCCGGTGCAGCGCTCGCCGTTGCAGCACTGGTTGTCGGCGGTGCAGGCGACGCCGACGCCGCGGCAGCTGGGGGCGGGGGCGCCGGTGTTGCGGCAGTAACGGTTGCTGTTGTTGTTGGTCACATCGACGGCGCAGGTGCCATCGCCGGAGCAGTTGAGGTCCTGGTTGCAGCACTGGTTGTTGGCGGTGCAGGCCTGGCCAGAGAGGCGGCGGGCGTTGCCCGGGGTGCCGCAGAGGCGCGTGGTCCCCTGGAGCTGGGAGGTGCCGCTGCAGCAGAGACGAGCGCAGGCGGCCTCGTCGGGGCCGCAGACCGAGCGATCGAGCTGGCAGACCGAGATCTCGCGGACGTTGCCGGTGATATCGAAGGCGCGCTGGTTGGCGACGCCGTTGAGGCCGCTCCAGTTGGCGAAGCAGTTGTTGAGCTCGTCGGAGGCGGTCGGGAGCACGCCGTCCTGGTCGCCAGCGGTCGCCGGGGAGAAGTCGTAGCCGCCGAGGTTGCAGAGGCGGGCAAAGTTCGAGGCGAAGGTGGGGGCCTGCTTGCAGGCGGCGCTGGCGGCGGTCCCTGGGGGGGAGAAGCCGTAGGTGCAGCTGTTGTCGGTGTCCGGAGAGCTGGGCCCGGCGCCGTCGTTGTTGTTGACCTGGCAGGTGCGCCGCCACTCGGCGAGGGCGCAGAGGCGGCCGCCGACGGAGCCGCAGGCCTGGACGGCCTCGCGAGGGGTGATGTCGGTCCAGGGGATGGAGCTGGGCTTGGAGCAGGCGAGGGTGCGCTCCGGGGTGACGTCCGGCGGGGGGTTGGAGGTGTAGCCGTTGCCGTTGCCCGAGTCCGTCTCATCCGCGCTGGGCCTCGAGGCCTCGTAGGCGAAGACGAAGGTCCCGGAGGCGCCAGCGCCGCCGGTGATCTTCACGACCCCGGGCTTGAGGAAGAAGCTGGCGTTGGTGCCCTTGTTGGCGAAGGTCTCGTCGATGAGGCCGTCGCAGTCGTTGTCGAGGCCGTCGCAGAGCTCCTCGCAGCCGCCAGGGTTGGCGGCGCAGTCGGCCTTCACCGCGTCGCACTGGGTACCGGTGCCATCGGCCTTGCAGACAAACTTCCCGGTCCTGCGGCACTGGCCGTGGCCCGGGGCGGGCAGGCCATCGTCGCTGGCGCAGGTGTTCCCCAGGCCGGTCTGCCCGATGAGGAACGCGTCATCGGCCTGGCCGTTGCAGTTGTTGTCCCTGGTGTCGCAGGGGTCCGGGGCGGTGGGGCAATTGGCCGGGGTGGCCGGGTTGTTGTCCGGATCGCAGTAGGTGGGGTCGCTGAACTTGCAGCGCCAGGCGGCCCCCTCGCACACGACCTCGACGCCCTGGGGGTTGGCGACGGTCTTGGGCCTGCAGCGGTTGTCCGTCAGCTGCGCGGCGTCCGCGGTGCCGCAGACCCCCTTGGGGTTCGGCGGGTTGACCACGTTGTCATCGACCTGGCAGTTGCAGTCGTCGTCGATGCCGTTGCACACCTCGAAGTCGGTGGTCTTGGTGCAGGCGTAGGCGCAGGGGTTGGCCGCGTCGCAGGTCTGGAACCCGGGGAGGCACTGCTCGTTCGGGGCCGGGACGCACTGGCTGTTCTGGCACACGTAGAGCAGGTTCGAGCCGGGCGGCGGCTTGCACTGGTTGCCGCAGGAGCCGCAGTTCTGGCTGTCGCTCGAGAAGTCGAGGACGACGCCGTCATACGAGCCGTTGCAGTCCCGGTCGATGTTGCACGAATCGACCGCCCCGGGCAGCGCCTCGACCGCGCCGACGCACACGGGGCTGCCGCCCTGGCAGGCCCAGGCGCCCTTCTTGCAGCCGGAGACCGCGGTGGTCCCGGGGGGGCTGGTCACCGCCAGCGGCACCGAGCAATCCGAGCCGACGGGCTGGGGGATCTTGGGCAGCCGCGCGCAGACCTTCTTGCCCGGGTTGGAGGCCAGCGTCAGGCACCCCTCGACCTCCGCCGGATCGCCGTCGTCGCACTCGGCATCCGTGGCGCAGGTCTTCTCGGGGGCGATCTTGCTGCCGTCGATGACGTCGTCGCAGTCGTTGTCGACGCCGTCGCAGGCGTCCCCCGCCGGGTCCGGGCCCACGGAGCCAGGGCACTCGATCTGGCCGTTGATGCAGGTGAGCACCGAGGCGATGCACACCCCCACGGAGACGCCGTTCACGCCGCCGCAGAGGGACCCCGCGTCGGTCGGCTTGTCGTCCACCTCACCGTCGCAGTCATCATCGAGGCCGTTGCAGCTCTCGGCCACCTCGTCCTTCAACCGCACCTCGGGCCCCTGGCAACGCTTCAGGGCGTTGACGCAGGCGAAGACGCCGGCGCGCTCCGGCTTCGCGCACTCCCCGTCGGGCGCGCCGAAGCACGAGGCCCCCAGCTTCTCGCTGTCCGGCGTGCCGGCGGTGTCCTGCAGGTCCTCGTCCTCCGCGTCGATCTTGCCGTCGCAGTCGTTGTCGACGCCGTCGCACACCTCCGTCGGGTCCGCGGAGGGGGTGCACTGGAACTCGCAGCCATCCAGCGGGTTCTTGTTCTTGTCGATGAACCCGGGCTGACAGGTGTCGACCACGCACTGCGCGTTCGCCGAGTCGCCGTCCCGGCACTCCTTCGCGGCGTCGATCTTGTCGCAGCGCAGGGTCCCGTTCAGGAACGCCCCGCTCGGGCAGGGCTGGCACGAGCCGCACGAGTTCAGCGAGCAGAAATCCGTGTCCTCGTCCTTCTTGCCGTCGCAGTCGTTGTCGATCCCGTCGCACACCTCGGAGCCCCCGGCCGAGGGCGTGCAGGCGTACTCGCAGCCGTTCGACTTGTCCCCGTCCACATCGAAGAACCCGATCGAGCACTCGGTGTAACCGCAGGCCCCCTCGGCGCACTGCACCGAGCTCGGCGTCACCCCTTGCACCTTGCTGAGGCAGTTGTTCGCGCAGCTCCCGCAGGAGGTCGGCTTGAGCAGCTCCTCCGGGGCCACGTCGTCGACGGTGCCGTTGCAGTCGTTGTCCAGGTTGTCGCAGATCTCGGTGGGCGATGGTGTCTGAACGCACTCACCCACCCCGGCGCTGCCGCCGGAGATGCTGCCAGCAGAGCCCGCCGAGCCGCCGTTGCCTGACACCGAGATCGAGCCCGCGGAGCCCGCCGAGCCGCCGGTGACGCCGCCACCGCCGGAGCCAGCGCTGCCGCCCTGGGCCTCGCCGCAGTCGGTGAAGCAATAGGGGTTGTCCTGGCAACCCGAGAGAGCGCCGACCGCGAGGGTCAGCGCGAAGATCTTCGCGACCGCTCGCATCACGCCATCTCCTTTCCTGCGCGGGCGGCGCGGCGACGCGCGAGGCCCAGCCAACCGAGACCAAGAAGCACACCGAACCAGGAGCCGGAAGGTGAGGAGATCTCACCGACCGAGCAGCCACCGCCCCCGGTCACCTGACCGAAGACGCCGCGGGGCCCTATGCCGCCGCCGCCCCCTTGCCCGGGGCCCGAGCCCCCGGAGGCGCCCTGACCGCCGGCCCCGGAGGCCCCCGCCACGCCGCCGGAGCCCGCGCCGCCACCGGCGCCGCTGGCGCCCTGGGCGACGCACTCGCCGTCCTGGCAGACCTGCGACTCGGGGCAGACCACCCCGGCGCAGGGCGAAGGACCGCACTGACCGGTGCTCGGGTTGCACACGGCGAAGGCGCCGGAGCAGGTCACGCCCGCGCACTTGTCATCGACGCACTGACCGCCGTCGCAGAATTTACCCTCCTCGCAGCCCGCGGCGCCGCAGCCGGTCGGCACGCACTGGCCGCCCTTGCAGACCTCGCCCGCCGCGCAGGTGACCCCCGCGCAGGAGCCCTTGCACTCGCCGGCGCTGAAGTCGGCGCTGGGCTTGCAGACCTCGCCCACCTCGCAGGGGCTGGGCTCGCAGGGGTTGTCGACGCACTGCTCGTTGCAGACGAAGCCCGCGGGGCACGGCACGTTGTAGCAGTTGTTGCTGACGCACTTGCCCGCGTTGTCGCCGAAGTTGGTGCAGACCAGCCCGTCGGAGCAGGTCACGTTGTGGCAGGGGGCGCGGCAGCCATCGAGGCCCTTGCAGATGCAGAGGGGCACCGGCACCCCGTCGATCTGCCCCATGGGGCCGCACTCCACCGGGGCTCCCTCCAGCGGGAAGCGCTTCTCCTCGCACTTGCCGCAGACGCTCTCGGCGGTGGTGACGCAGTACTCCTTGAGGGGGGCGCCGTCGGTGCTGCGCTCCGTGTCCAGGCACTGGAAGTTGAGGGGGCACTCGAGGAACTCGCCGGCCCGCTCGCAGGGGGCGGCGCACTGGCAGAGGCCCTCTTCCTTGACGCAACGACGCTTGGAGTCCGCGTCGCCGCCGGTGCACACATCGAGGGGGCCCGCGGGGCCGTCGATGTCCTCATCGATCTGGCCGTCGCAGTCGTTGTCGATGCAGTCGCAGGTCTCGGGCTGGGGGGTATCGCCGCCGGTGCACAGGAACTTGCCGCTGACGCAGGCGAAGTTCCCGGGCTTGCAGTTCGCCGTGAAGACCTCCGGAGGCAGGTCGTAGGTGCAGGTATCCCCGAGCTTCTGCTGATCGTTCAGCGGGTTCGCGGTGCCGGTGATGCCATCGGGAGCGACCCCCTCTTCATCGAGCTGCCCGTCGCAGTCGTTGTCCCGGCCGTCGCAGATCTCCGCCGAGGGGCCCACGCCGCCCACGCAGACCAGCGCCTTCTGGCCGTTCTGGCCGCCCTCGACGCACTGGAACACGCCGGGCTTGCAGTCACCCCCGGAGCGATCCCCCGGGAAGAGCGTCGTGTCGTAGGGGGGCAGGCAGGGCAGGTTCTCGAGGAGGATATCCTCGTCAACCTTGCCGTCGCAGTCGTTGTCGACGCCGTCGCACACCTCCTCCGAGGGTTCGACCACCGGTTGCCCCTGATCATCGAGGCACTGGATCTCGCCGGAGGCCGTGCAGGTCTGCTTGCCAGGCTTGCAGGCGCCGCCCGGCCAGGTCCCGTCCGGGTTGGGCCCCTTGTTGCAGTCGACGGTGCCCGAGATCCCCTCGTTGAGCTGCCCGTCGCAGTCGTTGTCGAGGGAGTCACAGATCTCCGGCTCCGGCAGCTTGCCGCCGGTGCACACCCAGCCCCCCGCCTTGCACTGGACCGACCCCAGCGAGCACAGCCCGCCCAGCAGGCCCAGGTTGTTGCAGCCTGCCCCCTCCGGAGCGCACCAGGTCAGCCCCTTGCACGCCTCCGAAGGGCACACGCAGAGGGTCTCTCCGGGTCCACACTGACCCTGGCCATCCGGAGCCTTGGACCAGCACTGGCCCAGCGTCGGATCGGAGACCGTGTCGGGGCCGTCGACCGGGTTCTCGTCGATGAGACCGTCGCAGTCGTCGTCGATGCCGTTGCACACCTCGGGCTGGGGCTGGGAGCCACCCTGGCAGACGAGGGCGCCGCCCACGCAGGCGGTCTTGCCGGTGGTGCAGCTGCCGGAGTTGGTGCCGCAGTCCTTGCCGATGGTGCCCGCAGGCAGGTCGGACTCTTCATCGATGAGGCCGTCGCAGTCGTCATCGATGCCGTTGCACACCTCGAAGTTGAGCGGCCCCACGGCGCCCTCGCAGGCCGCCCCGGCCGCGCACCCCTGGATGCCCGCGCGGCAGCGGGAGGTGGGCACCGGGCCCAGCAGCCCGTCGACGTTCTTTGGATCGATCCCCGGGAAGGGGAAGCAGGGCACGTCGTTGCCCTCGTCGATGAGGCCATCGCAGTCGTCGTCCTGACCGTTGCCGCAGACCTCGGAGGCCGCCGCGTTGGGGTACTGGCAGGCGCCGTAGAAATCTTTCGGCGCGCCGGCGACGCACTGCTTGGCCCCGGCCACCGGCTGCGGGGTGCACTTGCGGACGCCGTTCTGGCAGTTCGGGGCCTTCTGCGGGTCGAGGCCGCCGGGGGCGGCGCAGGGCAGGTCCGGGACGCCGTCGTCCGCGAGGTTGTTGCAGTTCTCGTCGCAGCCGTTGCAGATCTCGTCGATCGCCTGGCACCCGCCCGCACAGATGCTGTAGGGGGTGCTCGACGCGGGCTGGTTGTCGAGGACACCATCGCAGTCGTTGTCGAAGTTGTCGCACACCTCGGCGGTGGGGCAGGCCAGCTGCCCGCCGGGGCCGGTGCACTTCTTCTGCAGCTCGTCGAGGTCGTTGCCCAGCTTGGTCGCGGGGTTGAAGGCCAGCGTCGGCGTGGCGTTGTAGTTGGTGTCGCAGTTGTTATCTTGCTCGTCGCACACCTCGCCCGGGTTGGCGCAGAGCCACTTGGTCTCCGGGCTCGCGTCGTTCGCCACCGGCGCGAGGCACGGCAGGAACGAGACCGCCGGCGTGTCCGGGTTGGTGGCCAGC
>JALOQB010000388.1 GCA_025453595.1 Polyangiaceae bacterium
CGAGCGATGCGACGCGAGGGCGAGGTAGATCCGCGCAGCTCCGGGGGGAGAGGCGGTCGGTGGAGGCGGGCCCGAGGTGGCGGGCACCGGTGGCGAAATAAAGCGTGGTGTTGATTCCGAGCAGGAAAAGAAGCAACCCCAGCAGGCCCGCCAGCAGCGCGGCCCTTCGCTGGGATTTTTCTGAGAGGAGCAGCCCCCAGGATACGCCAAAACCCCAGGCCCCGTTGGCCAGATGGAACACGCAGGCCGCCAGGCCGAGCACGTAGACCAGCCCGACCAGCGGCACCCCCCCCACCGTGCTCGCCATCCGGGCGCAGAGCAGCGGGTAGTAATCGGTCGGCCCGAGGGCCCCCAGCGCCCGCTGGAGCCGCAATTCCCACAGGTGATACAGCAGGAAGAGCAGCGCCACGAGGCCCGTAAAGCGCTGGAGCGTGAACATCCAGTTGCGCGCGTGGGGGTAGGCGCCCAGCTTGCTCTGCCCCTCGAACGCCAGCCGCACCCCGTAGAGCGCGTGGAAGGCGAGGGGCCCCAGGATCGCCGCCTCCAGCAGGGGCAGGTACGGTTGGTGGTTGATCCCCAGCACCATCGCGTCAAAGGCTTCCTGGCCCGCCAGCGCCTGCGCGTTGAGCACCAGGTGAACCACCATGAAGACCCCCACTGGAACCAGCCCCGACAGGGAATGGAGCTTCCGGAGAAGAAACCGGCGATGCTGGGGGTCTGCCCACGGGGAGCGGACCGAGGGGGAAGGGGAGGCTTGCGCCACAAGGACCTCGGGGAGGGAGGCACGGCTGCGAATGGGCTCGTGGGGCCTGGATTTCTACGGTAGGAACGCCCCCCCGTCAAGGCGCCCCCCTCGGCGCTTTTTCCTTGAATTGCTTTGCATTTTCTCTCTCCATCTGCCCCTGTCCTGCGGCCCTTCGGTCCCCGCCGGCCCGCCCCCCCCGGTCCCCACCCTCGCCAGCTCCCAGGAGGCCGCCCTGGCCTTCGGCTCCCTCCGCCGCCGCTGGTTCAGCGCCTCCCGGCCCGAGCGCAAGGCCATGCGCGAGGAGGTCGAGGCCCTGCGCTCCCGCTTCGCCCAGGAGCAGGTCGCCCGCCAGGCAGACCTCTACCTCGCCTGGATCGCCCTCGAATCCGGCGATTTTGACGAGTCCTTGCGCCTGGCCTCCCTCGCCGCGGCCCCCCACCCGGGCCACGTCCGCCTGCTGGCCCAGCTCATCGAGGGCGCCACCCTCTCCCGATCCGGGGCCCCCGAGCAGGCCCTCCAGCGCCTGCTGCCCCTGGTCGGTCAGCTCATCGACGTCCACGCCCGGGACCTGCTCCACGAGGAGGCGGTCATCTCGGCCATCACCGCCCAGCGCTGGCAGGACGCCCTCTGGCTGCTGGACGTCTGGCTCCGCGACGTCTCCGAGGAGGACCAGCAGGCGGTCCTCGACATCGCCCGCGCCCTGCTGGGCGACCTCCCCGCCAGCTCCATCGAGGACGAGCTGACGCGGCGCCAGTTCACCCGCTCGCTCGACGAGAAAAAGGCCGACGCTCTCGATAAAATCCTGCTCCGTCACCTCGCCGCGGTGGCGCTCCAGAGCCAGGACAGCGCCCTGGCCCGCCGCCTCCTCGGGCTCCCCAACCTGCTGCCGCTCCTCGGCGAGAGCGCCGCCCCGCTCTTCGGCCTCGCCGCCCGCAACGATGCCCCCCAGGTCAACGGCCGCCAGATCGGCCTGCTCCTCGCCGATGGCTCGTCCGAGCTCGGCGAGCGCAGCGCCCAGGTCTCCCTCGGGGTCCTCGCGGCGCTCCGCTCCCTTGGCCCCTCGGCCCCGCGCCTGGTCGCCCGCCAGGCCAGCCTTGACGGCCTGCCGACCGCGCTCCTCTCCCTGGACGCCGAGGGGGTCCTGGTGCTGATCGGCGGCGGCGACGCGGCCTCCGCGGGGGAGCTCGCCCGGTTCGCCGAGCAGCGGCAGATCGCCGCCTTGCTGCTCCACCCACCCGCCGGCGAGCCCCCTTCGCGCTGGGCCTTCCCTTTCGGCCCCGCGCCGGGCTCCGCGGCGGACGCTCTCCGCACCGCGCTCGCCCGCCAGGGGGCCCGGCGTCCGGTGCTGGTCGGCGACGCCGAGGGCGCGGTCCCCTGCCTCGCCTTGCCGCCGCCGGGCCAGCTCCAGCGCTTCCCCACCGGAGCCTGGAAGGCCCAGGGCGTCGACGCCCTCCTGCTCCTCGGCTCGGCCCGCTGTGCCCGTGATGCCATCGAAGAAGCGCGGGCCGCTGGCCTCTCCCTTCGCATCGCGCTCGGTCTGGAAGCCGCCGCCTTGCTCCAGCCTGAACCTCCCGGTGTCGCCCCTTCGCGACGATCTCTTTCTGCTTTGGCCGCCGGTCTTGGTTGCTATCCCGAAACGAGACTTCCCTCCCCGGATTCTTCCCTTCCGTCCTACTGGCAGCGCCTCGCCTCCGACGCCGCCTCGGTCGCCTCCCGGGCCCTCGAAGGTCTCCCCGACGATCGAACCCTTGACACGTCCCAGGTGCGTTCCCGTCGCGAGAGCGTGCGAGGCGCCCTCGAACGCGCAAACCCGTCGTCGTGTACCGGACTGAGACCTGCAATCCGGATGAATCCGCCTCCCTGGCGCATCGTCGAACCCCGCGACCTGTCTTCCGACAGAATGTGCACCACCTGCCCAAAAAGAGAGTAAAAGGGTCAGGCTCGGCTAGACTCGCTACCTGGCGGTCACCGCCACGTGGTCAGCGAGACCAACCCGTAAGGAGAGAGAGAAAGACGTCATGCGTACTCGAGTACTTGGCCTGGCGGCGGTGATCGCCTCCCTGTTTGTTTTCGAGAAGAGCGCCTCCGCCCAGCAGGCCCCCTTCGAGGGAAAGAAATTTGCCCTCCAGCAATTTGATCCCGCTCCCGCTGGTGATCGGTTCTTCGGGGTGTCTGACGGCTCGGTGGGTAGCAAGCCTCTGTACCTCAACCTGATCGGCAATTACGCCCTCAACCCTCTCAAGATCCGCGACCGTTCCACCGACGAGGACAAGGGGTACATCACCTCGACGCAGCTGTACCTGCACCTCAACGGCAGCATCACCCTCAAGAAGCGCCTCCTCCTCAACGCCGACATCCCCTTCGCCCTCGCCCAGAGCGGCGATAACGTCGGCAACGTCGGCGGCGCCACGGTGCCCAGGCCCGAGGGCGGCAAGCTCGCCGACCTGCGCCTCGGCCTCCGCTTCGCGGCCGTCGGTCGCCCCCTCGATCCCTTCGCCCTCGGCATCGGCTTCGACGCCTGGCTGCCCACCGGCGATGGCGACAACCTCACCAGCGACACCAAGCCCCGCTTCAACCCCAAGATCGTCATCAGCGGGAAGAAGGGCAGCCTGGTCTACGCCTACAACATGGGCTTCCTCATCCGGAGCCACCAGGACCTCGGCACCCCCGAGATCGGCAACGCCATCACCTTCGGCGGCGCCGTCGGCGTCCAGCTCCTCGGCAACCGCCTCCAGGTCGGCCCTGAAATCTACGGCAACACGGTCCTCCCCAAGGACAACCCCGGCCCCCCTCAGGGCGATGGCACCGCCAACAAGCTCTTTGGCCGCCACTCGACCCCCATCGAGGCCCTTCTCGGCGCCAAGTACCGCATCAACCAGATCCAGCTCGGCGCCGCCGTCGGCCCCGGCCTCACCAGCACCCCCGGTACCCCTCAGCTCCGCGCTCTCCTGAGCGTCGGCCTCATCCCTGAAGAGACCGAGGCCCCCGAGGATACCGACAAGGACGGCATCGCCGACCCCATGGACGCCTGCGTCACCGTCCCCGGCGTCCCCGATCCGGACCCCAAGAAGAACGGCTGCCCGCCCCCGCCCCCCGCCGCCGACAAGGACGGCGATGGCATCACCGACGCCCAGGACGCCTGCGTCGATGTCCCCGGCGTTCGCAGCGACGACCCCGCCAAGAACGGCTGCCCCCCCGACCAGGACGGCGATGGCATCATCGACGCCCAGGACGCCTGCCCCACAGTCCCCGGTGTCGCCAACGCCGATCCCACCAAGAACGGCTGCCCCCCCGACCAGGACAACGACGGCATCGCCGACGCTCAGGACGCCTGCCCCACCGTCCCCGGTGTCAAGAGCGACGACCCCAAGAAGAACGGCTGCCCCCCCGACCAGGACGGCGACGGCATCATCGACTCCAAGGATGCCTGCCCCACCGAGCCCGGCATCGAGGACAAGGACCCGGCCAAGAATGGCTGCCCCCACAAGGCCGTCATCTCTTCCAAGACCATCGAGCTGAACGAGCAGGTTCAGTTTGACACCGGCAAGGCCACCATCCGCCCCGAGTCCGACAAGCTCCTCAACGAGATCGCCCAGATCCTCAAGGACAACCCGGACATCGAGCTCGTCAGCATCGACGGCCACACCGACAACAAGGGCAACAAGGGCGCCAACAAGATCCTGTCGAAGAACCGCGCCGCCGCCGTCGTCAAGTGGCTCTCCGACAAGAAGAAGGGCGCGATCGACCCCAAGCGCCTCCGCTCCGAGGGCTTCGGTCAGGACAAGCCCATCGCCGACAACAACACCGAGGACGGACGCCAGAAGAACCGCCGCGTCGAGATCCGCATCCTCAAGAAGAAGGGTGAGGCTCCCGAGACCCCCGCTCCGGCCGCCAAGCCCGCGCCGGCTCCCAAGCCCGCGCCGGCTCCCAAGCCCGCGCCGGCTCCCGCTCCCAAGAAGAAGTGAGCTCCGCTCGCTGACGTTCCTCGCGTCGCGCCCCCAGGGCCCGGCGCGATGCGCCTTTTTGGCCCCCCTCGTCCCTTACCTGGGCCTCTCCGTGGCCAGCACCTGATCCGGCCTCCATAGCTCCGGGCGGTGCGTCACCACCACCACGGTGCGCTGGCCCCGGAGCCCCTCCACCGCCTCCACCAGCCTCCGCTCCGCCTCCGTGTCCAGGCTCGCGGTCGGCTCGTCCAGCAGCAGCAGCGGTAGCCCTGTCGCCCAGGCCCTAGCCAGGTTGACCCAGGCGCGCTCCCCCCCCGAGAGCCCTCGCCCTCCTTCCCCCAGCGCCTCATCTCCCAGCTGCTCCCCCAGCTCCCCCAGCCAGGCCCGGGCTTCTGGCACGCTGGCCCCCCCCAGCGCCAGGTTCTCCTCCAGCGACCCGCTCAGCAGCGCCGCCTGCTGCGGAGCCCAGGCCGCAGGGCGCTGCTCCGGGCCGACCCCTCGCTCCCCGAGCTCGACCTCACCCCAGCGCAGCGAGCCTTCCGCTGGCTCCAGGCCCAGCAGGGCCCGCAGCAAGGTCGATTTGCCGCTGCCGTTGGGGCCCACCACCAGCACCAGCGAGCCCGGAGCCAGGCGAAAATTCCATCGAATTGCATGCCACGGGGCGCCAAAATCGCGGGCCTCCAGGGGCTCCAGCGACCAGCAAGGGCGGGCCAGGTCCGGAGGCGAGATCGGGGCAAGCCAGGGTTCTATTTGAACCAGTGCAATCTGACCTGATCGCCAGGCATTGCGAGCGTCACCCCAGTCGCGGAGGGGGCGGTAGGCGAGGAGGACCACCCCGGCGAGGGAAGCGAGCTGGGGGGTCGGGAGGGAGATCCAGCTGCGGGAGGAGGCGAGGACCGCGAGGAGGAGGGCGAGGGCGGCGAAGGCCTCGTTGGAGGCGGAGAGGAGGGCGCGCCGGGCGCGGACGGAGGCGAGGGAGCGCCGGGCGAGGCGGCCGAGGTGGCGGACCCAGGCGCGAGCGCGCTGACCGGAGCCAGCGACGCGCCAGAGGTCGACGTGGCGGAAGAGCAGGTCGGTCTGGTGTTCGAGGGAGGAAGCGAGGTCAAGGGCGGAGCGTTCGTCCCGGAGGAGGGCGCGGCGGACCCGTGCGAGGAGGAAGGCGAGGGGGAGCCAGAGGGCGAGGGAGGCGAGGAGGAGGGGAGGGGTCTGGGAGGAGAGGAGGGCGAGGAGGGGGAGGAGGGAGGCGAGGGCGCGGGCCCCCCCGAGGCCACCGACGAGGGCGGCCTGCTCGATCTCGCGGGTGGAGGTGAGGAGGCGAAAGACGTCATCCCCCCCCTGACGCGGATGTCCTGCCAGGAGACCACCGAGGGCCTGGTCACGAAGTTCGTCGCCGAGGCGACGTGAGAGGGAGACCTCGGTTTGAACGACCCAACCGCTGAGGGCCACCTTGACCAGCGCCGCGACCGCCCCCACCCCCGCCAGAGGAACAGGATCGGTGGCCTTGCCCGAGGCGAGGGCGGCCAGCAGCGAGGCGGCGGCCCAGGCGAGGGCGCC
>JALOQB010000389.1 GCA_025453595.1 Polyangiaceae bacterium
GAACTGTCGCAGCGGATCTTGAGGAAGATCGAGAAGAGCAAGCTGACGGCGGAAGAGAACGCGACGGTGAAGGAAGAGGCGACGTGGGAGCAGGCGAAGCGAGAAGCCGCGACCGAAGCCAAGGCGGTCGGGCTGCGAGAAGGAAGGGAAGCCGGAGAGCGGGAAGGGAAGGCAGCGGGGCTACGCGCGGCGGTGTTGGACCTGTGCGAGGTGCTGGGCCTTGAGCTGACGGAAGCGCGGAAGGCGGAGCTAGCGGGGCTGGATGTGGCGGGTCTGGAGGCGCTGCGGCAGCACCTCAAGCAGCACCGCTCCTGGCCGACGTGAGGTGGGGCCGGAAGCTCCCTACAGCAAGGAGTTGCGGTGCCCGGTGGGGGCGCTGAAGGTGCCGCCGCCCGAGTGAGGGAGCCGAGGTCGGGGCAGGAGTCGGGGGCGGGGTTGCGCGCGTAGCTCAAGGCCTTGGCCTCTCGTCAGATGGAGGCAACGCGACGGACACGGTGCAGGGCGGCGGGCCAGGCGGTCGGGTGAGGTCAGGGAGGCCGTCAGGGGAGGGGGGCGAGGACAGCTCGCCTGGCTGCCCTCCTCCCTCTTTGAGCCAGCAATTGACCGAGGCGCCACGTGGATGGCGCTTCACCTCGGCGCTCGCCACAAGGACGAGGAAGGGTCCGCTCATCCCTCCATCCAGAACCCCACCTGGCCCGGGCCTCTTTTCAGCCGTCTTCGGGGAGCGCCCGTGGTCTGGGTTGGGCGCTCCAGGCCCGGTCCGCATCCCCCGAGCGAGGGCGCCTGGTGGCCCGGGTCACGCCTTGCTAGGACACCGCTCCCCGTGCAACCCCCTGCCCTTCTCCGGCCCTGCTGGAGGCCCCTCGCCTCGCTGCTGGTGCCGCTCCTTGCCGGTTGCTCCTCTTCCCGAGCTGACCTCATCCCCCGGACAGGAGCCCGCGCTTCGAGAGGAAGGGGGTGCGGTGAAGCTGTGGCTGGGTCAGGTCGGAGGCCCGCTGGCGGCGCGCCGCGGGTCGGGCCCGGGGGAGCTGGTGACGGACACCGGAACGATCCGGCTGCGGTGCGAGGGGGACACGCTGAAGCTGAAGCGAGAAGGGGGGGAGCTGACGGCGCGGGTGCCAGAGCCCACGACGCTGCGGCTGGTGCCCGGCGGGGCGCCGCAGGGGGGCGAGCTGGCGGGGGACTGGGCGCTGGCGTCCTGGGGCGAGGAAGGGATGGCCTTCGGGGCGGCGCGCTTCCTGTGGCAGGACGAGCCTGCGCGGATGGAGGCGGCAGGGGCCGAGCTGGCGGTGAGGCCGGGGAAGACGGCGGCGCTGCTCGGGTCCTGGAACAATGGAACTTCTCTACACAGAACATCCGGACAGATGGAGGGATGGGAGAAGGGGTCGGCGGTGGTGATGGCGCTGGACGAGCGGGGGAGGATGGCGGGGGCGGCGCTGGTGGAGGAGGGGGGCAAATTCACGCTGGTGGGGGTCGGGATGGCGACGGCGCAGGCGCGAGCGGGGGGCACGGCGCTGGGGGCCGGGGCGCGGGTCGTGGACGGGATGAGGCTGTCGGCGCCGCGGACGGGGGTGCTGCGGGTGCAGGTGCTGGAGCACGACGAGGGGCGAGCGCTGCCGGCGCGGGTGGTGCGGCACGGGCACGAGGGGACGAGGGAGCCCAACCTGGGGGCGCCGCACCGGGCGAGCGGGGCGGGTCCGCTGCTGGATCTGGAGGAAGGGAGGGCGCGGCTGGTGCTGCCGGCGGGGCGCTACCGGGCGCTGGCGACGCGGGGCCTGGAGTACACGGTGGACGAGGAGGTCGTGGAGGTGACGGCGGGGGAAGAGCGGGCGGTGGAGCTGCGGCTGCGGCGGGTGGTGGACACGCCTGGCTGGGCGGGCTGCGACCTCCATGTCCATGCCCGGGGGAGCTTCGACTCGCTGGTCTCCATCGACGACCGGGTGCGCTCGCTGCTGGCCGCGGGGGTCGACCTGGCGGCGGCGAGTGAGCACAACAGGACCGGCTCCTACGACCTGGCCACGCTGGCCCGGCAGGGCGACTGGTTGACGTGGATCCCGGCGATCGAGGTGACCACGGTGGACCCGCCGCAAGGGCACTTCAACGTGCTGCCCTACAGCGATCCGGAGGCCCCCCGCCACCGTCGGACCTCGCTGGGGGAGCTGCTGGCGCTGGTGGCCCGCAAGAGCCCGGGCTCGCTGGTCCAGGTGAACCACCCGCGCATGGGGATCATCGGGCACTTCAACGCGCTGCACCTCGATCCGGGGACGCAGCGGGGGTTGAACCAGCTCGCCCGCAGCTTCGAGCTGCTCGAGATCTACAACGGCTTCGACCTGGGCGAGCCGGCCAAGGTCGAGGGGCTGCTGGGCGAGTGGCTCCGGCTGCTGGAGCGGGGTCGCACCCACTGGGCCACCGGGAACTCGGACAGCCACTCGGTGCAGTACGTCGGGGTGGGGTACCCACGGACCTACGTGAAGGTACGCGAGGATCACGAGGGGGGGGCCGGGGCTCCGCTGGACGTGCCGGGGGTGCTGGCGGGGCTCAAGGCCGGGAAGATCGTGGCCACCAGCGGTCCCTTCGTGGACGTCTCGCAGGAAGAGCGGGGGCCAGGGGAGGCGCTGCGGGTCGCCGGCGGGGTGGCGCGGGTCCGGGTGCGGGTGCGCTCGGCGCCCTGGCTCGATGTGCGGGAGGTCGAGGCCTACGTGGGAGGCAAGAGCGCGGGGCGCTGGGCCATCGCGGAGGCCCCCGGCCCCCGGACCGGGAAGCCGGTGGGTCCCCTGGGCGAGGCGCGGGCGCAAGCGGTGCGCTTCGAGCAGACGCTGGACGTACCGGTGGAGCCCGGGGCCAGGGCGCTGGTGGTGGTGGCGCGAGGGCGGCGCAAGGTCAGCGAGGTGCTGCCCTTCCTGGAGTGGGCGCCGATGGCGATCGTCAACCCGATGCTCATCGAAGCGCGGTAACGTGGGGGAGAGGGATGGCAAGCGATGGGAGACTTCGAGGAGCATAGCTTTGGCCGCTACCGGCTCCTGCGGAAGCTGGGCGAGGGGGGCATGGCCGAGGTGTTCCAGGCCAAGAGCTTTGGCGTGGAGGGCTTCGAGAAGATCGTTGTCATCAAGCGCATCCTCCCCCGGCTGGCCCGCCACCAGGACTTCGTGGACATGTTCGTGCGGGAGGCCAAGGTCGTGGTGCGGCTCTCCCACGCCAACGTGGTGCAGGTCTTCGACCTCGGGCGCATCGACAGCCCGCCGGAGGCCCCCATGTATTACATGGCCATGGAGTACGTCGCCGGCATGGACCTGGCGACCCTCCTGGAGCGCAGCCGGGCCTCGGGCCAGAAGCCTCCGCCGGGGCTGGCCGTCCACGTCGCCGCCGAGGTGGCCAAGGGCCTCGATCATGCCCACCGCCGGCGCGACGAGCGGGATCAACCGCTGGGGATCGTGCACCGGGACGTGAGCCCGCAGAACATCCTTCTTTCCTGGGAGGGGGAGGTCAAGGTCGCCGACTTCGGCATCGCCAAGGCCCGCGACTCTCTGGAGGGCGCCACGGAAGACTCCCGGGTGCGGCTCATCAAGGGCAAGTACTCGTACATGAGCCCGGAGCAGGCCCGCGGCGATGCGCTCGATCATCGCAGCGACCTGTTCTCTCTCGGCACCGTGATGTACGAGATCCTCACCGGAGCCAACCCCTTCCGGGCAGTGGCCCCCACCGAGACCTTGCGCCGGGTCCGGGAGGCCGAGTTCCCTCCCCTCGCGCTGGTCGCCCCGGAGCTCCCGGCCTCGCTGACCGAGCTGGTCGCCCGCGTCATGCACCCGACCGCCCAGGGGCGCTTCGAGGACGCGGCCCGCCTCCACGAGGCCCTGCTCTCCTTCTCCTACCGCACCGGCACCCGCTTCGGCGCCACCGACCTCGCCGCCTTCCTCCAGCAGCTCCGCGACGTCGCCCCTCCCCGCGAGCAGGACCGCGACGCCCCCACCCCGCCCCGCGGCCTCGCCGTCCCTCGCGCCGAGAACGACAGCGCGGTGATCCAGCTCCGCGAGGTCACCCTGCTCTGCATCACCGCGCGGCGCACCTCCGGCGAGCCCTTCGACCCCCTGCCCCCGGGCCTCGTCGAGCGCGCCACCGCCGCCTGCGAGCGCGCCGGCGCCGTGCCGCTCCCCCCTTCCGACCCTGCCGAGCTCCTCTTCCTCTTCGGACTCACCGAGGCCGACCCTCGCGACGCCGAGCAGAGCGTCCGCGCCGCCCTCGCTGTCCGCCGCGCCTGCGCCGAATTCCCCCTGCTCCTCGGCCTCGGCATCCAGCTCGGTCGCGTCCGCGTCGGCGACGCCGGGGCTCCTCTCCTCCAGGGCCCCGACCCACTCCTCCTCGAAGCCCGCAGGCTCGCCGCCGCCTCCCGCGGGTTCCCTCTCCTCTCCCGCGAGGCCGCTCGCCAGGTCCGTGGCCTCTTTGTCCTCCACGAACAGCACGACGCCCTCCGCGTCGAGGCCGCTCGCCCCGAGCACGAAGGGTACGGCAAATTCTTCGGCCGGAAGGCCGAACTCGCCCGCCTCGGCACCCTCCTCGGCGCCGCCTCCAAGCACCAGCTCCGCCTCGTCTCCCTCTCGGGCCCCGCCGGCATCGGCAAGACCCGCATGCTCCACGAGATCGACCGCCGCCTCCAGCGCGGCAACTTCAACGTCGGCGTCTACGTCGCTCCCTGTTCCCCCAGGGGTAAAAATACACCCATGAGCGGGGTGACGAGCATGCTCCAGGTACTGTGCGGGGTTCAGGAAGGGGACAGCGCCGAGCGGATCCGGAGCGTGGAGCCGAGCCTGCGGGCGCTGGGGCTGCAAGACGACGAGGTGGACGCGGTGCTGGGGCAGCTGGGGCTCCCGGGGGTGCCGCCGGAGGGGGCAGCGACGCTGCAGAGCGCGTTCTTGAAGACGTTGCTGCGGCTGTCCGAGGACCGGGTGCACCTGTTTGCGTGGGACAACGTCCAGTGGCTGGACGAGGACTCGGTGGCGATGCTGGTGCGCTCCCTGAGGCGGCTGGCGACGGCGCGGATCGCGCTGGTTTTTTCGGGGCGAAGCGCCCTGGAGGCGCTGACGTCAGCCCCGCAGCACGAGCCGCTCCAGCTGGACGAGCTGAGCGAGGAGGAGGCGCTGCAGCTGGTGGGAGCGCAGCTCGGCCTGCGCGAGGTCCCGGCGGCGCTGGCCGAGGTCTGCGTGCAGCGGGCCGGGGGTCACCCGCTGTTCCTGGAAGAGATCCTCAAGGACCTGCTGGATGCGGGGGCCATCGAGGTGGAAGGCGGGGCGGTGACGCGCCTGGACCTGGGGCGAGCCCCCTCGGTGCCGCGGCCTCTGCGGGCCACGATGGGGGGCCGTGTCGGGCGGCTGCCGGGGCACGAGCAACAGCTCCTGCAGGCGGCGGCGGTGCTGGGGGAGGTCTTTGACGAGGGCGTCCTGGGCGGCATGGTAGGGCTACCGGAGGTCGCCGACGGGCTCCGGTCGCTGGAGCAACGCGGGCTGCTCCGGGGGGCCAGCGCGGGTCACCTCGCCTTCGCCTCGCCCTTGCTGCGGGACGTGGTCCTCGACGCGATCCCTGCCGAGCATCGCCGCCTGCTCCATGGCCGCGCCGCCCTGGCGCTGGAGCAGCGAGAAGCGCCGCTGGAACAGGTCGCCGGTCAGCTCCAGGAGGCAGGGCTGCACCACGAGGCGGGCCTGCGGTGGGCCCGCTCCTGCAAGCTCCGCGAGGGGCAACGACGCCATGCGCAGGCGACCCACGACGGGTTGCAGGCCCTCGAGCTCCTCGACGTCGAGCGCTGCGAGCTTCTCGAGCTCCTCGACCTGCTGAAGACCATCGCCGCGGCGCTGGACCGGGTCCGCCTCGCGCCCGAGGCTCCCCGGTTGCTCCGGTCCACGCTGGAGCGCCTGCTGCCCCGCGCCACCCCGACCCAGGAGCTGGAAGCCCGCATCGAGGTCTGCCGCGCCCTCGGCGCCCTCTCCCGCTTCCAGGAGGCCCAGCAGGTCCTCGCCGAGATCGCCGTGGAGCAGCTCCCCGGGGGGCTGCTCCAGCGGCTCCGCATGGCCCGCGCCGAGATCCATTTTCGCCGCGGGGACTTTCGCCGCTTTCGCGAGGAGGTCGAGCAGCTCGACGACGCCCTGATCCCGGAGGACGCCGCCGTCCGCTCCTCCCTGCTCCGGGCCCAGGCCCACGCCGTCGCCGCCCGGCGCGACGACGCCCTCGCCTGCCTCACCCGGCTCCCCGGAGGAGGAGGCCCGGCCCACGAGGCCCAGCTCGAAAAACTCCGGGGCCTGGCCCACTTCTTCGCCGGAGACTTCGTCGCCGCGGCCGCCTCCTCCACCCGGGGCTCCGAGCTCACCCGCGCCTGCGGCCTGACCTTCGAGACCGCGCTCCACCTGCACAACCTGGGCGATGTGCTCCTGCACCTCGACGAGCATGCCCGGGCTTACGCCGCTCTCCAGCAGTCCCTCTCGCTCTGCGAGCAGCACCACGCCGACCGCCTGGCCCAGCAGAACCGCATGTACCTCGGTTATCTGGACGCTCGCCAGGGGCTCCCCGGGGGCGAGGCCCTGCTACGAGAAGCCATCCAGCGCGCCGAGGAACAGGGGTACCTCTGGGATCTGCTCGGAGGCCGCTACCTGCTCGGCCGCCTCCTCGAAGAACTCGGGCTGCCGAGGGCCGCTGCCCAGGAGTACGAGCGCAGCCTGGCCCTCTCGCGGGAGGCGCAGAACCTCCTGGTCGAGGAGGAGAGCCTGCAATCCCTCGCTCGCCTCACCCCACGACGCGAAATCGCCGAAAACTGACCCGCAGCCGACCCTCCCCTGCAGCCGCAGCCGACCCTCCCCTGCAGCCGCAGCCGACCCTCCCCTGCAGCCGCAGCCGTCCCTCCCCTGCAGCCGCAGCCGACCCTCTCCGGCAGCCGCAGCCGACCCTCTCCGGCAGCCGCAGCCGCAGCCGCAGCCGCAGCCGCAGCCGCAGCCGCAGCCGCAGC
>JALOQB010000390.1 GCA_025453595.1 Polyangiaceae bacterium
CCGCAGCAGCTCGGTCACGTCGATGCGCAGCGTCCGGGGTGGTGCGAACGAGAAGCGCGCCTGGGCCCCGGGGCGCCCCAGCGTCGGCAGCTGCGAGGGGCGCTGGCTCGACCACTCCTCCAGCACCAGCGAGACCTGCGCCTCCAGCGTCCCCGCGGTGCTCGATGCACCCTCGGTCGGGTCCAGCAGCAGGAACGCCCGCTCCAGCTCCTCGGGCTTCCAGCTCGCCTCGAAGCGCAGCAACAGCAGGCTGCCGCCTCCCGCGGCGCTCGCCGCCCGGAGCTCGGCCTCGGGAGCCTCCGTCGAGGCCCCGTCGAGGGCCAGCAGCTCGCTCGCCTCGATCACGCGCCGCAAGCTGCCGGGAGCCACCGGTGTCTCGGTCACAGGGGCGCACCGCCCGACCTGGCAGACCAGCGCCCCTGGGCAAGCCTCCAGGCGGTCGCAGGGCGCATGGGTAGAAGCGCACCCTCCTGCAAAAAGTGCAAGAAATACGAGATGTTGCGAGGTCACCCTTGCTTGTTCTTTCGCTTGGCGAGGAGGAGTTCGGCGGCGGTGGGTTTGCGAGGTGCGGGGGTGTCCGGAGGGGTGGGGCTCGGGGGGGCAGGCCCCGGGGAGGCGGGGGGCGGGGGAGCGACCGGCGCCTCGCGTCGCGGGATCGAGAGGGGCTCGGGGGCGCGAGGGGTGGCCGCGCGGTTTCTGGCCTGGAGGAGCGCGGCGGTGGTGGGGGGGGAGGGGACCTGGGGCTCGGGCTGCGGTGAAGGCTGGGGCCGGGGCCTGGGTCGGGCGGCGAAGGAGGGCAAGGAGAGCTTGCGAGCCGCGACGCTGAGCAGGGCGGCGAGGGCGGCGAGCAGGACGAGGTGCGCGGTGAGCGGGGTGTAAGAGAAGCGGAGGGAAGAGCGGTCGAGGAAGACGCCGGCGAGGGTATCGCGGACCTTGCCTCCGGTCATGGTGGCGATGCGGCCAAGGAGGAGGCGATCGGTGCCGGTGGGGCGGAGCTCCTCGCCAGCGCTGAGGACGGCGCCGGTGGTGCCGACGACCTCGCTGTTGACCTCGTCGATGGCGGAGGTGACGTAGGTTCCGGGGCGAGAGAGCGGGACGGTGGCGGCGTAGGCGCCAGCGCCGACCGGTTCGAGGGGGATGGAGCGCTGGAATCCGTCGGGGCCTCCGACGCGGGCGGCGAGCCTGCGGAAGCTCTGGGCGCGGCCGTCGTCGCCGACCACGGTGGCCCGGATGTGGAGCTCGCCGCCGGCGGTATCCGCTTCGAGCCGGACCCGCGGGTCATCGGCCTTCCGGGCGAGGTCACGCCCGAGCTGACCGACGAGGCGGCTGGCGCCAGGCCAGGACGTCCAGGCGACGCCCCAGCGATCCTTGAGGTCGCTGGTGAAGGCGGCGCTTCGCCCGACGCCGACGCTCCAGGAGGCCAGCACCGGGTCGCCCTCGGGGCCCAGCAGGTGGACGCTGGAGCGAGCCTTGGCGATGGTGACCACGTAGCCGTGGAGGATGGGCATGCTCGCGAGATCGACGCCGCGGAGGGCCACCCCGGGCGCACCGATGGAGGGCCGGAAGTCGGTCTCATGGATCGCGGAGCGGGAGGCCAGGATGGTCTCCTGGGTGAAGATCGAGGGCAGCCTGGAGGCGTCTTCCACGAGGTAAAAACGGCCCTTGCCCAGCTTGGCGAGGACCTCCAGCTCGGGGGTATCGCTGCCACGCCCGAGGGAGACCACGCTGGTGGTGATGCCCCGGGCGAGGGCGCTGGTGACGCGGGCCCGGCACCCGCCCATCTGCTCGGCGTCGCCGCCGTCAGCGAAGAGGAGGAAGTGCTTGAGGTTCGACTTCTCGCGGTCGAGCGCCTTGTAGCCCTCGTCCATGGCGATATCGACCAGGATGCCGCCGCCGCCCACCTTGACCGCCTTGATCTTCCTGGTGATCTCCGCGTGATCCACGACGGGGCTGAGGGGGATGGTCCAGGCGTTGGTGGTGTCGACGTGGGCCACGCCCAGCCGATCCGTGCCGCCCAGCAGGAGCGCCGAGCGAGCCGCGGCCTCGTTGGCCAGGTCGAGCTTCGTGTAAGACCCGACGGATGCGCTCATCGAGCCCGAGTAATCGATGGAGATCACCTCCGCCAGGCTGGCCCTGCGGCGCTCTTGCTTGAGGTCAAAGCTCACCGGCGAGACCTCTTCGAGCGGGGTGCGAGCGTAGCCGCCGGGGCCGAACGAGCGCTCGCCGCCGAGCAGCAGGAGGCCGCCGCCCAGGTCCCGGGTGTAGCTGGCGATGGCCTCGATCTGGCCCGGGCTGATGTCGGAGGCGCGGACGTCCGAGAAGACGACGAGGTCGTAGGCCGCGAGGCCCGCCAGATCCGCGGGGACGGCGCTGGTCGAGCCGGTGTCGACGCGGAAGCCGGCGTCCTCCAGGGCGCGGGCGACGAAGGGGCCCTTGCCCGCGTCACCTTCGAGCACGAGGGCCGCGGAGGTACCCCGCACCCGCAGGAAGGCCGAGCCGCTGTTGTCCTCCGGGGCCTGATCGGCGCCGGGGTCGAGGGCGGTGATCTCGACGTCGTAGCGGTGGAGACCGGGCCCCGGGGTGATCTCCTTGATGCGGAGCACGTCCTCGCCCTTCGCGACGCGAGCCGTGGCCTTCTTGTAGAGGACGCCGTCCCGCTTCAGGCGCACCTCGATCTCGGCCTCCTGCTCGGAGGCGGTGACCAGGCGCAGCTCGATCGGCTCTTTTTCGCTGGCGCGGGTCGGCATGCGCAGGGACACCACGCGCACGTCCGGGATCTTGCGCTGATCGAGGGGGACCACATCCACCGGCACCCCGGCGGCCACCGCGGCGGCCGCCGCCTGCAGCGCGTCGCCCCGGGTCGCGACACCATCGGAGAGCAGCACGATGCGCGCGGCGGTGTCCGACGGCAGCTCGGCGAGGGCGCGGCGCAGGGCGCCGCCGAGATCGGTGGCGTCCCGGCCCAGCTCGACGCGCTGAGGGCTGGGGGCCTGGGAGCGAGGGCGCGGCGGATCCTCGGTGCGAGCCTCGGCCGCGAAGGCGACGATGCCGAGCCGGTCGTGCTCTCGCATGCCTCGCTCGACCACCGCCAGCTCGGCCTTCATCCGGCTCTCGTGCCCCGCCACCAGGTCCATCGAGCGACTCCGGTCGACGGCCAGCAGCACCGTGAGGCGGTCCAGCGGGCGCCCCAGCTCGAGCCCCATCGTCGCCAGGGAAGCCAGCAGCGTCGCCCCCGCCAGCAGCGCCTCGGTGCCCAGCCGCCGCGCCGGTGCTTGCCGGGGCGAGAGCCGCGCCAGGCGCAGCGCGACGAAGGTCAACGCGCCGGCGCAGAGCGCCGCGAAGGCGGGCCGCTCGACCCGGAGGTAACGCTCGGAGAAGGCGCGCACCCAGACCAGCTCGACGTAGAGCAAGGGCGTCCAGCCCAGCACGAGCCCCACCAGCAGCGCCCAGCGCCCCCGGAGCCCCCCCCGGCGCCACGCCCAGAGGAGCAACCCCACCAGGGCCGCCACGGTCGCCGCGAGGGCCAGGTAAGGCAACGCGAGCGCGATCGGGAGCGGCCTCATGGCTGGTGCCCCGGGCGGAGCGGCGCCGGCGCCTTGCGGGTCGGCTGCCGGGTCAACCAGTGGACATCGAGCAGCAGGAAGATCAGGGCCACCGCCGCGACCAGGTAGGACCAGTCGGTGTGCGCGTCGGCCAGCTGCGCGGCGCTTGCCACGCTCGCCCCCTGCCTCGCCAGCTCCAGGGGGCGAGGCTTCAGGTCGCTCTCCCGCTCCGAGGTCAGGTTCACCGGCACCAGCAGCTGACCCGCCTGCGCCCCCTGCCAGCTCACCAGGTAATGCCCTGCTCGCTGGGTCTCCGAGAGCACCGCCAGCCCACCCCGCGCGGCGACCCGCTCCGGGGCCTTCGCCCCGGGCGCCAGCACCTCGACCTGCGTCACCTCCGCGGGCACCGGTACCCGCACTGGCTCCCCTGCCAGCGCCGCCACCACCCCTTGCGCCCGGTGCGTCCGCGCCTGCTCCAGCGTGTTCCGGATGAACAGCACGAAGGACGCCTTCAGCGGCCAGTCGCTCTCCCCCACGTCAAACCCCAGGATCGTCCCGCTGCGTCCGGGCCCCGAGGCGTCCGCTGCCAGCACCTCTTCCTGCGAGCGGATCAGCGCCTGCGATGGCCCCGCCACGGTCAGCGCCCGCCCCGACGCCACGTGCACTCCATCCAGCGTCAGAAAGCGTAGACGCGCGTCCCCGTGGGACCAGGACGTGATCGCCGGCGCCTTCAGCGCCGCCCCCACCGTCACCCCGAGGCACTCCCCCGGGGGAGGGTTCACGATCAAGAAATCTCCCGGCGGCATCGCGGCTGGACAGAACCCGTCCAGCACGTACAGCGCCCCCTCCTTGCTCGCGCTCGTCACCTCGGAGGGTTTGCCTTTCCATAGATCCACCTGCGGGTCGCTCAGCAGCGCCCGCTCCAGCCAGGGAGCCCCTTGCTCCGAGGCAAGGAGGACGGGTTGTTTTTGACCCGGAGGGACCCGCGCGTAGGCCACGTCATCGACGGGCATGGCATCCAGCGGGGAGAGCTCGACGAGGAGGCCCTTGAGGCGGTCGCCCGGGGCGGGGCGGAAGGCGAGGAGGACAGGCTGACGCTCGCCGGCTTGCACCAGGACCCGGCGGGAGGCGAGGGGGTCGGTGGCGCCAGCGAGGCGGAGGGTGACGAAGAGGTCGCGGGGGCGAGCGCCGTGGTTGACGACGAGAGCGAAGGCTTGCACCTCTTCTTGCTGGGAGGTCGGGTCGAGGCCAGAGCGAACATCGACACGGACGATGGCCGCGTTGTCGACGGGGGAACCGACGGTGAAGAGCTCGGTGGGGACGCCCGGGGCGACGAAGGCGTCGGGCTGGGCGAGGTTGCCGTCGGTGAAGACCAGGATGCGGCTCTCTCCGCCGAGCTGGCGGAGGCGGTCGGCGGCGAGGGCGACGGCGGCGCCGAGGTCGCCCTCGACATCCCGGGCGGGGAGGGGGTCGAGGGCGGCCTGGATGCGCTTGATATCGCGGTCGAGGGGTACGACGACGCGGGGGCTCCGGGCGGCTTCGAGGAGCATGGCGTCGGCGCCGGGGGTCAGGGCTGAGAGGGCCTCCCAGGCGGCGGTCTTGGCGAGCTCGATGCGGCGCTGGCGTGTCGTCGGATCGAGGGCGCTCATGGAGGCGCTGGTGTCGAGCACGATGGCGACGTGGTCCCCGAGGATGGCCTTGTGGCGCGTGGCAGGCCGCGCCAGCGCGAGGGCCAGCAGCGCGAGGGCCAGCAGCTGGAGCAGCAGGGGGACCTGGGGCACGAGGCGTTTCCAGGGAGAGCGCGCCAGCAGATCGCGCCGCGCGGCGGACCAGAGCCAGGTGGAGGCCACCGGCACCCGCTTGCGCTGGATCTTGAGCACGTAGAGCGCGATCAGCGGGGCCAGGGCGGCGAGGAGCCAGAGGCCACGAGGATCCTGGAGTTCGAGGGGAAACTTCACCGGGACTGGGACGTTACCAGGGTCCACGCCGCCGTCCACGCCCCGGCGGGCTGGCCTCGCGGCGGTTCAGTTGAGCGTCGCGGGGAGCGACAGGCCGAAGGCCGCGATCTCGGCGTCGAAGCTGCCCCCGTCGTCGCGGTGCATCTGGTAGGAGCCCCGCATGGTGCCGTGGGCGGTCTTGAGGACGCAGCCGCTGGTGTACTCGAAGGATTCGCCCGGGTTGAGCCGGGGTTGCTTGCCCACCACGCCGGGCCCGCGCACCTCTTCCACCTCACCGTTGCCATCGGTGATGACCCAGTGGCGGCTCCGGAGCTGCGCGGGGGTCATCCCTCGGTTCTCGACGCGCACGGTGTAAGCGAAGACGTAGCGACGCTCGGCGGGGGAGGACTGCTCGGGGAGGTAACGGCTCTGAACCGAGACCTGGATCCCCTGGGTGGATGCGGTGGAAGAGGAGCCTGGCATGGGGTCAGCGCTTGAAGGCGGCGTCGATGAGGAGAGACTGTTCGATCTTGTGAGCCGCCTGGGAGCCGGTCGCCGGGCTGGCGCTCTCGGGGCGAGCGACGCAGGACAGCGGCAGCCGGTTGCCCACGTGGCGGGGCAGGGTGTCGAGGATGTAGCGCCAGCCGCCCATGTTTTCAGGCTCATCCTGCACCCACACCAGCTGCGTGCCGTCCGCGAAGGGCGCG
>JALOQB010000391.1 GCA_025453595.1 Polyangiaceae bacterium
TCCTGGCCGAAGCCAGGTAGTTCCGGCGGAACCCCGGCAAGTAGCTCAGCAGCCGTGAGGCTTCTGAGAAGCCCCTCCGTTCTCGGAGGGGAGGTTCACGATACGTAGGTGTTCGGTGCCTGCGCCGCGAGGGATCAGGGGGATGCAGCTAGCGGGTTGCTCGAGGCGAGGCGAGGGGGAAGGGCGGTCTCTGGCTCTGCGGCCGCCTCGTGGAGCGGGGGGTAGGTGACCGGAGTGAACCCGTGACGGCGCGCGGTCTCTGCGATGCCGACGGCCGCCTCGAAAGGGATGTGCTTGCCCATGCTGTGGTGGCCCTCGGCCCGGTCTAGCGCGAGGACGATGGTCTCGGTGAGGCAGGCCAGGTTCACCCCCGCAGGGGCCTCGATCATGTTCCGATCGGTGTAGAGCAAGGGCTCCGGCTGCTGGACGAGGCCGCCCTCGTGGATCCGTGCAGCGCAGCGCTCGTTGCGGATGAAGTCAAAGGGACGTGCGGTATCGAACGCCACCGCGCCCGGTCGAAGCAGCGACGACTGCAGGAAGGGTTTGCCCTCGCTGGTGACCGACACCACGCAGTCGACCGCGGGGAGCACCTCTGTGGGGTCATGCTCGATTCGAAGACCGAGCGAGGCGCGCTCGGCAGGCGACAGGCGCGCCGCCGCCTCGCTGAGCCAGCGTGGATCAGAGGCAAAGCCCCGGGCCTCGGGCCCGAGCCAGGACGCGAGGCGAGCCAGCACCGAGCCTGGTGCGACAGGCTGCTCGGTGGTCAGGGCCACCCTGAGCAGTTCGGGGAGCACGTCGCGCAGCAGCGCGTCCTCGGTGCCCGGGCGCCCGAGCAAGACCAGCCCCCCGAAGCTGTGCGCGAGGCCCACGGCGACGAGGCGCCCCACCGAGCCGCGCGCACCGATCACGGCCGCGGTGTGCTTGCTGGCTTGCGGGCCGAAGATGCTCTCGACGCTGCGCAGCGTCGAGACCGCCGTGAGGCTGTTGCCCGTGGTGAGCGTCAGGTCGCTGGCCTCGCGCGCGATCGCGTCTCCGCCGCCGCTGATGACCGAGGTATAGGCGCCCAGACCCACGACCTCGATCCCCTCGCGCCTTGCGACCTTGAGGTAGTCACGCATCAGGTTTCGCTTCTCGGTCGTCGACAGCGCCATCATGTCTCCGGGCAGCAGCGGGCTGAAGATGAGCATGCCCTCCGAGACGGCGCCGCGGCTGCGCACGCTGAATACCCCCCCCACCTCGGGCTCGTGATCGATGGCGCCGACCTCGCAGATCCAGCCGGCGAGGGCCTGGCGTTCGAGGTGCGAATACTCTCGCAAGATGGCCTCGGGTAGCGCCCGCATCACGTCGCTGATCGAGGTCGCATGCATCAGGAAGGCGAAGCGCTTGCCGCGTGCCCTCTCCTGATCGTCGCGGCGCGCCGGTGCCACCGGGCCGTCGCCGGACACCGTGTACCGGTGCGACGGCGGGCTCATGCTCTCCTCGTTTTTGCCGATGAGGAAGGCCATGAGCCGGTCGTAGCGGCCGGACTCCAGCAGCGCAAGCACGCCTCCCAGCGCGTCGAAGAAGTCGTCGATATCACGGGGCTCGACGTCGAGCGGCGGCTCGAACCGGATGGCGCATGGCTCCGAGAGGAGCGGCATCGTGAAGATCCCGTACCGCTCGAGCAGGTAGCCGCAGACAATGTACGCGAGCGCCCCGCTGTTGAGGGCGAAGGCGGCGATGACGTTCTGCTGGGCGCTCGGGTCCCGGAGGGTCAGCGCTCGCATCAGGCCCGCTCCACGGTGCTCGAAACGCTGGGGATGCTCCGCGGCCAGCGCGGCGCAGCGCTGGTCGATGCGGGCCGACAGCTCGCGGACATGCGCGAGGGCCGCGCCGTCGTCCGCCAGAAGGCGATCGAGCACCGCGAGGCCCGCCGTCGCCGCGAGGCCGTTGCTGGCGAAGGTCGAGCTGTGCTTCCGGTCGAACTCGAAGGTGTGAACGTGCTCGCGGTAGAGCACCGCGCCCACGGGGACGAGCCCCGCGCCGAGCGCCTTCGAGAGCAGCAGGATGTCTGGCACGACGCGGTGCGCCTGCGCCGCGGTGAGGTGTCCGGTGCGGCCCAGCCCCGTCTGCACCTCGTCGAACACGAGCAAGGTGCCGTGCTTGCGGCAGAGCTCCTCGGCGGCGCGCAGGTACTCGGTTGTCGCCACGTTCATCCCCCCCTCGCCCTGCACCGGCTCGACGAGAAAGGCGGCGAACTTTCCGGTAGCGAGCGCCTCCTCGAGCGCGTTCATGTCGTTGAAGGGCACGTGCTGGAAGCGCGTCTCGTCGTGGATATGCGCTGACTTGTAGCGCTCGGAGCCGGTTGCTGACAGCGCCGCGAAGGTCTTTCCGTGGTAGCCTTTGCGCGCCGCGAGGATGTGGGCCCGATCGGTGCGCAGGCGCGCGAGCTTGATCGCAGCCTCCACGGCCTCCGCCCCGCTGTTGGCGAGCGTGCAGTAGGGAAAGTGATTGCCGAGCGCCTCGTTCAGGCGCCGCGCCAGCGCCAGCGCCTTGCGGTGGATGGTCGGCTGGATGAACACCGGCTGGCTCTCGGCCAGGTGCCGCTGCACAGCTTCCACCGCGAACGGCGGGTTGTGCCCGAAGGGCAGCGCCCCGTACTGCGCCAGGAAATCCCGCACCTCCCGGCCGTCCGCCAGGGTGAGCCGGTTGCCTCTCGCCTTCACGATCTCGGGGTTGAGCTTGAGCTTCGAGAGCAGTTCTTCGCGAAATCGGTTGAGGAACATGACCCCCAAAGGTACGCGGGGAGAAAATCGCTCCGAAAGAGTCACTTTGACCCCAGGTTCGCCAGAACTCCATGCCCTCGTGACCCTCTCGCGGACCTGCGGCCGCCGGAGAGCAATGCCCGCGGCGCCTTCGAGCCCGGCGCCCACCGCTGTCAGGGCAGCGGAACTGGCCCATGCCGCGGACTGCTCCGCACCGCCATGAAGCCCTCGCCCTCCAGGGGCATCGTCCTGCCCTTCGCCCGGGGGCTGGTGCACACGACGCGGCGCCTCGGTCTTGCCAAAAAAGGAAAAGCGCAGGGGGTGCCTGCGCTTGCCTCATGTTCCAGCGTGCCAGGCACGCTGGTCTGAATTTAACCAGCCGCGGTGGCCGCCGCGGTTTCCGCCGCCACCGCCGCCGCCACGAGCCTGACGCTCCTCGGCAACGTTGACGCGGAGGGGGCGGCCGTCGAGCAGCGCACCGTTCATCTGGGAGATGGCGTTGGTGGCCTCGGTGGGGGAGCCCATGGTGACGAAGGCAAACCCGCGGGACTGGCCGCTGTCGCGGTCAGACACGAGGTGCACGTCGGTCACATTTCCGGAGTGCTCGAAGGCATTGCGGATGGAGTCGTTGGTGGTGTGGAAAGAGAGGTTACCAACGTAAAGGCGAGTGCTCATGAAAACTTCCTGGAGAGTGCGGTATCAACAGGTATTCCCTGTTTGTTTTTCATCAACCATTCCAAACGAACCGCGAACTTGGACGGCAGGGGCGCAAGCGTTGTGCCCCTCACAAGGCGTCATCAGATCTGAGAACCGTCGCGATCTTTTGGAGTCGAGAAAGTGCCACACCGGAAGCGTTGCGAGAAAGCCAACCTAGCTGCTCCCCCATGATCACGCAAGGAAGGATCCTGTCGATTTGCAAGAATTCCACGCCGACGTTCGCGGCTGCCCTGCCGGTCAGGTGATCGGGGAGGCCTCGCGCTCGGCGGCGATCATGGCCAGGCCCGAGGCGACGGAGACCAGCTCGCCGCCGGCAGCGATGGCGCCGGGGCCGAAGCGCCGCTCGAAGATCCGGCGGACCGCGGGGACGAGGGAGGTGCCGCCGGTCAAGAACACCCGATCCACGTCGCCAGGGGCCACGCCTGAGGTTTGGAGGAGCCGGTCGATGGCGGCCTCGATCTCGGCCAGCTCCCGGGCGATCCAGGCCTCGAACTCCTCGCGCAGGATGGTCTGCTCGACGGTGAGGCTGGCGCACTCGAAGTGGAACCGGGCCGAGGGACCCATGGAGAGGTCGATCTTGGCGCGCTCGACCGCCTGGTAGAGGCTGAAGCCCAGGTCATCGTCGATCACCTCGCGGAAGGCGGCGATCCGCTCTGGATCGCTGGACGTACGCTCGATCGAGCGGAGCATCTCGGTGACCTCGCGGCTCTTGAGCAGGGCCAGGTGGTGCCAGCGGCGCAGGCGCTCGTAGGGCCACCGCGGCACCTCCGTCGCCCCGCTGAGCGCAGGCCGGTAGGTGGTGTTCATCCCGAGGGCAGGGGCCACGACCTGCTCGACGATGCGGCCGCCGAGGGCGTCGCCGGCCAGAGCCACGCCCTCGGTGGCGATCACCGCCTCCTGACCGCCGCGGCGCCGGGAGGGGCCCACGCGGGTGAGGGTGAAGTCGCTGGTGCCGCCGCCAAAGTCGCCCACCAGCACCAGCTCGTCGTGGTCCAGACGCTGCTCGTAGTAGTACGCGGCAGCCACCGGCTCCTGCACGAAGGTCACCTGGTCGAAGCCCGCGGTGGCGAGCGCCCCCTCCAGCCGCTGCTGCGCCAGCGCCGCGTCGCCCTCGCCCCGGGCGTGGGCGAAGTGCACCGGGCGCCCCACCACCAGCGAGCGACCCAGGGGGCCCAGGTCCCGCTCGGCCTGCTCCCGCAGGGACTCGAGCAGCCGCGCCAGCAGCTGCGGCAGCGTCATCGCTCGCCCGTGGACGCTGGTGCTCTGGAACCCGGCGTCTGCCAGGTACGACTTCATCGACTGGAGCAACCTGCCCGCGCCGCTGGCGGCCAGGTACGCCTCGATGGCCCCCGGGCCTGCCATGGAGCGGAGCTCCCTCGTGCCCTCGGGCGAGGGGAAATAAAGCACCGAGCGGAAGGTGTCGAGGCGCGCCTCGTTCAGCGCGAAGCGCGCCAGCTTCACCTCGCCGTCGCAGGCCCGGGCGATGGCGCTGTTGGTGGTGCCAAAATCGAGACCGATGGACATGGATCCTCCTCCTGGTGGAACGACGCAGCCGTCTGGGCGCCGTGGCGGAGGTACACGGCGCGCGGCGCAGGACGCCGCGGAAGGGGGAGGCCATCTAGTCGAGCCCCCCTCGCCTCGCAAGCCCCGTCGCCGGGGCGCTCACCTCGCGTAGCTCGCGTCGGTCCCGCTCCACCGGGCGTACGCCTCGTCCACCCGCGCCTGGACCCCCTCGTCCAGCCCCCCTTGCAGCGCCTCCAGGGCGTCGATCAGGTGCCCCTCCGTCGCCGGCCCCACCAGCACCGAATCCACCAGCTCGCGCCCCACCAGCCACCGGTACGACAGCTGCACCAGCGACAGCCCCGCCTCCCGCGCAATTGTATGGAATTCTTCTACAAGCGCCAGCATCCGGGGGCTGAAGTACCGGCGCTGGTAGAGGGCATTTTTGTCGAAGCGGGAGCCCGGGGGGACAGCGCTGTCGAGGCCGTAGCGCCCCGAGAGGAGGCCGCCGGCGAGGGGGTTGTAGACGGTGGTGTGGAGGCGATAGCGGGCCCGGAAGCGGGCGTACTCCAGGTCAAGCTGCCGCAGCAGGGGGTTGTAGAGCATCTGGGCGATGAGCGGGCGCGGGGTGCCGACCTGCTCGCAGGCGTGGATCAGCTCCAGGGTCTGCCAGGAAGCGAAATTGGAGACGCCCCAGGCGCGGATCTTCCCCTCCTGGAGCAGGGCGCCGAGGGCAGCAGCGATCTCCTGGGGTGGGGTCTGGTGGTCCGGGGCGTGGAGGTAGAACAGATCGACCTGGTCGAGGCGCAGGCGCCGCAGCGACCCCTCCAGGGAGGCCCGGAGCGCCGCCGGGGCCAGCCCCTCCGGGCGCCCGCCGACCCGGTTCAGGCCCGCCTTGGTGGCGACCAGGGCCCGGTCTCGCTTGCCGCGGAGCGCCTGGCCCACGATCCGCTCGGATGCGCCGCCGGTGTAGAGGTTCGCGGTGTCCAGCAGGGTGACCCCCCGCTCCAGGGCCAGATCCAGGAGGCGCAGGGCCTCCGCTTCCGGGGTGCGTCCCCCGAAGTTCATCGTGCCCAGGGCGATCCGGGGAGATGTAGAGAAGTTCCGGATGGAGCACCAGCCAGCGAGGTCGAGAGGGGCCATGGCGGGGGGGTGTGGCGCGGGGGGCTGGGGGCGTCCAGTCCGTCTCCTCCCACCAACCCTCCAAGAATC
>JALOQB010000084.1 GCA_025453595.1 Polyangiaceae bacterium
AGCGGGTGAGGCAGCTCCAGCATCCGGCACTGGCGCGGCGTCTCCACCAGCAGGTTGCCCTCGCCCCCCACGCAGCTCACCAGCGACATCACGATCTCCTCCCGGATCGGGTCGATCGGTGGGTTCGTCACCTGGGCAAAGTGCTGCTTGAAGTAGCGGAAAAGCCGCTGCGGCTTCGGCGACAGCACCGCCAGCGGGATGTCGATCCCCATCGACCCCACCGGCTCGTCCCCCGACTGCGCCATCGGCGCCAGCAGCATCCGCACCTCCTCCTGGGTGTAGCCGAAGACACGCCGCAGCTGCGCCGCCTGCTCCCCCTTCATCTCCGGCACCTCCTCCGGCGGCGGCAGCGCACGCAGATCCACCTTGTTGGCGTCCAGCCAGCGCCGGTACGGCTTCCGGCTCGCCACCAGGTGCTTGATCTCGTCGTCCTCGACGATCCGACCCTCCTCCACGTCCACCAGGAACATCTTCCCCGGCTGCAGCCGCCCCTTCTGCGTCACCCGCGCCGGGTCCAGCGGCAGCACCCCGAACTCGCTCGCCAGCACCACCAGCCCGTCGCTCGTCACCGCGTACTTCGCCGGCCTCAACCCGTTGCGATCCAGCGTCGCCCCGATCTGCCGCCCGTCCGTGAAGCACAGCGCCGCCGGCCCGTCCCAGGGCTCCACCAGGCAGCCGTGGTACTCGTAAAAAGCCTTCTTGGTGTCGCTCATCGTGGGGTCCTCCACCCACGCCTCCGGCACCAGCATCATCATCACGTGGGGCAAGCTCCGCCCCGACGCGACCAGGAAATCGGCCACGTTGTCCAGCGCCGCCGAGTCGCTCCCGCCGCGCCGGATGATCGGCCGGAAGTCGTCGATGTGCTCCCCCCACACCTCGCTCGACAGCAGCCACTCCCGCGCCTCCATCCACGTCCGGTTGCCCCGGAGCGTGTTGATCTCCCCGTTGTGCGCCAGCAGCCGGAACGGGTGCGCCAGCTGCCACGACGGGAACGTGTTGGTGCTGAACCTCGAGTGCACCAGCGCCAGCCTCGACAGCGCCAGCGGATGGAGCAGATCAGGGAAAAATTGCCCGATCTGCTCCGCCAGCATCAGCCCCTTGTAGACCACCGTCCTCGACGAGCACGAGCACACGTAGAAATCGTCCGCGTCCACCGTCCTCCCCGCGCGCTTGCGGATCAGGAACAGCGTCTGCTCGAAGGCCTCTGCCTCCCCGCTCCGGCCGATGAAAAGCTGCCGGATCCGCGGCATCGACGCCCTCGCCACCGGCCCCAGCGCCCCCGGCTCGATCGGCACGTCGCGCCACCCCAGCACCCGCTGCCCGTGGTGCGTCACGCTCGCCTCCAGCACCGCCTCGTAGCGCCTCCGCTTCGCCGGATCTGCCGGCAAGAAGCACATCGCCACCCCGTACTCCCCCCGCGCCGGCAGCCCCGCCTCCCCCTGCTGCCGCCGCTCCGCGTCGTACAGCTCGTGCGGGATCTGGATCAAGATCCCCGCCCCGTCCCCCGTGCAAGGGTCGCACCCCGCGGCCCCGCGGTGCGTGAGGTTTTGCAGGATCTCCAGGCCTTGCTCGATCACCTCGTGGCTCCCGGCTCGCTTCAGCGTCGCCACGAAACCAAGACCGCAGGCGTCGTGCTCAAACTCGGGATCGTAGAGTCCTTGGCGGGCAGGGTAGGGCATGGTTCTGGGTACCTCGAAACGGTCCGGTCACCGGACCGACCCACCAAGTAAACGCACAGCTAACGCGACGCGCAAACATCTTTTGACACGTCGCAGAACGACCCTCCCTTCCCATGTTTCCAGCAGGTTACGCCACCATGTCGGCCCTGCATTTCTCCGTCTCCCCCGCCGCCGGACCGGAGCCTGGTTCCTTTTGACCGGAACCCCTGGTTAGATACGCCGGTGCTCTGCCCGCACTGTCACCGCTCGTTTTCGGGGCTAGATTTCTGCCCCCACGACGGGCGCAAGCTCTCCTCCCAGCCCCGGCTGTCGCTGCTGGACTGGAAGGACACCCCCCTCACCGGCCACATCCTCAAGGAACGCTACCTGGTGCTGGGCCTCGTGGGCGAGGGCGCCATGGCCTCGATCTTCGCCGCCGAGGATCTGACCACCGGCGAGCCCGTGGCCGTCAAGATGCTGCGGGTCTCCGGCAACCAGAGCCGCCTGCGCGAGCGCTTCTTCCACGAGGTGCTGGCCGCCGCGGGGATCGGGCACCCGAACATCATCCAGGTGCACGACGTCGGCGAGACCCTGGAGCGTACCCCCTTCCTGGTCATGGAATTTCTCCGGGGCGAGACCCTGGGCGACCGGCTCCGCCGCGAGGGCAAGCTGAGCCCGGAGGTCGCCTTGCCCTTCTTTCTTCAGGTCGCCTCGGCCCTCGACGCGGCCCACGAGAAGGGCATCATCCACCGGGACATCAAGCCCGATAACCTCTTCCTGCTGGGCGCCCCGGGCGAGGGCTACGCCATCAAGGTCGTCGATTTTGGCCTCGCCAAGAGCACCCTGCGCCTCACCGCCATGGGCACCGCCGTCGGCACCGCCGAGTACATGGCCCCCGAGCAGGCCCTCACTGACCCCGTCGACGCCCGCACCGACGTCTACGCCCTTGGCGTGGTGCTCTACCGCACCCTCTCCGGCAGGCTCCCCTTCGAGGGCCCGGACGCCACCGAGCTCCTTGCTCGCCAGGTGATCCTGCCCCCGGTGATGCCGTTCCCTGACCCTCGCGTCGAGTTCTGTGACGATCCGGAACAGCAGCCCGACCCGGCGCTGGTGCTCCGGGCTCGCCTGGGCCTGGTGGTGCGCAAGGCGCTCCGGAAGAACCCGGCCCACCGCTACGAGTCCATCCGGGCCATGCAGGCCGATCTGGAGCGCATCCTGGGCCAGCGGGACGGCCTCCTGGAGGCTCGTCTGCCTTGCGAGGAAGAAGACATCTACCTGCCGGTGGGCCCCTTTGGCCGCTCGGTGGTGCAGCAGTTCTACCGGCTGCTACGCGTCCCGGTCCCTGCCTGCCTGCCCCCTCCGCCCTGAAGGCGGGGCAGGGCAGGGGGCTCTGGACCTCTGGTAGACAAAAGCGAAAACGCCAGCTTGTGGGCTGGCGTTTGCGGGGTGGACGGGACTCGAACCCGCGGCCTCCGGCGTGACAGGCCGGCGTTATAACCGACTTAACTACCACCCCCTGGGAAGGGGATACTGCGAGGTACTGCGAAATCTGGCGGGGTGGACGGGACTCGAACCCGCGGCCTCCGGCGTGACAGGCCGGCGTTATAACCGACTTAACTACCACCCCTCGCCATCGTTGCCCTGCTGGGCTTCGTCGTTGAGGCGAGGCGGGTTATGTCTTTTTCCCCGGGGGTTGGTCAACCGAAAAAAGAGGAGGGCCCTTTTTTTCTGAGCCCAGGCGAACAAAGCGGCACCGCCCCGGGGCGGTGGGCCCCAGGGCGGTTCGGGTGGGCGGGACAGGGGTCGAACCTGCGACTCCCGGTTTGTAAGACCAGTGCTCTGCCGCTGAGCTACCCGCCCGGTGAGCGCAAGGTGCCGTGCTTCGCGGGGGCGGTCAAGGGGGAGGCTGGTCACCGGCAACGTTCCTGCGCTACACAGGCCACATGGCATCGAACGTGGCGAGGAAGCTCTCGGCGGTGGCCCGCGATCTGGAGCAGCGCTTCATCGGCAAGGACGAGGTGATCCGGTTGCTGCTGATCTCGGTGATCGCCGGCGAGCATGCGGTGCTCATCGGCCCTCCGGGGACGGCCAAGAGCGCCCTCATCCGGGCCCTGGCTCGCACGGTGCAGGCCAGTTACTTCGAGTACCTGCTCACCCGCTTCACCGAGCCCAACGAGATCTTTGGCCCCGTCGACATCAACGCCTTCCGCGAGGGGGATTACCGGCGGCGCACCGCGGGGATGCTCCCCGAGAGCGAGATCGTCTTCCTCGATGAGGTCTTCAAGTCCAACAGCGCCATCCTCAACTCGCTGCTGACGCTCCTCAACGAGCGGGTCTACGCCGTGGGCGGCCGGGTGCTCCGGTGCCCGCTGGTGAGCGTCTTCGGGGCCAGCAACGAGGTCCCCGGGGACGAGACCCTCACGGCCATCTTTGACCGCTTCTTGCTCCGGATCCGCAGCGATAACCTCGACGCGTACCACTTCTCCGGCCTCCTCGAGCGCGGCATCGCCCAGGAGGTCCAGCAGGTCAGCGGCGCCGCCCCTCAGCCCCTGGTTTCGCTCCACGAAATCGGCGAATTTTCCCGGACCATCGGCCGCCGGATGCAGTTCGACGACGCCTTCCTCTCGACCTACAAGGGCCTCGTCTTCCAGCTCCGCGCCGAGGGGATCAGCCTGAGCGACCGCCGGGTGGTCAAGATGCTCAAGCTCTTCGCCGCATCCGCCTTCCTGGACGGCCGCGACACCCCGGACGTCAGCGATCTCTTCCTGCTGAAGCACATCTGGAACAGCGAGGACCAGGCCCCCATCGTCGAGGCCATCATCCAGCCCGAGCTCGAGGTCTTCTACCGCGAGCGCCCCGATCGCCGCCGCGTGGGCGCCGCCGGCGTCGGGGTCGAGGCCCTGGCCGCCGAGATCGACCGGATCCGCCAGGTGCTGACCGGCGGCGCCGTGCTGGGCGACGTGCAGCTCTTCAGCCAGCTCAGCGCCCTCAACGAGATCAAGTCAGCCCTCGCCAACCTCCAGGACCCCCGGGCCCGGGAGCTGGATCGACGCGTCCAGGACCTCCTCGACGCCTCCTTCAAGACCGGCCGCTTCGCCAACCTCTGACGATCAGCTCTCGCCCCGCCGGATGCCATAGGCCCGGATCTTCTTGTGCAGGTTGGTCCGCTCCACCCCCAGCGAGATGGCCGCCTTCGAGATGTTCCAGTCCATCGCCCCCAGGGTCTCCACGATGTAGCTGCGCTCGGCGGCGTCCCGGTATTCCTTGAGCGTCTGCCGCGCCCCGGAGGCCCCCGAGGACGCCAGGCGGGGCAGGGCAGGGGGGGCAACGGGCATCTCCCCCTCGTCCCCTTCCTCCAGCGCAGGCTCCTCGTCGAAGGGGTTGGCGTGGGGGTCCTCCGGCAGATCGGCGATGGTGATCACCTCCCCGGCCAGGATCGCCGCCCGTTCCACCACGTTCTTCAGCTCCCGCACGTTGCCGGGCCACGACCGCGCCTCCAGGGCCTTGTAGACCATCGCGTCGACCTGCTTCGGTTTCAGGCCATTTTCCCGGGAAAATACCTTCAAAAAAGCGTCCGCCAGGGGCCGGATGTCGTCGCCGCGCTCCCGCAGCGGCGGCGTCCGCAGCGGGAACACGTTGAGCCGGAAGAACAGATCCTCCCGGAAGCGCCCTTCCCGCACCTCCCGCTCCAGGTCCTTGTTGGTGGCCGCCAGCACCCGCACGTCCACGTGCTGCACCGACTCGGACCCCACCCGGCTGATCTCCCCGTTGTTCAGCGCCCGGAGCACCTTGGCCTGCGCCGAGAGCGTCATGTCGCCGATCTCGTCCAGGAACAGCGTGCCCCCGTGGGCCTGCTCGAAGAACCCCCGCTTGCGCTGGATCGCCGTGGTGAAAGCCCCCTTCTCGTGGCCAAAAAGCTCGCTCTCCAGCAGCGACTCGGGGATGGCCGCGCAGTTCACCTTGATGAAGGGCCGATCCTTGCGGGCGCTCAGCCGGAAGATCGCCCGGGCCACCATCTCCTTGCCGGTGCCGCTCTCGCCGGTGATCAGCACGCTGGCCCGCGTCGGCGCCACCTTGTCGATGGCCGTGTACAGCCGCTGCATGATCGGGCTGATGCCGATCATCTCGTAGCGCGCCTCCAGCTCGCCCCGCAGGCTGTCCACCGCCCGCGCCAGCCGCGCCGCCTTCAGCACGTTCCGCACGCTCACCAGGACCCGCTCCCGGTTCAGCGGCTTCTCGAAGAAATCGCTGGCCCCCAGCTTGATCGCCGCCACCGCGTCGTGCACCGTGGCATGCCCGCTGATCACGATCACCGGAAGCTCCCGCGTGGCCTCGTCTTTCCTCAGCCGCTCCAGCGCCTCGATCCCGCTGATCCCGGGCAATTTCACGTCAAAGATGCAGAGGTCCACCGCATGCCCGGCGCCCCCCAGCAGCCCCAGCGCCTCCTCCGCGGAGGCCGCCTCGCTCACCTCGTACCCCTCCCCGGAGAGCACCATGTCCAGGGTGCGCCGGATGTTCTTCTCGTCGTCCACCACCAGCACCCGCGGCGGGGCGATCACCGGGTTCTCTGCGTCCATGCCCCCCAGGTCTACCACACCCGGGTGCCTCCCTGACGCCCCCTTCAGAACAGCGGCCCGGACGGCGGGGCAGGGGGGTCGCTGGACCCGGCAGGCGCCGCGGAGGCCGCCGGGATCACCGGGACCACCGGGTTCTCTGGAACCTCTTCCCCGAGCGTCCTCAGGAAGGCCCGCGCCGGCACCACGAAGGGGCTCGCCGGGTAAAAATCCAGCACCCGCCGCAGCTCGGCCTTCGCCTCCGCGGGCTTCTTCATCTTCATGTACGTCTCGGCCAGCAGCACCAGCGCCTCCGGCTCCAGACCCGACCCATCGAAGCGCCCCAGCGCGTACTGGATCCGCTTCGCCGCCGCCTCGAAGTTGTCTCGCTTCAGGTAAAACCGCGCCACGTACAGCTCGTGACGCACCAGCCGCCCGGTCACCGTCACCAGCATGAACTGCGCGTCCCGCGTCCACTTCGACTGGGGATAATCCCCCAGAAACGCGTTGAGCTCCCGGTATGCATCCACGATCGCCGCCTGGTCCCGCTCCTCCTGCGAGGGCAGCAGCAGCGTGTCGCTGATCTGCGCGTAGAGCGCCTTGCAGATCCGGAACCTCGCGTACGGAACCCCGTCGTCCGCCGGGTGATCCGTCACATACGCCCGGTACCCGGTGATCGCCGCCGAGAACTTCTCCTGCTCGTAGTCGATGTCCGCCAGCCGCTGCTCGGCCAGCCTCGCGTACTGGCTGTAGGCGTACTTTCGCCGCACCTCCTGCAGCTGGTTCCGGGCCTCCTCCCAGTCCCGATCCAGGAAGGACTCCAGCGCCTTCTCGTACGATTTCCGCGCGTCCTCGCTGTAACGCAGCGCGCTCGGGGGCTGCGGCTCCGGGTTGTTGCAGGCCACCGGGCCAGAGAGCCCCAGCAGGGGCGCCAGCAGCAGGAGGGCAGGGGACACTCGCATCGCGCCCCGGTGCCTACCCCGACCGCCCCCTCGACGCCAGCGGTGTCTGAGGCGCTTTTGCTACGAGGGCGGCTGCGCTAAGTAAAGGGAGCCATGTCGGACAAGATCCCGATGACCCCCGCCGGCAACACACGCCTGCGCGAAGAACTGCAGCGCCTCAAGGATATCGAGCGGCCCCGCATCTCCAAGGCCATCGGTGTCGCCCGCGAACACGGCGACCTCCGCGAGAACGCCGAGTACCACGCCGCCAAGGAAGAACAAGGCATGATCGAGGCCAAGATCCGCGACTACGAGGCGGCCCTCTCCCGCGCCGAGATCATCGACCCGAGCAAGCTCTCCGGCCCCAAGGTCAAGTTCGGGGCCAAGGTCCGGCTGGTCAACGCCGACACCGAAGAAGAGGTCTTTTACCAGATCGTGGGCCCCTACGAGGCCGACCTCCACAAGGGGTTGATCTCCGTCTCTGCCCCCCTCGCCCGCGCCCTCGTCGGCAAGGAAGAGGGCGATGAGGTCTCCCTCCAGCGCCCCGACGGCACCAGGCGAACCTACGAGATCCTCGAGGTCACCTACGGCTTATCGTGCGCACCTTCCTCGACGCCACCCTGGCGGCCCTCGCCCTCGTCGCCGCCGAGGCGGTCCTCGTCTCCTTCCTGCACAGGCACCAGTTCGCTGACCTCAACGAGCTTCGCCTCGGTTTTTTCCGGGTCCCCCTCCTCGCCTGGCTCCTCGCTGCCCCGGTCGCCTGGCTCGGCGCCCTCTGCCAGCTCCTCGCTCGCCGCAGCACCGCCGTCGCCCCGCGCTTCCTCCTCGCCGCGCTCGCCCTCCTCGCCGGCGCCTTGCAGGCGTTTTTTGTCTCCTCTGGCCGCCACTTCGCCGCGCTCCCTCTCCGGCTCTCCTTCGTCGCTCTCTTCGCGACCCTCACCGCCGCTGCGGCCTGGTTCCTCGCCCCGCCCCTGGCTCGCCTTGAACGGCGCTCCCCGGCCTCCCTGGGCCTCGCCGCCGCCGCCCTTGCACTCCTCCTCCCGCTCCTCAACGCCTCGCTCCTCCCTCGCCTCTACCCGGCCTTCCACTTTGGCCTCGCCCTCCTCACGCTCCTCCTTGCCCCCTGGATCGCCCTCGCCTGGGTTGGCCCGGAGACCCACACCCCTCGCCCCCTGCGCTCCCTGGCCTGGCCCGCCGCCCTGCTCCTGGGGGCCATGGCCGGGGCTGCCCTGAGCGTGCCGTCGCTGCAGCGCTCCCTGACCCGCGCCGACAACCTGCGCATCGTCATCGGGGAACACGCCCCCACCGTCGGCTATGCGCTCCGGGCGCTGGCCATGATCGAGCCCCCGGAGGCCACCCCGCCGGGGCCCGCAGCCCTGCCAGAGCAGGCCACCCAGCCCTCCGGCGAGGGCCCGGACTGGCGAGGGCGCGACCTGCTGCTGATCACCGTCGACGCCCTCCGGGCCGATCGCCTTGGGGTCAACGGTTACCCCCGCAAGCTGACGCCCTTCCTGGACTCGCTGGCCGCCGAGGGCACCCTCTTCGAGCAGGCGTACACGGCGACACCCCACACGTCCTACGCCGTGTCCTCGCTGATGACCGGGAAGTACGTGCGGCCCCTGGTGCTCCAGGGGGCCAGCTCCGAGCACGACACGCTGGCGCGGCTGCTCCGCGGCTATGGCTACCGGACCTCCGCCTTTTACCCCCCGGCGGTGTTCTTCATCGACGGCGAGCGCTTCGCGTCGCTCCGGGACCGGGGCCTCGATTTCGAGTACCGGAAGGTGGAATTTGCGGGCGTTGATCGGCGCATCGAGCAGGTGGACGCGTACCTGCAGCGGCTGCGCCCCGAGCGCCGGAGCCTCCTCTGGGTGCACCTCTTCGAGCCCCACGAGCCCTACGAAATTCACCCTGATTTCCCCCTGGGAGACCGCGATCTTGACCGCTACGATGGCGAGATTGCCGCGGTCGATCGGGGGGTGCGGCGCCTGGTCGAGGCGGTCCGGGCGAGGCGCCCTGGCACGGTGATCCTCTTCTCCTCGGACCACGGCGAGGAATTCGGCGAACACGGCGGGCGTTACCACGGCACGACGGTGTACGAGGAGCAGGTCCGGGTGCCCCTGCTGATCCACGCCCCGGGCCTTGTCCCGGCGCGCCGCGTGGCCTCGCCGGTGCAGACCATCGACCTCCTCCCCACGATCCTGGCGGCCCTGCGGATCCCGACGCCAGCCCGTGTGCGGGGGCGCGACCTGGGCGTGTACCTCCGGCCCGAGCCACCCGCCCCGGACCTCGGCTTCGCCTTCGCCGAGACCGACGAAAGCACGATGCTCGCCGAGGGATCGCTGCGCCTGATCTGTGCCCGCAAGCTGGGGGCTTGCCAGCTCTTCGATATCGCCGCCGATCCGCTCCAGACCCGCGACGTCTCTGCGCAGCACATCGAGCGCGCCCAGAAGATGCGCGCCAGGCTGCGCGAGGTCGAGGCCGCCCACGGACGCTACGAGCTGGCCGGGCTCCGGGCCGAGGGGCGTGCCTGGCCCGAGGCCATCCGCCGCGGCATCGCTGGCGACGGCGACGCGGCCATCGAGGTCGCGTCCCTCCTCGACGACGCGGATCGCACCTACCGGCGCAAGGCCGCCGAGGTCCTCTTCGAGCTGGCACGCCCCGAGACGGCCCCCGCCTTGCGTCTGGCCCTCACCCGGGACGAGGACGACCAGGTGCGCCGCTGGGCCGCCCTCGCCCTCACACGCCTCGGCGAGGGCGCCGGCAGGGCCCTCGAGCTGGTCGAGGATCGGGACCTCGCCTGGCGCCGCCTGGCGGCCCTCGCCCTCGCCGAGAGCGGCGACGGGCGAGGGGAGGACACCCTCGTGGCCTGGTGGCAGGCCGGGCCTCCGGAATTCCAGCGTGCGCGCCAGCTCCTGGCCGCCTTCGCCCGCATCAAGGCCAAGCACGCGGTGGTCCCGCTGCTCCGCTCGCTCCCGGATCTACGCCTGCGCCCCTACGTCGCCGAGACCCTGGCCCAGATCAACGAACCCGCCGCCCGCCCCGCGCTCCTCGACGCCTTCGCGAACGAGCGCTACCTCCCCACCCGCCAGGCCCTCGGTCGCGCCCTCATCACCCTCGGCGCTGGCGCCGAGATGGCGCCCCCCCTGGCTCGCTTCCTGGGCGCCCCGGACCCCCTGCCGGACGGCCTGGCGCTCGCGCTCCAGGGCGGCTTCCTCCCCTCCGTCGGCGGCCCCGATCGCAAGGACCTCGATCGCCTGCGCCAGGGCCGGGGCAAGACGCGGCGCCTCTCCTTCCTGCTGCCCCGCGGGGGGAACGGCAAGGGGCTGCGCCTGCTGGTCCTGGGGCGCAGCATCGGCACAGGCCCGGCCACGGTCCGTCTCGGGGTCGAGCTGCCCCGCTTCGGACAGAACGACGACCTCCTTCCCGTTGAACTGGACCCGAGAAAAGTCCTGGAATTTTCGCTAGATGCAGCCGAATCTCCCCGCCAGCTGGCGCTGGAGGTTCCGGCAGAACTCGGTCTCAAGGCCGGGACAGGTGTGGCCCTGGCCCTGTGGCAGAGCGAGCAGGCCGATCTCTCGGCGCTGGCCCTGGTCCCGCTGACCGACGAGCTCCCTCCGCCCCCCCCGGAACCCTGGACCCCGGGGGCCGGGGACTCCTCCGACGAACTGGTCGACGACGGGACCTGAGCCGACTAGGCTCCCGCCCATCGTGGCAGATTCCAAGGACGACAACGAGACCTCCGCCCCCCAGGACGCCGCCGCCCGCCGCAAGGCTCGCCATGCCGCGCGCGCCAGGGCTCGCGACGAGGACACCCAGGAGAGCGACGCCCAGGAGCAAGACGGCGACGAGAGCGACGACGAGGCTGACGCCAAGGGCGAGCGCGAGGGGGAGGGGGAGGGCGACGAAGAGGCCCAGGAGGCCAAGGAAGCCAGACCCAACCGCCGCGAGCGCCGCCGCCGCGAGAAGCTCGGCGAAGAGGCCGACGCACCCTCCAAGGACCGGAACGCCCGTATCCGCGCCAAGCACAAGCCCCGCAAGGCCGCCGCCGAGGCCGACGAGAACCTGACCCCGCTCTCCACCAGCGAGATGCTCGACGACGCGGTGGCCCGCGGCACCGCGCGCCTCGGCAAATGGGCCGTCGCCAACGCCACCATCCTCCAGTTCGTCTTCCTCGCCCTGGTCGTGGGCGGCGCCGGCTACGGTGGGTACTCCTGGTACACCTCCAGCAAGACCGAGGCAGCCTCCACAGACCTCGGCGCTGCTGTGTTCTCCGACCGGGGGCGCGTCGACCCGTCCGGCGCCAAGCCCGGTTCCGACGAGGAAGAGCTCTTCCCGATCTACAAGACCAGCTCCGAGCGCTCCACCACGGCCCTCGCCGCCTACCGCAAGGCCCGGGGGGCCTACCCGGGCTCTGGAACCGCTCTCCTGGCCCGCCTCGGCGAGGCGGGCGTGCTCCTGGACCAGCGCTCCTACGACGAGGCCCTCGCGGCTTACCGCGAGGTCAAGGCCAGCCCCCTCGCTGCCGCCGACCCGGACGTCCGGGGTCGTTGCATCGAGGGCATCGGCTTCGCCCTCGAAGCAAAGGGTGACCTGGACGGCGCCCTCAAGGTCTTCAAGGAGCTCGACACCATCACCGGCGTCAAGACCTACAAAGAGCTCGGTTTCTACCACCAGGCTCGTCTCCTCGCGGCCAAGGGCGAGAAGGACCAGGCCCTCAAGCTCATCAAGGACGCCCGCGACCGCCTCCAGACCACCGGCGAGGCCCGCAACGCCTCCTACCTGATGGGCGTCCTCGAAGAACTGCAGCGCAAGGTTGACCCGACCTCCTTGCCCAAGCGCGGCGTCGGCGGGCCCGGGCGTCAGCTCTCCCTGGATGAGCTCCAGAAGCTCCAGCAGCAGGTCCTCAAAGAGATCCAGAACGCCCCCGGCAAGGGCGACGGCCACCAGGACGAACACTGATGCTCCGCCTCGCCGCAGGCCCTTCGGCGGCCTCTCGCCTCGGCCTCCTCGCCCTCCTGGGCGCCTCCCTCGGCGCCGGATGCAAGTCCCCCCGCACCAGCGCGCTCCCCGAGAACCCCACCTGGTTCCAGCGCCCTGCCTGGGCCCTGCGGGTCGCGGAGCGCAGGCCCCTCACCGCCCCCAGCGAGGTCCAGGGCGAGGATCACGAGCGCGGCCAGCCCACCGTCGACGCGAAGAACCGCAGGCTCTTTGTCGGCTCCAGCGACCGCGGCCTCTACGCCCTCCGCGCCGAGGACCTCTCCACCATCTGGCGCTTCCAGACCGCCAGCTTTGTCCAGTGCGAACCCCTCTACGACGAGGCTGAAGACACCGTCTACTTCGGCTCCAACGACGGCGCGCTCTACAAGGTCAAGGCCCACGATGGCTCCTTGCTCTGGCGCTTCAGCACCAACGCCGAGGTCGCACGAAAGCCCGTCGTTGCCGGCGGAATTGCCTATTTTATCAACGCCAACGACACCGCCGTCGCCGTCGATGCCACCACCGGTAAGCTCCGCTGGAGCTACCACCGGACCCCCGCGTACGGCATGGAAATCGCGGGCCACGCCGGCGTCACGCTCCACGAAGACAAGGTGATCACCGCCTTCTCCGACGGCCACGTCATCGCCCTCGGCGCAAACAACGGCAAGGAAGTCTGGGCCTACGACCTCTCCGCCGAGGCCGAATCCTCCGGGGGAGAAGAGCCCGTCCGCTACCTCGACTCCGACGCCACCCCGGTCCTCGCTCGCACCCGCGAGGCCTCCGCTGCCTTCGTCGCCAGCTACGAAGGCGGCGTCTTTGCCCTCGACACCGAGACCGGAAGCCTCCTGTGGCGCCGCGAGGAGGCCCGGGGCGTCACCGAGCTCGCCCTCTGGGAAGAACCCGCCCACGCCCCCCGCAACGGAGGCCCCGCCGTCCCGGCCCGCCGCATGCTCCTGGGCTCCTCCGGTGTGACAGGTTTGTGGGCTTTTTCCCTGGAAGATGGCCGCCCCCTGTGGCGCCAGCCGCTGCCAGAAGGGGGCATCTCCCGGCCTGTCGCCTGGTCCGGGGCGCTGTTCCTGTCCTCGACCCGCTACGGCCTGTTCCTGCTGTCGCCCCGGGATGGCTCGGTCATCGACGGCATCGACACCGGCAATGGCTTCGCCATGGCCCCGGCGGCCCACGGTCAGCGCGCCTTCGTGATGAGCAACCAGGGCGTCCTCTTCGCGCTCCAGCTCCAGCCCCCGGGGGCCAACGGCTCCGGGCCCGAAGGGCTGCTGACCCAGGGCCTGGCGGGTCGCTGAACCCGTCGCCAGCGCGATCCCGGCCATATCGAAAAACCCGCGGAATTCCGCGGGTTCTGGGGATCCATTAGTTGACATAATGTATCTTATGCGTTTTTGCGCGGCGCCCCCCTTCGCCTCGGAAACCGCCCCTTCGACCGGTCGACCCTCCGTTTTTTTGAACCCCTCCGCCCTGCCGCGCCTCCCTCCAGGCCCCGGGGCCCAGGCGTTTGGGCTGCGAAACAGCCCCTCCACCTCCTCCACACCGCCAGGTCTCCCCCCTCGGCCTCTCCACCGGAAACCCCAGGATTTCCCGTGTTTTTGCCTCTCAGACGGCCCGATCTGACGTCCACCGCCAGAATGGTTGATCATGCAAATACAGAACGATCAACCTGGTACACTTGTTTACATAATGTATACAGGTCAACAATGTACATCTATCAATCAACGATCAAGCAATCAATAAATCAATCTCTCTGCCCACGGACAGAAAAGTCACAAAAGACCCCCTGGCCAAAACAGGCTAAATATCCGTTCAGTTTCACTTTTGACCCCCTTCAAATATGGCAAAAACAGCGTGTTTTTCCTGGTCGAGCCAGAAATCAGGGGGGCACCCTCCCCCTGGGCACCCCCCGAAGCCGCGGTGCGGCCCCTGGCCCGACCCAGGACGGTCCTCGACCCCACGAGCAGGACCGAAAAAGAGCCCCTGATTTTCCCCGCTCCCTCCCTGGAAAAGCGGACAAACTTTTTCGGGACGACAAAAGCAAAAAGCCCGCGAGATTTTCTCGCGGGCCCGTGGCCGGAGCGAACAGCCCTTGCTCAGGTCAGGCGGTGGATCAAACAGACCGCCTCGACCTGGTATCGGGTTCAACCCATGTCGAAGTCGCCCATGCCACCCATGCCACCCATGCCGCCCATGCCGCCCATGCCGCCCATGCCGCCCATGCCACCCATGCCACCGCCACCACCGGCAGGAGCCGGAGCAGCCTTCTTGGGTTTCTCGGCGATCAGGGTCTCGGTGGTGAGCATGAGGCCCGCGACCGAGGCCGCGTTTTCGAGGGCCATGCGGGTCACCTTGGTCGGGTCGAGGACGCCGGACTTGAGCAGATCCTCGTAGACACCGGTGGCGGCGTTGTAACCGAAGCCACCTTCGCCCGAGAGCACCCGGGCGATGACAACGGGGCCTTCCTCGCCGGCGTTGCGGGCGATCTGACGGAGAGGCTCCTCGACGGCGCGACCCAGGAGCCGGGCGCCAAAGGTCTGCTCGCCGCTGAGCTTGAGTGCATCCAGCGCCTTGCGGGCGCGGATGAGGGCGACACCGCCGCCCGGGATGACCCCTTCCTCGACGGCTGCGCGGGTGGCGTTGAGGGCGTCCTCGACGCGGGCCTTCTTCTCCTTCATCTCGGTCTCGGTGGCGGCACCGACCTTGATGACCGCGACGCCGCCGGCGCATCCTTGTTAACATGGACGCGCTTGGCGCGACCCAGGTCGGTGAGGGTGAGCTTGTCGAGCTTGATGCCGAGGTCCTCCATGATGGCGGTGCCGCCGGTGAGGATGGCGATATCGTTGAGCATCTCCTTGCGGCGATCACCGAAGCCAGGGGCCTTCACCGCGCACACCTTGAGGATGCCACGGAGCCGGTTCACCACCAGAGCGGCCAGCGCCTCCCCCTCGACGTCCTCGGCGATCAGCAGGAGGGGGGCACCCTGGCGGGCGACCTGCTCCAGGACCGGGACCAGGTCCGCCATCGAGGAGAGCTTCTTCTCGCAGAGCAGGATGTACGGGTCCTCGAGGACCGCCTCCATCTTCTCGGCGTCGGTGATGAAATAAGGAGATACATAACCGCGGTCAAACTGCATGCCCTCGACGACATCCAGCTCGGTGGAGGTGCTCTTGTTCTCCTCGACGGTGATGACGCCCTCCTTGCCGACCTTCTCCATGGCCTCGGCCAGGAGCTTGCCGATGGTGGTGTCGCCGTTGGCGCTGATGGTGCCTCGCTGCAGGGCCTGGAGATGGTCTTGAGCTCGGCGACGACGGCGGCGACGGCGGCATCGATACCGCGCTTGAGTTCCATGGGGTTGTGGCCAGCCTCGACCAGCTTGAGGCCCTCGCCGTAGAGGACCTGGGCCAGGACGGTGGCGGTGGTGGTGCCGTCGCCGGCCTTGTCGTTGGTCTTCGACGCCACCTCGCGCACCATCTGGGCGCCCATGTTCTCGAGCTTGGAGGCGAGCTCGATCTCCTTGGCGACGGTGACGCCGTCCTTGGTGATCGTGGGGGCCCCCCAGGACTTCTCGATCACGACGTTCCGGCCCTTGGGCCCGAGCGTCACCTTGACGGCGTCCGCCAGCGCGTTGACCCCGCGGAGGATGGCCTGGCGTGCGGAACGATCAAAAACAATCTGCTTGGCGCTCATGGTGTCTCCCCTTTCAGCCGACCACCGCGAGGATGTCGTCTTCGCGGAGCAGGACGTGCTCTTCCCCGTCAAGCTTGACCTCGGTGCCGCTGTACTTGCCGAACAGCACCCGGTCCCCCACCTTCACATCCAGGGGCCGAAGCGACCCGTTGGACAGCGCCTTGCCGTTGCCCACCGCCACGACCTTGCCCTCCACGGGCTTCTCCTTGGCGGCATCCGGGATGATGATCCCGCCCTTGGTCTTCTCTTCCACATCGACCCGCTTGATGACAACGCGATCCTGGAGTGGCCTGATCTTCATGATTTCCTCGCTCTTACGGGCCAGAAATCGAGGTTTGGCACTCGACCTGGCCGGTGGCTAACAGCGTGCGGGCGGAACATTAACCGTGCTTCCCCCCTGGTCAAGAGGGAGCACCAGGAAGGAGCGAGGGGGGAGGTACGTAGAGAGGTGAGGCGAGGGGGCAAGGAGAGGGGCAAGAGGCGGGGTGAGCGTAACAGGTTACGGTGAGCTGTTACGGTGGTGCGGGGGAGTGTGACGCTGAGGCGGGGGAGGCTCGGGGCACAAAACAGGGAAAAATAGCGAACATCGTCGATGAGCGAGGGTGGCATGCGGGCTGCAGAGAGGGAGCCACAGGGCAAGCAAGCCCCCCTGGAGGAACCCATGTCCGCAACCACGACCCTCAAGACCCCGATCGAGCCGAGCTTCCAGGAGACGACCGAGCAGAACGCTGCGGACCTGGAGGTGGTGCTGGTGGGTCGGATGATCGCCGGGGAGGCATCGGCCTGGCGGGAGTTCCAGACGAAGTACGACCGGTTGATCTACCGCTGTATCACCAAGGTGACGGCGCGGTTCTCGGCGAAGCTGGGGGCCGAGGATGTGAAGGAGATCTACGCGACGCTGCTGCTGCAGCTGCTCTCCAACGACAAGCACAAGCTGCGCACGTTTGACCCGCAGCGCGGCAACCGGTTCGGGTCCTGGGTGGGTCTGCTGGCGATCAACGCGGCCTACGATTACCTGCGGGCGATCCGGCGGGACACGCTGCGGGCTCCGCTGACGGAAGCGGAGGGGATGAGCTCGGAGACGCCGGATCCGCACGACCTGTGCGAGCTTCGCCAGCGGGCAGACCTGGTGGAGACGATGATGGCGGAGTTCTCGGCGAAGGATCGGCAGTTCGTGGAGCTGTACTTTGGCGAGGGGCTGAAGCCAGAGGAAGTGGCGGCCCGGATGCAGATCTCGGTCAAGACGGTGTACTCGAAGAAACACAAGATCCAGTCGAGGCTGGAGGCGCTGCTGGGGCGCGGGTCGATCGCGGCCTGAGCGTGAGAGGGCTGGAGGTCCCGGCGGGAGGCATGCTAAGGGTTCCGGGCTGTGCGAACCTTGTTGAAGAGCGTGGTCCTGGTCCTCTGGATGGCAGGGTGCAGTGAGGGTGGGTTCGGTGACGAACCCCCCCCGGTCAAGGGGAGCGTGCTGGGCAACGGAATCCCCTTTACGCAGCTCAACAACACTCCGGCTCCGCGGGTCGAGAGTATCCCATCGGTGTCGGTGACCGGGGTGCAGGTGGTCTTTGTAGACCGCTTTGACGAGACCGGTTCCGGGGCCACCGGCAACATCTTTCTACAAGATTTTACCCGTCCTGCAGGGCCCTACCAGGGGATGCTCGCGTTCCAGCCTTCCTTCACACCGCCCTCGTTCCGGGCCTCGGTGGGGGATGTGGTGGACGTGACCGGTCAGTTCATCGAGTTTCAGCCAAACCTCGATTTCTTGAAGCAAACCCGCCCGGGCTGGACGACCCCCGAGATCAACGCCAACCTGCGGCTGCGCTTTGACGCGCCGTACATCCAGGTCGAACCGATCGAGATCAACATCCTCGACTTTCTCGAGTACGAGAAGGGTCGCCCCTGGCTCTCGATGCTCGTCGTGGCGCGGAACATCAAGCTGATCAGCGACGTGACCGTCGACAACGCGGGGCGCGCCTCCGCTCGCATGGATGTGGGCGACGGGGTCTCGGTGACGCTGGTCCCGACCATCACCAACTCGTTGTTTGACCTCAAAAAGTTCGCCGATGACATCAAGGCGGAGCGCGGGATCAACTCGCTCGAAGGCGCCGAGATCGAGAGCGTGACGGGGATCGTGACGCTCTTTGACCGCTTCCAGATCGCGCCCCGTAGCGCCGCTGACATCAAGCTGAAGTGACCCTTGCGTCGCCTCGCCTGCCTCGCTTGCCTTGCCCTGTTGCTCACCGGTTGTGCCACGGGCGGTGCGCCGCGGGTGGTGCCCGGACCTCCGGCCGAGAGTCCCGCGCAAGGTGACCCTGCGCCGGAGGAGCGGTGGCAGCTCGTGCAGGGGGCCGACCATCCTCCCCTCTCGGTGCTGGTCCGCGGCGGAGATGAACCGGGGGCCGTGGCGCTGGTGCTGCGGCATGGCGAGGGGCTGGTCGCTCATACCGCCCTGAGCGCCCTGATCGAGGCCCGGCTCCGGGCACAAGGGCTGCTGGCGCAAGGCCAGGGAGATCGCGACACCGCCAGGATCACCGTGCTGGTGCGGGGCGCCGACGAGACCTCCCGGGCGCTGCGGGGCGTGGTGCTGGCCGCCGCACAGCCGCTCGAACCGAAGGAGACCGCCGCGCTCCGGCTGGTCGCCGCGCGGGTCGGGGTGCTGCGGATCGGCGCGCTCACGGATCCAAAGCTGGAAGCGCTGGCAGCCTGCACCGGCGAGGCAGCGTTGCCTCACGGCGCCTCGCTCCCTGGCATGGAAGGGCCTGAAGGGATTGCGCGGCTGGAAGCATGGCGCAGCGCCGCCGGCCCCGCGCAGGCGTCCCTCGGTGCGGTCGGTGGGCCCGAGGAGGTGCAGGCCGCACGTGCCGCGCTCTCGGCGCTCCCTCCCTGGAAAGGTGGGCTCCTGCCGCCCCCGCTCGCCGTCTCGCCCGGGGGCCTCCTGGTGCACGACGATCACGAGGCGCGTCGCGGAGAGATCACGCTCTCGGTGGCGACCTGGTACGGTCATCCGGATACGGCCCCGGACGTCGCCCTCCGGCTGGGTCATCCAGGCGCTCCCCTGGCGGGGCGGCTCCGTGCGCTGGACGACAAGCTCCGGGTGCAACGCATCGCGGGCGTCAGCCGCCCCGGGGGGTCCTGCCTGCTGGTTCGTGTTCGTGGGGCGCAACGAGAGCGAGGCTCGGAGCAGGAGATCGCTCAGATCGTCGAGGTGGTGAGGCGCGAGATCGAGGCCTCCCGGGCCTCGGCACAGCTCCCCCTTCCTGAAGACCCCCGGGAGGCCGCCAGCGTTGGCGCCTGGAGAGCGCTGACGCGACCCCCCTCCCCGCCCCCGACCTCCGCGGCGCGGTGGCAACTGGGTGTGGGTCTTCATTCACCCTCTTCACGCCAAGGCCTCGACGCGGCCCGGATCGAGGCGGTTCTCCAGGAGCTGGAGCGCCAGCGGGGTGCTCCGCTGGAGAGCCAGCTTCGCGTGGAGAGCGGGCGGGGGCGGGTGTGGATGCTGCTGGCCAACCGCTGTCCCCAGGAAGAGGCCCCAGGGGAGCGCGGGATCAGCGGGCTGGCGTTGCTGGCTGCGCTGCGCGGGCGGGCGCCGGAAGGGGTGGCGCTGGAGCCCTGGCTATCCCCGGGGGGAGCAGGGGTTCTGGCCTGGACCGAGGCCCGGGTCGGGGAGAACGCGGCGGCCACCGGGCAACGGCTCGGGGAGGCGGTGGGGCGTGCTTTTCTGGGGGAACCACCGGGGAGCGGGGCGATCCAGGAGGCGCGAGGGGCGCTGCTGGCGCGGTTGTCGGAGCAAGGTTCGTTCCCGGAACAGCTGTGGGCCTCGCTGGGGACGCACCCGGAGCGGTTCTGGGTCAGCGGGACGCTGGATGGGGTGGCGCGTCCCGGGGTCGAGGCGGTGCAGCAGCGGTGGGCCCGGATCGCTCGCGGACCACTCCGGGCCGCGGTGCTGGCCGACAGCCCGGAGCAAGGCGCCGCAGCGCTGGCGAGGGTGCAGCGGTGGCTGCTGCCGTCGGTCTCCGGCGGGTCCTGCAGGAACGCGGAGCAGGGGCCGCTGCAGGCGGGGGGGGCCATCCTGAACGAGAAGCATCAGGCCTTCCTGGCGTGGCGTGTGGACGGGTCAGGGGTCGGAGAAGCGATGGCGTGGGTGAGCGCGCTGTGGCTGGGCGAAGGAGGGGGTCTGGCGCGAGGGCTGGAGGGGTCGCCGGTACAGGGGTCGAGTTTTGTGGTGGGCGAAGGGGGAGAGATGGCGCTGGTGGTGGCGCTGCAGGGGCCCGGCGGGGAGCTTCCCGGGGCGATCGAGCGGGCGCGAGGGGTGATGGAGCGGCTTGCAGAGCAGGGGGAGGATGGGTTCTGGGCGAGGGCGGTGGAGCGGTGGAGCAGCCAGGAGCGAGAGCGCCGGCTATCCCCGCGAGGTCGGCTCGAAGACCTGTGGAGCGGGCGAGAGCGGAAGGGGGGCGTCGAGCCGGGGGCCTGGCGTGGGTGGGTGCGGGCCCAGTTGACCGCGGGGCGAGCCGTGGTGTTGCGGCCCAAACCGGAGTAAAAGCGGGGGCAAAGAAACCCGCGAGGTGGAGGCAAGATGCCGTCGTTTGATGTGGTCTCGAAGGTCGAATGGCACGAGGTGGAGAACGCGCTGGGGCAGGCACAGAAAGAGATCGCCCAGCGCTTTGACTTCCGGGGTACGGACAGCGAGATCGAGCGCAACAAGGAGGAGCTGATCATCCGGTCCTCGACGGAAGATCGAGCGAAGGCGGCGCTGCAGGTGCTCCAGGAGAAGATGGTCAAGCGCAAGGTGTCGGTGCGCTACCTGGACGTGGGCAAACCGGAGCCGACGAGCAAGGGGGGGGCCAAGATCACCATCAAGGTGAAGGAGGGCGTGGAGAGCGAGAAGGCGAAGGCGATCGTGGCGGCGATCAAGGAGTCGAAGGTCAAGGTGCAGGGGGCGATCCAGGGGGATCAGGTGCGGGTCACGGGGAAGAACCGGGACGACCTCCAGGCTTGCATCCAGCTGCTTCGATCCAAGGATTTCGGGATCGAATTGCAGTTCAACAACTTCCGGGATTGAGCGACCGATGAACAAGAAGAAGAGGGCCGAGCCCCCGCCTGCGGCCGAGCCCCCGCCCCCGGCGGCGGAGCGCAGGCTGTTCGGGACGGACGGGATCCGTGGGGTCGCGAACGAGCCCCCGATGACGCCGGAGGTGGCCCTGCGGCTGGGGCGTGCCATCGCCTTCGTGGCCAGCCGCGGCAAGACCCGGCCGGTGCGGGTGGTGATCGGCAAGGACACGCGGGTGTCGGGCTACATGCTGGAGACGGCGCTGGCCGCCGGGATCTGCGCCGCCGGAGGCCGCGTGATGCTGTGCGGACCGGTGCCGACGCCCGCCGTGGCCCACCTGGCCATCAGCATGCGAGCGGACGCCGGGGTGGTGATCAGCGCCAGCCACAACCCCTACGGAGACAACGGGATCAAGCTGTTCGGGCCCGATGGGTTCAAGCTACCGGACGCGGAGGAGGCGGAGATCGAGCAGCTGCTGGACTCCCCCGAGCTGTACCGGGTCCGCCCCACGGGGGCCGAGATCGGGCGCGCCGAGCGCATCGAGGACGCCCGGGGGCGGTACGCGGTCTTCTGCAAGAGCACCTTCCCGAGGGAGCTGACGCTGGATGGGGTCCGGGTCGTGGTCGATGCGGCGCACGGGGCCGCGTACCGGGTGGCGCCGGTGGTGTTCACCGAGCTGGGGGCCGAGGTGCGTTCCATCGGGTGCAAGCCCAACGGGCGCAACATCAACCACAACGTCGGCGCGCTGCATCCGGAGCACGTGATCGAGGAGGTGCGCAAGCACCAGGCGCACCTCGGGGTCGCCCTCGACGGGGACGCGGATCGGCTGATCCTGGTGGACGAGCGGGGGCAGATCGTGGACGGCGACGCGGTGATGGCGCTGTGCGCGACCCGGCTGCTGCGCCAGGGGAAGCTGGCCCACAAGACCCTGGTGGCCACCGTCATGTCGAACCTGGGCCTGCAGCGGGCGCTGGAGGCCGCCGGGGGCGCGCTGGTGCGCACCGCGGTGGGCGATCGCTACGTCGTCGAGGCGATGCGGGCCGGGGGCTACAACCTCGGCGGGGAGCAGTCCGGGCACCTGGTGTTTCTGGACCACGCCACCACCGGCGACGGGCTGGTGGCCGCGCTCCAGGTGCTGGCCATCATGCTCAAGGAGGGGCGTCCCCTGTCCGAGCTCGCGGCCAAGGTGATGACCCGGGTGCCGCAGGTGCTCAAGAACGTGACCCTCTCCTCGCGCATGCCCCTGGAGACCATGAGCCACCTGCGCAAGCAGCAGCGCCTGGCCGAGAAGAAGCTCGGCGCCCGGGGGCGGGTGCTGGTCCGCTGGAGCGGCACCGAGCCCAAGCTCCGCGTCATGGCCGAGGGGGAGGATGTCACCGAGATCGGCACCCTCGTCGACGAGATGATCGAGGCCGCCCGGCGCGACGCCAGCGAGCGCGAGGCCATCGACTGAGATCCATGAATCCCCCTGCCTTTCGCCTCCAGGACCTGCGCCGCATCTACCAGGAAGGCGACACGCGCCGCGCCGCCCTGGACGGGCTCTCGCTCGACATCGAGCGGGGGTCCTTCGTGGCGGTCGTCGGCGCGAGCGGCTCTGGCAAGAGCACCCTCCTCGCCGTCCTGGGCGCCCTCGATCGGGGCTACGAGGGCCGCGTCGAGGTGCTCGGCCAGGACCTCGCTCGCCTCGACGAGCGCGCCCTCGGTCGCCTGCGCAACGCCACCCTCGGCTTCGTGTTCCAGTCCTTTCACCTGCTCCCTCACCTCACGGTCCTCGACAACGTGGCCTCCCCTGCCCTCTTCGCGGATGAGCCCTTCGACGCGGCCCAGGCGGCGCTCCTGGCGCTCCGTCAGGTCGGCCTGGAGGACCGCGCCCTCGACCGACCGCAGCACCTCTCCGGGGGCCAGCGCCAGCGCGTCGCCCTCGCTCGCGCCTTGCTGCGTTCCCCCCCGATCCTGCTGTGCGATGAGCCCACCGGGAACCTGGACTCACGGACCGGCGCCGAGGTCATCGCCCTGCTCGAACGCCTCCACCAGGAGCACCAGAGGACCGTGATCGTTGTCACCCACGAGGAGCGCCTGGCCCAGCGCGCGCAGCGGCGCATCGCGCTGGAAGACGGCAGGGTCAAGGAAGACTCAGGTGCGGCATGAGAGCGTCGTCGCTGGGGCGCCTGGTGGTGGGGGAGCTGAGGCGGTCGCGTGGGGCGCTGGGGGCGTCGGGGTTCGGGATCCTGGCGGGGACGGCGGCGCTGGTGTTCTTCCTGGCGCTGGGGCTGCAGGTGCGGGCGGTGCTGCTGGGCCAGGTGTTCCCGCTGGACCGGGTGGAGCTGGAGCCGGCGGCGAAGCCAGAGCCCGGGTTGCTGACGTTGCTGGTGGGGGGAGGCCGGAGTCCGGCGGGGGTGAAGCAGGAGACGGTGGAGCGGCTGGGGCGGATGCCGGGGGTGAGCGCGGTGTTCCCGAGGCTACGGTTTGCGTTTCCTTCCGGGGCCTTCGGGGGGGCCGAGCTGATCGGCCGCGAGATCGGGACCCACGAGATGCTGGCGGAAGGGCTCGATGCCCGGCTGATCGCGCCGGATCTGGAGGCCGGGCTGTCGTTCGAAGACCCGCTGCGGAAGCCAGGCGCGGCCTGCAAGGAGGACGGGGACTGCGAGAAGGAGCAGTACTGCGAGCGCGCCTCGGGGGCCCCGGAGGGGGTGTGTTCGGCGCCGGTCCCGGTGGTGGTGAGCCCGTACCTGGTCGAGCTGTTCAACAAGGGGCTGGCGCCGGCGCACGGGCTGCCTCCGGTGGGGAAAACGCTGATCCAGAAGGCGCGAGGGATCACGTTCCGGTTCCAGCTCGGGGTGTCGATGATGGGCAAGGCGCGGGCGGGGGCGCCCCGGAGCGCGAAGGCGCGTGTGGTGGGGATCTCCCCCAACGCGATGGACCTGGGGGCGACGGTGCCGATCGAGGTGGTGCGGCGCTGGAACCAGGAGTTTCACGGGGCCGAAGCGGCGGGGAGCTACTCCAGCGTGGTGCTTCGTATGGAACGTCCAGACCAGGTGGCGACGGTGATCCGGATGGCGGAGGCGGAGGGGTTGGTCCCGCGGGACACCCGGGCCCGGGACGTGAGCGTGCTGATCGCGGGGGTGATCGGGCTGCTGGCGCTGGTGGCGGGGGTGATCCTGGTGGTTGCGTCGTCCACCATTGCGTACACCTTCCGGGTGCTGGTGAACGAGCGGCGTGTCGAGATCGGGGTGTACCGGTCGCTGGGGGCGACGCCGGGGGATATCGGGGCCTGGTGGCTGGCGGTGGCGGTGGTGGTGGGGCTCGCGGGGGGCGGGCTGGGCGGCGGGGTGGCGCGGGCCCTGGCGTGGGTCATTGACCTGCTGGCGCGGGAGAAATTGCCGGATTTCCCCTTCAAACCGGCGACCTTTTTCCAGTTCCCGGGGTGGCTGCTGGCGGGGGGCGCGGCGGCGGGGGCGCTCTTCGCGCTGGTCGGGGCGGTTGCCGGGGTGCGTCAGGCGGCGCGCCTTGATCCAGCGAAGGCGCTGCTGGACCCCTAGACGCTCGCGATCTGCTACCCTGCGCGGGTGCGCACCTATCTCCCCCTCTCCCTGCTTTGCCTAGCTGCTTGCTCCGCGTCTCCGGGCGACGAGAGCGGCGTTCAACAGACCTCCTCGCCGGTGATCGGAGGCGTGCTCGACAAGGCGCCCGGGGCCAACGAGGGCGTCGTGATGCTGAACCTGGGCAACCAGGGGCTGTGCACGGGCTCGATGATCGCGCCGAACCTGGTGCTGACGGCGCGCCACTGCGTCTCGGTGAACATCAAGGAGGGGATCGGCTGCGACCCGGACGGGAACTCGACGAACGGCGATCACGTGGCCGGCGACTACAACCCGGCGAGCATCGAGATCTTCACCGGGACCAGCCCGAGCTTCTGGTCGTCCGCGCCGGTGGCCCGGGGCAAGAAGATCTTCCATACGAACGGCTTCAACCTCTGCAACAACGACATCGCGCTGGTGCTCCTGGACAAGCCGGTGAGCGCCGCGGTGGCGCCGGTCATGAAGCTGCGGCTGAACTACAGCGCGCAGATCGGCGAGCTGACGATGGTGGTGGGCTACGGCAAGACCTCCAACAGCGACTGGAGCAGCGGGGAGCGGCACCGCCGCGACAAGGTGCCGGTCATCTCCGTGGGCAGGGATTACAACCACTTCCTCGGGGAAAAAGAGTTTGTGATGGGGCAGTCCACCTGCCAGGGCGACTCCGGCGGGCCGGTGCTGGCGTCGGACACCAAGGCGATCCTCGGGGTCACCTCGCGGGGGGGGGACTGCTTCAACGGAAAGCAGCGCTTCATCCGGGTCGACGCCCACAGCGATCTGATCGAGCAGGCCCTCGCCGAGGCCGGGGCCCAGGCCCAGCTCGAGGGCAAGTCCCCTCCCCCGCCTGTCGACCTCAAGGCGACCGGCGACACCTGCGCCACCGGGGCCCAGTGCGCCGGGGAGTTCTGCCACAACGGCGTCTGCTCCTCGTTCTGCAACGCCGGCACCTGCCCGTCGGGCTTCTCCTGCATGCCCACGACCATCACCATCGTGGATCAGTCGGCCCCCAACGTCCCCATTTGCATCGATTACGAGCCGATCGACGCCTGCGATACCTGTCGCTACAGCAAGTGCAAGGTGCCCGCCGAGACCTGCGGCATCGACAAGGACTGCGCCCCCCTCCTCGCCTGCGCCCAGCAGTGCACCTCGCCCGAGTGCTACCAGGGCTGCGTCGCCAAGTTCCCCAAGGGCGTGAAGCTCTACGAGGCGGTCGCCGACTGCGAGTGCAGCAGCAAGTGCAACAAGGCCTGCGCCGGTCTCTGCGGCAAGGAACCGGCCGGCACCGGCGGCGCCGCCGGCTCCGATCCTGGTACCGGCGGCGCTGCTGGTTCCGATCCTGCCGGCGCGGGCGGCAGTGAGCCGGCCGGTGCAGGCGGTGCCGATCCTGCGGGCGCGGGCGGCTCCGATCCGGCGGGCGCTGGCGGCAGCGATCCCGCCGGTGCGGGCGGCTCCGATCCGGCGGGGGCGGGCGGCTCCGATCCTGGAACCGCGGGCTCCGGACCGGGCGCCGGTGGCTCCGCGGCGGGCGGCTCGGCCCAGGCTGGCACCGGCGGCGTCCCCGCGGCGGGGGCCCCCTCCGGTCCTGCCGCGCAGCCGGTCTCTTCCGGCTCCAGCGAAGGCGGCTGCAGCACCTCGTCGGCGCCGGTCTCCGGGGCTCCCGGGTGGCTGGGGCTCGCGGCGCTGGCCCTCTTCCGGCGTCGCCGCGCCGCACGCTGAAGGCGGTTCACCGGGGTTGGCAAGGCCCCGGGGCAAGGTATGCTGAGCCCCCTCAACAGGGAGGCTTGTCATGCGAACCTTTTACCGACACCTGATCGCCATCGTGGCGCTGGGGGCCGCAGCCTGCGGCGGAGAGAGCACCACCGACACCGGGAACAACGCCGGGGCGTCCGGCGGGGGGGCCGCCGGGCAGGCGGGCGCATCCGGGAGCTCCGGGCAGGCCGGGGGTGGAGGGGATTCAGGGGGCTCGGGTCAGGCCGGCTCCGCGGGGGTGTCCGGAAGCTCCGGACAGGGCGGGGGCGGAGGTGCATCCGGAAGCTCCGGACAGGCGGGGAGCGGGGGGGATTCGGGGAGCTCCGGGCAGGCCGGGGCCGCGGGCGAGGCCGGCGCTGCCGGTGCGGGGGCCGGAGGGAGCGGCGGCGGGGCCGGGGCCGGCGGATCCTCCGGAACTTCCGGACAGGCGGGGCAAGGGGGGGGCGGCGAGGCTGGCCAGGGCCCGGGGTGCTGCGCGCAGGACGGCGACTGCGTGGGGGAAGAGCCGGTGTTTCTGGTGTGCGTGGCCGGGCAGTGCAAGCTGCCTGCGGGGCCGGAGCAGTGCTGGGGTCAGGCGGATTGCAAGGAGGGGTTCACCTGCGAGGGGGCCATTCTCTGCCCTTGCGGGGAGGTATGCCCGGCGATCCCGGACAGCCCGGGCAAGTGCGTGCCGGGGGGAGAGGCGTGTTGCAAGCAGGACGACGAGTGCAAGAAGCAAGGGCTCTCGCGCTGCATCGAGGGCGTGTGCCGGGAAGAGCTGCAGGTGGGGCAGTGCTGGGACGGCGGAGACTGCGGTTCGTCCCAGTCGTGCGAGGGGTCGGCGCCCTGCGGCTGTGGCCTGCTGTGCGCCCAGGACAGCCCGGGCAAGTGCGTCGACAGCCCGGCGCCGGGCTGCTGCAAGGCGGATGGTGATTGCAAGCAGGGGGAGAGCTGCATCAACCAGATCTGCAAGGAACCGGCGCCAGCGGGGCAGTGCTGGCAGGGGGACGACTGCAAGGCAGGTCAGGTGTGCGAGGGGGCGACGATCTGCCCCTGCGGCGCCCAGTGCTTTGCCCAGGACAAGCCAGGCCAGTGCGTCGACGGCCCCTCGCCGGGCTCTTGCTGCCAGAAAGACGCCGAGTGCGGGCAGAAAGAGCAGTGCGTGCTGAGCGGCGCTCTTGGCGCCAGCGAGGGCGTGTGCAAGCCCGTGCTCTCCGATGGAAGCTGCTGGGACCAGAGCGACTGCAAGGCCAGCCAGAAGTGCGTTGACCCCTCCGTCTGCCCCTGCGGGGCCCAGTGCCTGCTGCCGGACAAGCCAGGCAAGTGCCAGTGACCTCGCGGACGCCATGAGGCGCCTGGCCCCCCTCCGGTGGTGGCCAGCGGTGCTGGTGGTGCTGACGACGCGGCCTGCCCAGGCCTCCGAGCCCCGGGTGGAGGTGCTTCGCGAGGGGCGCGATCCCGGTGGTCAGGCCCTGGTGGACGAGCTCCGTATCCACCTGGAGCGCTCGCACCCGAAGGCCACCTTCCGGGCCCGGATCGCCTCCCCGCAGGGCGAAGAGCTGGGGCTCCTCGCCCAGAACCCGCCGGCGGTTCTTGTCACCGTGGGCCTTGCGCTGGCGCGCCAGGCGCTCGCCCTCCCCTGGGCCCGGGCGCGCCTGGTGCCCGTGGGGTTGCCCGAGCATAGCCCCGAGGCCCGGGACCCTCGCCTCGCTCCGGTCGTCGAGCGCTGTCCCCCTGACACGCTGCTGCGGCTCGTCCGCAAGATGTCCCCTGGAGCCCGGGAGCTTCGCTGGGTCTCCGAGCCCGAGTCTGCCGCAGGTCCGCTGGCTGCCACCCTGAGCGCCGCGGCCCCCGCGAGTGGGTTTTCCTTGACACCATCCGGGAGCGACCTTGCGTGGGAGGGGGTGCAGGGGGTGTTGTTGCCGGTGCCGCTGGTGGCGCCAGGAGCGCAGGGGAAGCTGCTGGGGGAGGCGAGGGCGAGGAAGGTCCCGGTGTTCGGCTGCGATCGGGGGAGCGTGGCGGAGGGGGCGACGGCGGGGCTGGTGACGGATCCGCAGCAGATGGGGGAGGCCGCAGGGAGAGCGGTGGCGGCGAAGCTGGAAGGCAAGGAGCCGAGGGGGGAGGCGGTGGAGATGGGGAACATCGCGGTGCACCGGGGGGCAGCCTGCGAGGCAGGGGCGGTGGTGAGCGACGGTGTGCTGCGGCACGGGGTGATCTTCGAGAAGGAGGCGAGCTGCGCGCCGCCAGCCAGGGCGCCGACGCCGGGGCAGGGCCGGTGGTGGGCGCTGGCGCTCGGGGGTCTGGGGTCCGTGGTGGGCGCGGCGGCGGTGCTGCGCCTCCGTGGTCGAGCGTGACCGAGACGTTGCCGAGAGGGCGACCGCCGCGGATGCCGCTGCAGCCCGGGACCGCGTGGTTAGCCCTGATCGACCTGCTCGCGGGTGAGCACCAGGTGCTCGGGGAGCTGGTCGTTGCGCAGGGCCTCGACGATGGCGGGCACATCCTCGACGGTGACGCGGCCCAGGAACTTGTGGTCCGGCTCGACCAGGATGGTGACCCCCTGGGTGCAGACGTCGAGGCAGCTCGCGGTGCAGGCGCGGGCCTCGTGGACCGCCAGCTTGTGGGAGGCCAGGGCGCTCTTGAGGGCGGCGTGGACCTGCTCGGCGCCCCGGGCCGCGCAGGAGCCCTTGGGAGCGCCATCCGGGCGGCGGTTGACGCAGACGAACAGGTAACGCTTTCGCTGGGGCATGGGGGAGCGCATGCGTCCGTGGCCCCCGGGGCGCAAGGAGCGTACATTGACCCGCCCGCGACCCGGGCCCTCATGGCCGATTCCACCTTGCTCGATGTGCTGGGGACCACGCACCTGGCCCCACCAGGGTCCCCTTCGACCCTTCCGCCGACCCACGATCCGCGGGTGGGTCAGCGCTTCGATCATTTCCAGATCGAGCGACCGCTGGGGCATGGGGGCATGGGGGTGGTGTACCTGGCGCACGATCGCTCGCTGGAGCGTCCGGTGGCGCTGAAGGTGCTTCCGGAGGCCCTGGCGGGGCGGATCGAGCTGCAGGAGCGCTTTGTGCGGGAGGCGCGGGCCCAGGCGCGGCTCTCTTCGCCGCACGTGGTGTCGATCTACTTCATCGGCCACACCCCTCCGCCCGAGTCGCTCTATTTTGCGATGGAGTACGTCGAGGGGGTCTCGCTGGAGAGTTTTCTGGACAAGGCTCCCCCCGATCCGGAGCAGGTGCGTCGCTGGATGGTCGACACCGCGCAGGGGCTCCGGGATGCGTACCGGGCCGGGATCATCCACCGCGACGTCAAGCCATCGAACCTGCTCTTGACCCCCGATGGCCGGGTGAAGCTGGTGGATTTTGGGCTGGCCAAGCCCCTCGATGGCGACAAGAAGATCACACAGGACGGGGTGTTGCTGGGGTCACCTCTCTACATGGCGCCGGAGCAAGCCCGGGGTGAGGACGTCGATCACCGGGCCGATCTCTACGCCCTTGGTTGCACGTTTTACCACCTGCTTGCCGGGGTACCCGCCTTTGACGGACCCACCCCGCTGGCGGTGGTGGCTCGCCACCTCTCCGACCCCACGCCGCGGGTCCGGGAGAAGGTCCCCGGCGTGCCGCCTGCGCTTGCCCGCATCCTCGAGCGCCTGCTGCAAAAATCGCCGCAAGACCGCCATGACTCGTACGACGCGCTCCTGGCGGAGCTGGAGGCCGCGGCCCCTCGCGCCGTCGAGCTGGCGGGGTTCTGGACCCGGGGGGCAGCCCTGGCCATGGACATCGGGCTCGCCCTCGTGTTGCTGGCAGGGTGCAGCGCGGTCGGGGCCCCCTGGGCGGCGGTGCCGCTGCAGCTCGCCTACATGACCGCGGCGCACGCGACGGTGGGGCAAACGCTGGGGAAATTTCTGCTGCGCATCCGCGTGGTGGGCCTGGACGGCGAATCCCTCGGCTGGCGTCGGGCGCTGGGTCGCACCCTGGTCTCCCTCTGGATGCCGGCCTTCTTCGGGTTGATGACCCTGTTCACGGCGGGGCTCCACCGGCTCACGGGGATGCTCGAGACGCTCCAGGAGCGGGACCTGGACGAGCTGCGCCCGCTGCTGGTGGGCGTCGTGATGGGCAACCTGCTGCTGGTCCTCGCCTACCTGGGCGGGCTCGCGGTGGCGCTGCTGCACCCGCAAAAACAGGCGCTCCACGATGTGTTTTGCCGCACCAGGGTCGTCTACCACATGCAGCGGCCGCGGCTCCCCCTGGGGCTCTAGCGGCTCAGGAGCCGCCGAAGCCGAGGGGAGATTTCATGCCCTCGTTCTTGCTCTGGGCCTCGGCCTCGAGGGCCGCGAGGAGCGCCTCCTCGGAGCCGAGCGTCCCGAGGATCTTCCCGCGGCGCACCACGGCGGCGACGTCGCCCGGGGTCAGGGCGTTGAGGCGATCGAGCACCAGGGTGGTCGAGGGGGAAGGCGCCTGGAGTGCGGTGCCCAGCTCGGCCAGCGCCCGCAGAAAGAGGGCGACGCGCTGCCCCCGGTCCAGCGGGAGGAACCGCACCCGCAGGTCAAAGCGACGCAGCGAGCTGGGGTCGAGGTGCTCGATGCGGTTGGTGGCGCAGAGGAACACCCCGTCGAAGGTATCCATCTGGGTCAGCAGCTCGTTGACCTGGGTGATCTCCCACTGGCGATCGGCCAGCTCGCGGCGCTGGAGGAAGCTGTCGACCTCGTCCAGGAAGAGCACGGCGCCGTCCTGCGTGGCCCGCTGGAAGGCCCCCGCCAGGTTGGCCTCGGTCTGCCCCACGTACGGGCCCAGCAGCTCGGAGGCGCGGCGCACCAGCAGCGGCTTCTGGAGCTGCTGGGCGAGGTACGCGGCGAAGGCGGTCTTGCCGGTGCCCGGGGGGCCGTAGAGGCAGACCGTGGCCGAGGGGCGGTGCTGCAGGGAGGCCAGGAGTGGTTCCAGGGGCGGGTCGGTCCGCAGCAGCGCCAGGTCGTAGCCCAGCGCGCGCTGGCGTCGCGAGGGCGCCGGGGTGGTCCGGGTCAGGGCGAGGCTGCCGCGGAGCACCCGATCCAGCGTCCGGGTGGTCTCGTCCACCCCCTCGCTGCGGACCAGCCGCGTGACCCGCACCGCGCGCTCGGCGTGGGCCGGCGTCAAGGATTCGTCGGAGGACATACGATCCAGCCAGTCGCCCTGGACCTCGAGGGGGCCCAGGTAGCGCTGCAGGATGGAGCGCCGCACCCGCTCCGGCGGCGTGGGCACCTCGATGACCAGATCGTAGCGCCGCCGGATGGCCGGATCCATCGCCTCGATGCTGTTGCAGACCCAGATCGCAGGCACCGGGTTCTCCTCGAGCAGGCGCGTCATGTAGCCCTTGTCGTGGCCGGCGCCGGCCTGGTCCTCGAAGAGCTCCTGGACCGGGGAGCGGAACACGTCCTCGACCTCGTCGAAGAGCACCAGCGAGGGGCCGCTGTGGGAGGCGAGGCGCTGGCAGAGCTGGAAGGCCGCCAGGCGCTCGTAGGCCCCCAGCACCTTGCCGTCCAGCCCCTCGACCCGCACGTCATGAAGCGCCGCCCCGACCGCCCCCGCCAGCACCCGGGACAGCTCGCTCTTGCCGGTGCCCGAGGGGCCGTAAAGGAGCACGTTCACCCCGCGCTCCTGTCCCGCGACCGCGGCCCGGAGCAGCCGCACCAGCAGGTCGAGGTCTCCCCGCAGATGCGGGTAGTCGTCGACCGTGAGCTGGGGCGCCCGGGCGAGCTGGGCGAAGCCGTGGAGCAGCGACTGGACGCTGCCGTGGGCCTCGAAGAGCTGCTCGTCGAGGTGCTCCAGCAGCATCAACGGGCTCTCATCGACGTAGACGCTGCGGTCGAGCCGCAGCAGGCCGAGGCGCCGCAGCGTGCCGGTGCGCTCCAGCGCCTGGATGGTCTCGGCCTCGGGGGTGTCGAGCACCTTGCTCAGCAGCGTCGCGAGGCCCCGGGGCGTCATGCGCTCCAGGCTGCGCATGCAGGCCCGCAGCGGGGAGCGATGGAGCGTCAGCGCCGCGAACCGCAGCACCTCCCGCTCGGCCCGGTGCAACCCGAGGAGCCCGCCCAGCAGCTCGATGTTGCGGTCCAGGATCTGGACCTCCAGCCCCGGGGCCCGGGTCGTGGCCCGGCGCAGCTTCTGGTGGACGTGGCGCGCCAGCGCGGCAGGCGTGGGCTTGCCCCCGTCCTTGTGCTTCATCTCGATGGTGGACAGCACCACCGCCAGCTCATCGCTGTACGCCGAGAGCCGGTTGTACACGCTGCTGTGCAGCAGCAGTCGCAGCGTCCACTGGCGCGTCGGCTCGTCCTCGTGAAGCCCCGGGAGCGGCCTAGTGGCGCCCCGAACCCCTGTCTTTTTTCTTGTGCCCAAGGTTCCCTCAGCGTGCCTCGTGGAACCAGCGCAACCGCCCGGCGCCGGCCCCCTCGACCCATGTAGCCCATGCCACCCCGCCCGCCGACGGGACCACCCCCACCAGCGTCTCCCCCGCCGTCGCCACCCACCGGCCCCTCGGCTGACCGCTCAGCGCGTCCGCCTCTGCCACCCGCCCGCAGGTCGCGTCCACCAGCGACAGCACCCCCCCGGCCTCGGCCAGCCCCTGCACCGCGCACAGCCCCAGCCGCCACGCCTCCAGCGTCGGCGCCCCCTCGTCCAGCACCCCGTCCCCCGTGTACCGGCTCACCACCGGCGACGAACAGCCCCCCACCGGCACCTCCGCCAGCCACACCCCTCCCCCTTCGCTGGCCCCCAGCGCCACCGGCACCCCGCTCAGCCCCCACGGCTCCCCCACCTCGCACCCCGCCCCCGACAGCAGCAGCCGCCGCACCCGGCCCCCCACCAGCGCCCACGCCCCGGCCCCCTGCGCCGCCAGGGCCCGCACTCCGGGCAAGGCACACGAGGTCTCTTTAGACCCATCTGCCCAGACCTCGACGGCGGAGGGGGTGGCGATCCAGAGGCGACCGGCGAGGGCCACGGGGCCGGAGAGGGAGGGCGAAGGGGTCGAGGAGAGGGGGACGAGCGCCGGGCACCCGGACGGGAGGAGCTCGTGCAGGGAGGCCTGACCGCCGGAGGCGAGCACCAGGCTGGCCCCGGAGGCGGAGAAGCCGAGGGGGCGGGCGGCCGGGAGGTCGTCGGGGCAGACCGAGGGGCTCAGGGCAAGCTCGGGGACCGCCGGGGCGGGGCAGACGGGGGTCTCGCCGGGGGTCAACGGGGGGGGGACGGAGACCGAGGCGGCCCCCACCGGCCCCAGGTACAGCTCGGGATCCCTGGAGGAGCCGCAGGCGAGCAGGAAGCACGACAGACCAAGGGAGCCGAGAAGGCGAAGATCCACGGGGCCAGGGTCTTAGCGCAATCCAGGGTCAACGCACCAGGGCGGAAACAGGACAGGAGCGTTGACGGATGGCGGACGGTACGTAGAATGCGCGCCTCCCCCATGACCCACCCAGGGGGGGCCAGGCGCTGAGGCCAACGGCTCCCGGGTGGGTGTCAAGAGAAGCGCACCACGATGCTCCATCCTGAACAGACCGCCGCCATCATCGACAAATTCAAGCGCCACGAGGGTGACACGGGCTCCCCCGAGGTGCAGATCGCGCTGCTCACCGAGCGGATCGAGTTCCTCAACACCAACCACGTGAAGCAGCACCCCAAGGACCACGCGACCTACCGGGGCCTGCTCAAGCTGGTGGGCCAGCGCCGCCGGCTGCTGTCGTACCTGCGCCGCCTCGACACCGAGCGGTACCGTGCGCTGCTCGCCGCGCTGAACCTGCGCAAGTGAGCTGAACCGGGGGGAGCAATCCCCCCGACTTCGTTTTTCTCTCTGTTCTTTGTCTTTCGAAGCCGGGCCACGCAAGAGACGGTCGCTTCGTCTTCGCTGAGAGGGGGCGAGGCGCTGATCGCCTCCTCTCATCGGAGAAGAAGACCTCCTCGCGGCGTCCGGAGCCCTGACCCAGACCGAGCGCCGACCCCGACCGGGCGGCGCACGAGGAGCGCATCATGACCTTCGTCCGAGAATCCATCACCATCGGCGGCAAGACCATCACGCTCGAGACCGGGCGCCTTGCCAAGCAAGCCCACGGCGCCATCCTGATCTCGCTCGGCGAGACGGTGGTGCTGGTCACCGCGGTCAGCACGGAAGAGCGTCCTGGCCTCGATTTCTTCCCGCTCACCTGCGAGTACTTCGAGAAGGCCTACGCCGCGGGCAAGATCCCCGGGGGGTTCTTCAAGCGGGAGGGCAAGCAGCGCGACGAGGAGATCCTGTCCTCGCGCATCATGGACCGGCCCCTGCGCCCCCTCTTCCCCGAGGGCTTCAAGAAGGACACCCAGGTCATCGCCACGGTGATGAGCGCGGACAAGGAGAACCCCAGCGACGTGCTGGCCCTCACCGGCGCGTCCGCCGCGCTCCACATCAGCGACATCCCCTGGAACGGCCCCATCGTGGGCGTGCGCATCTGCCGCCGCAAGGGCGAGCTGATCCTGTACCCCACCTTCCAGGAGCAGCAGGACGCGGACATTGACCTGGTGGTCGCCGTGTCGAAGGACGCGCTGGTCATGGTCGAGGGCGGCGCCGCCGAGGCCACCGAGCACGAGATCATCGACGCCCTGATGTACGCGCACCGCGAGGTGCAGCCGCTGCTCAACCTCATCGATCGGCTGCGGACCGAGGTGGGCAAGCCCAAGCGCACCTTCACGGTGACCTCGCTCCCCGACGACCTCAAGGCGCGGGTCGCGCAGCTGGCCGACGCTGACCTCGCGGTGGCGTCCCGCACGGTGAACAAGAAGGCCCGCTACGAGGCCTACGCGGCGGCGAAGAAGAAGGTGGTCGAGGCGCTCCAGGCCGAGCTCGGCGACCAGTGGGGCGCCGTCGAGAAGCTGATCAAGAACGAGATCGAGGAGCGCAAGGCCCACATCGTCCGCGAGTTCGTGCTCAACGAGGGCAAGCGCATCGACGGCCGCGACACCCGCACCATCCGCCCCATCCACTGCGAGGTGGGCCTGCTGCCCCGCACCCACGGCTCCGCCCTGTTCCAGCGCGGCGAGACCCAGGGCATCGTGACCGCCACCCTCGGCACCTCCGCCGATGAGCAGAAGATCGACGGCCTCGTGGGCGAGCGCTGGAAGCGCTTCCTGCTTCACTACAACTTCCCCCCCTTCTCCACCGGCGAGACCAAGCCCATGCGCGGCCCCGGGCGCCGCGAGGTGGGCCACGGAGCCCTCGCCGAGCGCGCTCTTGCGCGCATGATCCCACCGACCGAGCAGTTCCCTTACACGGTGCGGCTGGTGAGCGAGATCCTCGAGTCCAACGGCTCCTCGTCCATGGCCAGCGTCTGCGGCGGCACCCTGGCCCTCATGGACGCGGGCGTCCCCATCAAGTCCCCCGTCGCTGGCATCGCCATGGGCCTGATCACCGAGGGCGGCCGCTACGCCATCCTGAGCGACATCCTCGGCGACGAGGATCACCTCGGCGACATGGACTTCAAGGTCTGCGGCACCGCCAAGGGCATCACCGCGATCCAGATGGATATCAAGATCGAGGGCCTCTCCCGCGAGATCCTCGAGGGCGCCCTCGACCAGGCTCGCGAGGGGCGGCTCCACATCCTGGGCAAGATGCTCGAAGCCCTGCCCCTGCCCCGCACCGAGCTGTCGCAGCACGCGCCCCGCATCGTGAGCGTCCGCGTCAAGCCCGAGCAGGTCCGCATGGTCATCGGGGCCGGCGGCAAGAACATCAAGGGCATCGTCGATCAGACCGGCGTCGCCATCGACGTCAAGGACGACGGCACCATCCACCTCGCCTCCAGCGACGCCGCGGCGGTCAAGCGCGCCATCGAGATCATCAAGGGCCTCACCACCGAGCCCGAGGTGGGCACGATCTACAAGGGCGTCGTCAAGCGCGTCGTCGACTTCGGCGCCTTCGTCGAGATCCTCCCTGGCATCGACGGACTGGTGCACATCTCCGAGATCGCCCACGGGCGCATCGACCGCGTCGAAGATGTGCTCCGCGAGGGCGACGAGGTGCAGGTCAAGGTGCTCAGCATCGACCGCGACGGCAAGATCCGCCTCTCTCGCCGCGAGGTCCTGCCCCCGCCTGCGCCGGCCGCCGCGCCGGCCCCGGCCGCCGCGCCGCCCGCCCCTCCGGCCCCCTCGGCTCCCGCCCCGACCCCGGTGGCCGCCCAGGAGCCGATCCCCTCGCCGGCGGCCCTCACCCCTCCCCTGCCCCCGGTCGCCCTCCGGTCCCTGCTCCCGGGCCGGGTCGTGGCGCCCCGCCGGTCCCTGGCGCGGGCCCCGCCCGTGGCGCCCCGCCGGTCCCCCCGGGGCCTGGTCGCGGCGCTCCCCCCGTGCCGGGCCAGGGCCGTGGCGCCCCGCCGGTCCCCCCCATGCCCCGCTACACCGTCGAGGACCGCGACGACAACAAGGACTGGGATCCGCGCGGCGGGCGTCGTTTATGCTTGCGTGACCGGAGCGCCTTCGCTAGCTTGCGCTCCGTCTCTGCCGTCCCCATCGTCTAGACGGCCCAGGACACGGCCCTTTCAAGGCTGTAACGCGGGTTCGAATCCCGCTGGGGACGCCCAAGATTTCGAGCCATTTTCCAGGGTTTCCGAGCCATCTTCCTCCTGACTGTCCAGCGCCACGGACAGAACCTCTCCAGGAAGCGCCGGGAACACCTCCCCGAAGGTCGGAGCTGAGGCTTCCGCCGTCCGGATGTAGACCAGCGTGGTCTTGAGGTCTTCGTGGCCAGCAGCCAGGTGCACCTTCGTCGGGTTGTCACCGCGCACCGCGCGCCAGGTGATCCCCGTCGCCCGCAGGTCGTACCAGGTCAGCCGCTTCAGGGTCTTGTGCTTCGGGTCGACGAACAGGGCCGCCCGGGTGACCCCGGCCCACCCCACGTACTTCCGGAGGCGCTCGCTCAGGTCCTCCTCGGGGGGCATGGTGACGAGACGCCCCTGGCGCCCCTGCTCTTTCGCCAGCACCGCCAGGAGCGGGCGGAGCGCGGGCTCGATGGGGACCAGCCGCACCGTCCCGGTCTTGGTGTCCTTGGCCTCCCCTTCGTCATCGAGGGCCTGGTGGACGTGGAAGACACCGTGCTCCTCGTTGACGTCTGCCCAGTCGAGGGCCGCCAGCTCGCCCGGGCGGGTGTAGGTGTAGACAGCCAGGGTGATCAGCCGCTTCCAGCGCAGAGGGACGCGAGGGCACCGCAGGATCGCCAGCAGCTCCGAGGGGTAGAGGAACTGCTTCGCCTTGGGGCGTCCGCGGTCCGGACCCCGAACCCCAGCGGCAGGGTTGTCCTCCCGCACCCGCAGCTCCAAGCGCTTGCTCCCGCAGGCCTCCTTCATCGCGTGGGCCAGCAGCGCCCAGACGTGCCCTGCGGAGCGCCAGGACATCTCCCCCGCCCTCACCCGGGTGTCGAGCTGCGCCACGAAGGTCTCGAGGTCCTTGCGGGTGATGTCCGCCACGAGGCGAGACCCGAAGACCGGAAGAAGGTGCTCCTGGAAGCGGCTCTGCTCCTGGCGGGTACCCTTGATGCCACGCTCCAGCCGATGATCGAGGTACCGTAGGAACCAGCCCTGGAAGCGTTCAGCGTCGGGGGCGGGCGGGGGTTTGATGGGGACCTTGACCCATCCCTCGGCGCGAGCTCGATCTGACAGCTCCCGGGCCATCCTCCGCCCCTCCCGCCGGCTCACCTTGCCCAGGAGGATCCGGGGGCGGGTGCCATCCACAAGGGAGATCCGGGCATGCACAACCCCCTCCTTTGAAACCTCGATGGTGCCGGTGACCCTGGAGCGGCCAGCGCCGCTGCGCGGCAGGGGGCCAGCGGTGGGGGGGGCTGGCTTGGTGGGGGAGGGCTTGGGCAGTGTCATGGGGTGTCTTCTCTTTGTCTCTCTGTGGTGTAAAGAAGGGGTTTCTAAGGTGAAAGAAGAGGTTTTATAGGGAGAATTTTCCTTCTCTTTTCCCTCTCCCCAACTCTCCCTAGCCCCCCGCTGGCCTCCCCCTGACGAAGACCAGAATGGGTTTATTGTGACCCTCTTTAGGCGCAGGGTCGCTGCGGCGCCCCCAAAGGCGCGGCTGTGGCGGGCCCCCGCCACCAGCAGGGCTCTAAGTTCTCTTCGTCGCCAGGGTCAGGGGTGGCGGCGGGGTCCGCCACGACGAGGAAGGCGTGACCCTTGCCCCTCTTGGCGGTATCGGCTGCGAGGTAGCCGCGTTCCACCAGCGCCTGGAGCGCTGCGAGCGCGGCCTTGGGCTGGGCGAAGGGGCCCTTGCCGTAGCGTGCGAGCTGGGCGGGGGTGACCCGCTCCCACCCCTTGCGCTCGATGACCTCCCAGGCCCGCTGCGCCTGGCGATCCTCCTCGGAAGCGGCCATCTCGACGTTGAACGTGTGCTGCGCGTGGGCGAGGAAGTACTGCCCCAGGACGATGGCCTTCTCGACGGTGGCGACCTCGATGCTCTCGACGTTCGCCTCCGGGTGATCCGCAAGGTGCAAGAGCCCGGCGAGCCGAGCCACGGCGCCGCGCCATTTTCCCGCCCAGTCGCGCATGCCATCCAGCTCGCCCCCCGGACCCATCCCGGCTTCGACGGGGCGGTTTGCTTCCAGGAAGCAGCGGGAGGCCTCGGGTGTAAAGCTGAGCACGCCCTCGTGCTGCCGCTGCTGTCGGGCCAACGTGAGGACGCTGCGCTCGTAAGCGCCTCGGACGAGGGGATCGATGGGAGGCGTCTCCAGGGTGCGGCTCCCGATGAGGCTGCGCGGGTAGCTGTAGAGAAACCTCCCCCACATCCCCCGCCCCCGCAGGTCGGGGCGCTTGGCCAGCGCCTGGATGACAGAGGGCTGGACGGCCAGCGCCAGCGTCAGCAGCGGGGCGCGCAGGAAGACCGGCTCCCGGAGGGTCCTGTCGACGTAGTAACTCCCCCCGTCGTGCCCCTTCAGGAATACCCCCACGTTGGCACGCCCATCCTTGGCGTAGATCCCCGTGGCGATGTCGAAGACGGTGCCCTCCTCGGAGGCCAGCGTCATGCGTTCGCCCTGTTGCTCCAGGACCACCGCCATTTTTTCGGGGGTGATGTCATCTGTCAGCCATCGGGGGCGCGCGGGGAGGCGGGGCTCCTTGCCTTTCTTGTCTTTCTTGTCGGCGGCTTCCTCTGCCTTCTTGCACGTCTCCTTCCACTGCTCCACCAACTCCGCTTCATGCTGGTAGATCGGCGCGAACATCTTCCGGAAGGTGGCGCTCTTGTTCTCGCCGGGGCCCATGGCGGCAGCGATGTACAGGTTCAACGGTTCGGTCCAGTCGGGGCGAGGCTTCACCCTGGCCAGGCGCATGCACGCGGTAGCCAGCACCCCCAGCGCCAGCACCCCGGGCAGATCGACAGCAACCTCGAGCGAGGCTGCTACCTGCTCGACGTAGCAGCGGATGCTTTCCGGGAGCACCTCGACGGGGAAGGCCGGGAGGTCCCGGGTCGTCTCGAAGGACCGCCGGGTGGCTCGGGGGCGCGCCCCGGAGGCCGGTGGCGCGGGGGGGGGCGGAGTCACGCGCTGCGCCCCGTCGAGGTAGTTACGCGGCATTGCAAGAGCCCCTTTCGTGGGCGTCGTACACGTCAAGGTCACCCCGGGAGAGCAGCTCGCGGCGCAGCGCCAAAGCGAGCCGATCTTCCTGTTCGGAACGACCGATCTGGAGCACCACGCGGGAGCGCGGTGGGATGCACTGGGAGAGGGTCCGCAGGTTCGTGCTACCAAGCACGCCCAGCATGGCCGGTGGAGCTTCGTTCGCGTCGCTGACGCTGCTGGCCAGCGCCAGGAAGTCGAGCACACGGGAGGTGATCACCACATCGAGGGCGCGACGCTGGGGGGGCTGGCGGTTGAGCAGTTGCCGGGCGGTGTGGTCGGCCAGCACGAGGCCGCGGGTGTGGTGGCCGGAAGGGGACAGGGCCCGCCCGGTCTCCGGGCAGACCGCCCGAAGCGAACGCACCTCGCCCTCCAGGTCGACCAGCGGAACCAGCAGCCGGTGACCCGTCTCTATCCAGGACTTCCCTACATCATCGACGGCCCATGAGGGGAGCGGCGCGTCAGCGGGGATGATTCCGGCGAGGCTGAACAGGTCGACGCCTCCAAGGTCGATCTCGTGGCGTAGCAGCGCGTCTCGCATGGTGTCCGGAAGCGGCTCGACAGGGCCCTCCTCCGTCGCGTCTGCAAGGCGCTCCAGGGGCTCTGTTCGCGTCCACAGCGCCATCACCTCCTCGACGGGGGGGAAAGCAAGCGGGGCGGGCGGAGAGGCGCGGCGCGCGGGGGGCTCCGGGAGCACCTCGGGAAACACGGCGCGGACCCACGCCAGTGCCCCCCGGGGGTCGACTCCTTCGACCTCCATGATCAGGTCAACAACCGTCCGGAACCCCTTGCTGTGCCCCTTGTGGGCGCAACGGTTGTGGGAGCACTTCAACCCGTTACCGACGATGGCCACACCGCTGTCAGCCTCGCGGCAGCCGGGGCAGGTGGGGCGGTCTCCGTCGAGCAACCCGAGGCGGGAGAGGACGTCTTGCACGGGTACGTTGCGGTTGACGACGTCGCAGACCCCTTCCCCCGGGGACGGCGCGCTCGAGCCCCGCTGGGGAGCGCTCCGGGGGGCAGGCCTGGGCGCCGGCGCCGTCCGGGGCGCCCCCTTGCTCGGGGGGCCCGCGAGTTCCTTGTCGACGTCGGCGCGGCGGTCCTCGGGGAGCATCTCCCGGAGCGCCATCACCAGCCCGCGCAGCTCATCGAGGGCGAGGCGTCGGGGAGCCTCCGACCCAAGGAAGGCGGTGCGACGGTGGGGACGGTCGGGGTGGTGTGCGCCCTTGCGCTTCACGGTGCCGGGCAGGAAGCACAAACGTTTCGCTTCGCTGACGCTCGTATCGACCTTGACCACGTCGTCATCGAGGAGGCCCGCCAGGGCGACCAGCGCGGCCTTCACCAGCCGGTCAGGCTCGCCCTCGGGGGGCATCGGCTCCAACGCCACGAAGAGCGCGCAGCCGTTGCCGCTGAGCCCACCACCGATGGACTCTCCCGGGATGATGCTGGTCAGGATCACCCGGGCCCGCTCGGCGCGCTCGACGGCGGCCTGCAGCTCGACGCCGGTGGTGCTGATGTTCTTGACCCCGTCTTCGCGCTCCGGGTCCAAGTCGAAGTACAGCACGCGACGGTGGGTGATGTCGGCGTTCTTGGTGCCCTCCTTGTCGGGGACGACGTGCCAGGCGTCGGGGCCGCGGCGGTGCTGCACGGCGGGCTTGATCCTGTTGAAGATGGCGTAGACCCCGATGGCTTTGAAGGCGTCGCCCTGGGCGGCGAGGCGCTCGATGACGGCCAGCGTGGCGCCGTGGGCTGCCATGTTCATGCCGTCTTTCCAGCGGCCATCTCTCGTGTCGCGGGGGGCTTTGAGCACCTGCAGCTCGAAGACCTCGCCCTCCGTCCACCCCAGGAAGGCGAGGAACCGGCGGAGGTTGGGGGCGAGCCCCTCGGCGGCGGCGGCTTCGAGCTGCTCCAGGAGCGCGCTCACGAGGCCGACTCCTCGAAGCGGATCCGCTCCTCCGAGGCAAGGAACCCAAGGGCCTTCTGCTTGGGGGTGACGAACAGGGCTGTAAACCAGCCGGGGCGGTGCCGAATCGACAGGTTCACGGCGCGCCCAAGCTCCTCCAGCTCTTCCCGCGTCAGGACCCGAACGAAGGCGTCGTGCGGGCGCGGGTCGCTGGCGCGAGGACGGAAGAGCGCGAGCCCGACGCGGTCGGGATCTTGCCCCTGGAGCAGTCGGGGAGCTTGCTGCTCCGCGATCCGGGCGAGTTCCAAGACCTCCGGCGAGGTGTCCGGGTGGATGTCGCGCTGACGTCGAGCTCGACGAGAAGACCAGCGCATCACCGCGCACCTCCCTCGTCAGCATCCCCAGCTGCAAGCGCTTGGAGGGCGCCCCACAGAACACCCAGCGCGCGGCGCTGGTCGGGGGTGAGGTCCGCCGCGTGAAGAGTATCGAGGGCGTTATCGACGTGGTGCGCGTTGAGCTCCCTCGCAAAAGGGGTCGCCTCGCCGCACAGCTCGAGCAGCTCCCCGTTGCGCTCCGAGGGCTCCTGGAGCCGCTCAAGCAACCATGCCCGTCGCATCACCGCTGGCCCCCCGGGCGCAGCCCGCTGGCCGCGAGCTTCGCGGCGATCATGTCACGGCGGTGTGGAGCCTCCGGGGAGGGGGCGCCGCTGGCGCTGGGGTTGGCGCGTAGCCAGGCCTCGACGTCGGAGCGGAGGGCGATCTTCACCCCACCTTCAACGCGGTGCGGTAGGCCTGCGCGGCAGAGGCGGCGGAAGAGGTTGCGAGGGAGCCCATGTTGCTCGGCGGTCTCGCAGGTGATGAAGCTCGGCGGAGGTTGCTGCTGGATGACCTGAAGCAGGGGGGCGAGGCCGTTGCCGATCAAAGGCAACACCTGTCCTTGCCCCTCCTCGCAGGGGGGAGTAGTCTTCATGAGGCAGATCTTTCATGCGGCGCCTCCCCAGGCAGGGGGGCGCCGCGCTCATTTTGTGGGTGGTAGGGGGTAAGGCCGCAGCGGGAGACGCTAGAGCGGTACCAAGCTCCGGAAGGCGCTGCTGGGCAAGCGCCAGCGTGCCGCGACGGACGGGGAGGCCGGCGATGAGGGAGGCGACGGCGGGGGTACTCAGCTCGAGCGCGGCAGCGGTGCGCTTGAGCCCGTGCTGGTGAACGACGCGCGCAAGCTCGTCGCGCTGCGCTTGGGGAAGGTGCGGCTTGGTCATGCATGCATCCTGGAAGCAGGAAGCACGACAGGCCAAACCAGTTCCCGCAGTTGGTTAGGACGATTTTTTCCGCAGCCCCTTTGAACGGCTGTTCTTCCCAACCCAACCGCGTAGTTGGTTTGGGCTCGGCGCCTTGTCGCCGCTCCAAGTCCGCAGGCGAGATGTCAGCCAGGTGGAAAAGCTGGCGAGGCTGCGGGCCTGGGTGACGTGGGGATGGAGCAGTTCGTAGAGCACAGCGGCGGCGGAGTAGCGCGTCGCAGGATCGCCTCCTCGTTGCGAGCGAACCCCCTGCCAGGCCCGGTAGGCTCGACGCCAGGCCCAGGAGGTGATCTTTCCCAGCCCCCGCGGGTCGTGGGCCGCACGGCTCACGACGTCCTCGAGCCAGCGAGCTTCGGCGCGCTGAGGATCCTCCACCATCAGCTTCCCTTCCAGGCTCATGATGGCTTGGTGGACGCGGCGGGCTACGGCGCCCTCCCCGTCGAGCCCACGCATGACGTCGCCCATGCGCTCGATCTTGTCGACTTGGAGCATCATGAATTCGACGTGGAAACCCTTCGAAGCCCCCTGCTTCTTCGGCAGGATGTTGTAGAGGCCCACAGCGTGGGTGCTGAGCCACTTCTGCAGTTCCTCGCACTCCCGGATGGCGTCCCGGACGCGCCCCTCGTCGAAGGGTGGCGGCTCGGAAATTGGGGTACGCTTCGGCATCTCCTCGGCTCCTGAGGGGAAGGCCCGGATGGGAGGGTGAGAGCTCCCGCCGGGCCGTTGTATCTGGCGAGGATACCAGAGACACCACAGGTCAGATGGCGCGGCGGGTTTCGATGTCATCGGAGTAGCCCGCGAGCCGCGCCAGGCGCGCGGCGTGGGTGGCGATGCTGGCGCCGTCGTCCATGCCCCCGATCCGGCCAGCGATCTGGCGCAGCTCGTCTTCGAGGGCGTTCAGGCTGGCGATCAAGCCCCTGGTCTCCGAGGCGATGAACCGCAGGTTCAACTCGGGCGAGGCCAGGGCCCGCTCGATGCGCCGCGCGCTGTCGCGGGCGCCATCGAAGTCGGACAGCGCCCAGCTCATCTGATGGGCCAGGAAGTCCAGCCCCTTGGGCAGCGTGGCGGGCTTCTCCTGGCCCTCCTCGACGGCGCGCTCCCGCTCCCCCGACTCGGGGGCCGGCGGGGGAGCGGCAGGGGGTGCGCTGGCAGGGGGTGCCGCCGGCGGAGCCGATGACGGCGGAGGGGCGGCAGGTGCTGGCGCCCCCGAGGCCTCCTGGGGGGTGACGGAGCGCAGCGTCGAGGGGAGGCGTCGAGGAAGGCGCTGGGCGCGGGGGGACCGCAGGGGCAGCAGGCGAGCGGCGGACATCACGCAACCTCCTTGTCCCCGCTGGCGGGTCCCCGAAGCTCGGAGGCGATCAGGGGCAGGCGTCGGTTGACCTCGCCCAGGTGTTCGGCGGCGCGAGCCACGGCGCCGCGATCGGCCCCCGGCTCCAGGCTCCAGGTCGTGAGGAACGACCACGCGGCGTCGAGGTGACGCTGTGCCTCTGCCAGGGCGCGAGCGCGCTCCTCGCTGGGCAGGTAGGGGTTGCTGGCGGTCTTCTCGGCCAGCGTCAGCAACGCCACGGCGGCGCGGACACGGCGGGAGGAGGGCGAGACGGCGGACGATGGACGGACGGGGGTCTGGACGCTCGGGGAGCGCTGAGTCATAGGGGACATGTTGACCTCGGGCTAAACGGGGTTGGCCATGAGGCCCGGGTGTTGGAAGCACCGCGGGCCTCGCTACTTGATGGGTGGGTAACTTCTTCTTCGGCTTGGAGGGGGCACTGCGCCGGGGGGTTTCAGCCCGCAGGGAGGCGAAACCACGAAGAAGCGCAGCGCGAAGAACATCTGCCCTTTTGACGGGCAGATCGGGGTGCATGGCGGTGAGGTCTTCGGCCAGGTCGTCGAGTTCCTCCATGGTGGAGACCGGAACCCGAACCGAAAGCTGGACGGAGGGGGTGGCTTTGTCCGAGGGCATCGCCTCGTAGGCTAGAGCAGCAACCGTCATGCTCCCAGAGAGTGACACTGGGATGTTTGACTGTCAATGGGTGTAAGGCAACTTTTCATCCCGTTGACAGTCAACCATCCCATCGTCAACTTCTCCCCCCATGACCTCCTCCCTCCCCGTTCTCCTCGGCGCCCAGCAGACCGAGGGCACCCTGACCTACCGCCCGGCCCTGGCCGGAGACTGGCGCCTCCGGCTCGATGACGCGGACCTCCCCCGGATCCGTGACCTGGACCTGGCGGAGCGCCTCGACTTCGAGCGCCCCCGCAAGATCCGGGACCTCATCCGGAGGTACCGGGAGAGCGGCGATTTGGGCGAAATTCATGTGCGCCCCACGGTGGGGCGCACATCGATGCCCCGGGGCGGCGAGCGGGAGACACTGACGGATGAGTACTGGCTCACCGAGGAGCAAGCCCTCTTCCTGGTGGCCAAGAGCGAGACCCCGGTGGCCACGGCGCTCCTACGGGAGATGATCGCGGTGTTCGTGGCCGTGCGGCGGGGGCTGCTGGCCCTGCCCTCCCCTCGCCCCGCCGAGGGCGCCGAGCTGGAGCAGCTCCATGCCCGGGTGGCCCAGCTCGAGGCCCGGACCCCCCGCGCCGTCTCGCTCTCCCCGGAGGCCTTGGCGGATCGGGCCTGGGCGCTCATCACCCGGCGGGGGTGGTCGCGGGTGACCCCTGCCCAGCTCGCCCGCTACGGCAAGGGCCCCTTCCGCTCGTGCAAGGTGGGCCTGGCGGCGCTGCTGACGCTGGCGAACCGGGGCGCGCTGGTGGCCGACAAGGCGCGGAAGGGGGCGGCGTTCCGGCGGGTCCTACCGCCAGGGTGAGGCCAGCGCCTCCGCGATGGCCCTGGCAACCGTCTCGCTCTCGTTGAGCCCCCAGCGAGCGGCGAGCTGGGCGAGCTGTGCTTGCTCCTCCGGGGTGAGCCGCAAGAGCTTCTGCTTCCGCTCGCGTTGCTCCTCGGTTTGGGTGGGGCCGCTTACCTTCTTGCGTGGGGTTGCCTTGCTCGTGGCCACGCTCACCCCTCGCTGCGGCGGGCGGCCTTGCGGGTCGCGCCCTTCGCGCTCTTCGTGGGCTTGGCGGCGGCCTTGCGCGCCTTGCCAGCGCTGGTCTTGCGCTTGCCGCTGGCCTTGCCCGCGGGGGCCTTGCCGGTGACCTTGGCCACCATCGCCTTGTGCTTCGCCTCGTTCTCGGCGGCCAGGGTCTGGACCTTGGCGGGGTCGCCCGTGGGGGCCGGGGTCTTCGAGGCCAGCGGGGCAAGGGCGGCCTCGATGGCGGCAAGCTGCGCCGGGGTGAGGGCCTTGCCGTCGCGGCGGTTGACCCCGATGTGCACGAAGTACTCCGCAGGGTTCAGGCCGAAGGTGTTGGCGCACTCGACGCCGTAGCCGTAGGACTTGCTCATGGTTCAGGTCTCCTCGTTGGCGAACATCTGCTGGTAGGTGCGGAGGGTGGTTTCGTCGGGGTCCAGGCCAGTGTCTTCTTCCAGCATACGAACCCACAGGTGCAGTGGCATCACGTGCTTGTCGTCGTTGCAGCGCTGGCAGCATTTCACCAGGTTGTTCTCGACGGTGGCGCCGCCGCGGGCCTCGGGGCGCACGTGGTCGCAGGTGGCGCGGTAGGGCTGGCCGTTGCGGCTCGTGCGCCCGAAGATGCAGTAAACGCAGCGGAAGGCCCCATCCCGGCGCAGGACAGTGGCGCGAACCTTGGCGGGGATCTTCTTCTTGCTGCTCATGAGTCCAACCTAAGACGCGGGATATCCCGCGTCAAGGGAAAGCACCGAAGATTCGCCCATCGACGGGCAACGGCGCCTGCAACCTCCCCCCCTGCCCCCCTTCGGGCCTCCCCTGAGGCTGCGAATGCTGCGACGTCAACGACGTCTGCAAGGCCAGCGGTGGGGGGGCGGGGCTCAGCGCGTCGCGTCGAATGCGAACGCCTGGCGGCGGTTCTTGAGGGGCTCCATGAACTCCGGCGGGGCCCCCTTCTTTGCCCGCGTGTCGACGATGGCGCGGCGACCGTCCTGGAGCTTGACGACGGACCAGCGGGGGGCGCGGAGGCTGGGACTGCGCTTGGCCCAGTCGGCGGCAGCTTCCGCCAGCACGTGGCGGCTGTACAGGGTCTGTCCGTTGCCCGTGTGCGCGTTCTCCCGCTGCCACTTGGCGGGGCTGTGCTCGATGAGCTTGATGCGCTTCGGGAGGCTCTCGACAGCTTGCTGGAAGGTCATGGTCATGGGTCGATCCTTTCGTCAGGAACAGGTCTAAAAACCGAGAAGAAGGAGTCAAGGTATTTGGCGATTCGCGCCGGGAAGCGACGCCTCTGCCCTCACCCAGCTCGACGGTCCCCGGTGGCCAGCGGCGGGTCACCTTGACGCGATCGTGTAGCGTCGCGGTTCGGGGGGGCGCTCTCGCACGCGGCGGCGCCCCTCTGGCACCTGCTCCGGGGGGCTGGTGATGACGTCGCGCTGGGGGCGGTTCTGGCCTTCCTGGAGCGCTACCCAGCGCACCCGCTTCCCTTCCCCGATGCTGAAGACGACGCCCAGGTACTCGAGGGCCGCGAGCCGGTTGAGCAGCTCGAAGCCGCCGACCCCTTCCTCCTTCGCCCAGGCCCGCAGCTCGGCCCAGGTGCGCCCTCGTGGGGTCTTCAGGTAGGCCCGCAGCGAAGCCGCTCGCGCGGCCCACCCTGGCCAGCCTGCGGGCGGGAGCTCGCTCACAGCAGCGGCAACTCGACGGCGCCAGCGGTGCCCGTGACCGGCAGCTCGACGGCGGCAGAGGGCCCCTGGATCGCGGTGTTAGGGTCGTTCGGGTTCGGGGTGCGTCCGGTGCTTGTCGAGGTGCTCACCGTTGCAACAACGTTGGCCAGCGGGACGCGCGCGTGCTCCTGGAGGTAGGTCACCAGCGGCGGGCCCAGCTCGTTCGCCTGCTTGGCCCATTCTCGCTTCATGGCCAGGCTTTGTACTTATCGAGGTTGCCCGCCTTGATGCTCGCGTACAGGGCGCCAGCAAGGCCACTGGTTGTCTCGACGTCGACGAAGGAACCGTCCGGGTTGATGGTCTGCTCGATGGCCACAGCGCCGCCCAACATGCTCATGGTAGTTGCTCCTCATGCGAACGTGATCACGTCACCAGACCTTCGCCGTAGGGAATGCGCACTCCGCTACCCGGACGACGCTCATGCTCCCTCCGGGAGGTCCACCGCGGTGCGCCCGGGGGGCACCACCTGGCCGGCGAGGTCGTTCAGCTCGGCGATCTCGCGCCAGCGATCCGCGCTCCCTAGCTCGACCCGCGCCACGTCCGCAAGGCTCTGCCCTGGGCGCACCGCCACCCGTCGCCGCTGCCGCTTCGCGATCGCATCGAAGACCGCCACGCAGGCCCCCATGGCGAGCTGGTTTGCGTCGCGCAGGGCCCCCCGGGCCCGCCCGGCCTGCGCCAGCGCGGAGGGGCGGGGGCCCAGCGCCCTGCGGGTGTCGCGGGCGGCCTTGCCGAGGGCCAGGAAAGCGTCGCGGGTATCCCCGAGCTGCTGCTCCAGGTCGTTGAGCGCGTTGCCCAGCCCCCGGGCCGCAGCGAGAGCCTCGTTGGCGAGGCGGGCGGGTGCGCTGGCCAGGGCCCCGATCTGCTGGACGGTGCGCCGTAGCGCGCCGACCTGCCCCCGGATGCGCCCGATGCCCCCCGAGAGCGCGGTGATCGCGTCAGGGGCGAAGGCCTCCCCCATGTCGGCGAGGGCCAGGCCGTAGGCGCTGTCGGCGGCGCCGAGCTGACCAGCAACGTCGGCCCCCGTGGTCGGAGGCTCCGGACTGGCATTCGGCTCCCTCTTGCCTGACCATTCCCAAGTCAACACCACCGAAACGTTGAAACCTGGGGCTGTTCGGGAGCCATCCACATCGACGGACACGCCACGTCCGGGAGTGATCTGAACCCGACGCAACACACCTCGACGGGCGATCGGGCCAACCGTTACCAAAAAATCTCGACCACGCTCCTGAAGCCTCTGAAAAAACTCAACCATTTCGCTTGCGCTTGTCGGGTTGATAGAAGAGTTTATCACCTTGAATTCGCCGCTCCGGATAAAAGCAGGCTCGATAGAAATCGTCATATCGGTCTGGCCATACGTGATGCCGGTGACCGATGAATACCCTTCCGATGCTCCGTATGGTGTGCGCGTAGCCCCCCGCACCTCGTTGGTCCAGCTAGCACCAACCTCGATACCAACGCTTTTGCTGAGGAGCACGATCAGCGGCGGGTTGGCCCCAAGCTCTCGAATCTGCAACGCCACCCCAGATTCTTCTTGGGGTAGGCCACGTTCGATCCAGTACACAGCGCTACGGCGCTGGTAGTCTCGACGAGCTTGAGCATCGCGCAGTTGGTCAGGAGAAATGCGTGCTGTAGCCATAAGCGCCTCAGTGCGGCTGCGGCGCCGCGTTGCGGGTACAGGAAGGGCAACCGGGGTGCCCACAGGGGTCGGCGCCAACTTTGACACCAGCGCCGCGCTGCTCGATCTTGAGGGGAGACGGACTCGCCAGTGACATCCAGGAGCACGCTCACGACGCGCGCTCCATGCTGGCCAGGAGCGCCCTGTGCTTCTCCTGGAAGGCCTCAACTTGGAAGACCTCCAAGCGTTCCACGGCGAGCGCTAGGGCGTGATTCAAACCGTGCAAAGCGCCCTCTCCGAGCAGGATCGCCAGGGCGGTGGGGGCCTCTCCCTTGTAGACGCGCAGCACGAAACCCACCCCCTTCGGTGTGTTCTCCAGGTCTACGTGCAAGCTATGGCTTTCCCCTAGATCGACGCATCCGATGGTCTCCAAAATCTCTACGATCAGCATGTGTCCTCAGTGCGGCTGCGGCGCCGCGTTGCGTGTACAGGAAGGGCAACCGGGGTGCCCACAGGGGTCGGAGGGGTGGCGAGTGCCGGCAAGCAGCTCGGCGCGCTGGGCCTGGGTCGGGCGGCGCTGGTGGATGGCCATGAACGAGAGCAGCTCGGTTCGTTCGGCGAGCTCCTGGATCTCTCTGGGGAGGCCGTCGAGGGGGGACTTGGGCTTCTCGGCGACGTCCTTCCCCCTCGCCCCTCCGAAGCCTGCGACGTCCGCCATGACGCGCAGAGCAGCGACGGCGCCGCGATAGTCCTGATCGCCGAGGGCGGCCTTGTAGGTCAGCTCCAGGCGCCCCAGGAGCGTTGCCGCCAGCTCGTCAGGGTCGAGGGTGGCGCGTAGCCTCTTCGATGCAGCTGCGCTGTACCGGCGGACCTTCCAAACGGACAGCTCCCAGCGCTCGGCCAGGTCGGAGGCCATGCGCTGAGACCAGCGCCCCTCGGCCATCGAGCGCGCGATGAGCTCGATGCGCTGCTCCTCCTCCTCGGCCTTCTCGGCTCCGTCGAGGTCGGAGGCTTCGTCAGCAGGGGGCGCCTTCCGGGTCATGCCGCCGGCGGGGCCTCGTGTTCGACCGGCCCCGAGGGGTAGAGACGGCTGCGAGCCTCACCGCGAGCGCGCTGCATGGCCACCCCGATGTCCCCCTGGGCTTTACTTTCGGCGCGGCGAAGCCTCTCCAGCTTGCCCGAGAGGAGTCCGAACTGATTCGAGTAGTAGGGATGGTCCGGATGGTGACTTCCACCATCGAGCGTGGCGAGGGTCTGGCGCAAGGCGCTCACCTCTCGCTCGACGTCGCGCATCTGAGCGTTGAGTCGCTTGTGCTCCTCTGCGAAGGATTCACGCCAGCGGTGGTCTTCGTCCGCCAGGTCGACGGCAAGGTGCTGGAAGAAGGTCCTGACGGCGCCGAACTGGCGGGCCAGCGGGTGCACCTTGCCCAGGCGCTGGAACACGCTCGCCTGCAGGATGGCGGGCAGATCGAGCCCAACGGGGGCCTGACGAGCTGCAGCTTGCGCAAGGAGCTCGGTGGCGGTGGGGACCCGTTGCTCCCGGCAGGTCTGGTACCAGACGAAGGCGTCGACAAGCAGCTCGAGGAGATCGTCGCCGACAGGGTCCTCGTTCCCCATGCGCAGCTCCTTGCACCGGGCTGCGCCCTCTCGGGCCAGGCGCCAGGGGTGAGCGATCAACGCCTCGACGTCGGCGAAGTCGACGAAGACGTTTTCGTCGAGGATATCGAGCCGATCGACGAGGGTGAAGAACATGCCGTCAGGGGGTTTCACCTGCGTCATGGTGCCCATTACCTCGACAACCACGATCCCCAGGCCTGCGCGCCCCTTCCGGAGAATCCGCAGGGCCAGGGGGCCCACGCCGTCTCCGCTGGCCCTGAAGATCTCGTGGGCAGCTTCCTGGAGCTTGTCCTTCACGATCAGTACCCCCTGCGCCACTTGATCCACTCCTCTTCGCTGAGCTTGCTCGCGTCCATGACGGGGCCCTGCTTGTACGGCTTCGCGAGGAGCCCGGGCGTTCTCGGGTCGCTGAGCGCAAGGGTGACGCGGTGCTGCTCTTCGGGGGTCAGCACCCCCTGCCCGGACAGGTGCAAGCCCAGGAGCTCGCGGGTGCTCCGGGCGCCCGAATTCGACGAGTAAAGGTTGTCACCGCCCACGGCGTTCAAGGGGTCGTTTGGATCGATCATGGTCTCCTCGATGCGGCCAGGGCCTGCCCGACTCGGGCAAGCTCGGCTTGAAAGGTCTCGTTGGAGGCAAGCAGCCCCAGCGAACGCAGGCGCTGGGCGGCGATGCCGTGGAAGTCCCGCAGCTCGGCGGGGTCGGGGCGAGGGGAGCGGAAGATCACCTCGGCGGCGACGGCGGACACCGCCGAGGCCAGGGCCGCGCTCCCCCTCGGCGAGTCGGGGCCGAGCTCGGAGGCGATGGTGTAGGCCACCAGCTCGGGCAGCTCGGGCAGCTCGTTCACCGGGGCACCGGCGGGGGCTGGCCAAAGGCTGTGACGACGGCCAGGGCGATGACCTGGTCGAGGCGAGCGTCAGGGACGTTGGGCAAGCCCGAGGTGACGCACGCGGTACGGGCGGCCTCTCGCAGGGCAGCACGGATGCCGCCGGTGTCCGCCAGGAGGGCGGCGGCCAGGTGGGTCGACCCAGCAAGGGCCTCGCGGTGGGTGAAGGGCAGGGAGGACATCAGGGGCCTTTCTGGGGCGCCCGAAGCGCCCGGATCTGGGAGTCGATGCGCTCGGCGAGCCAAGGCCCGAACTGGGCCTGGATGGCGGCTCGGCGCTTGTCGCGCAGCTCGGCGGCAACCTCAGCGGTGAGGCGCCGCGCAACGTCAGCGGTGAGGCCTGCCGCCCCCTCCGTCTCCAGCCATCGGGCAACGGCTCGCCCGGAGTAGCCCAACGTCAAAGCTACCCGGGCAAGATCCCGGCAAAAGGAGAGCGGGCTACCCCGAGGCGAAGGCGCCCGTTTCCGAGAGAAAGGAATGTCTCGGGTAGGGCGCGGAGAGGAGGAGGGAGGCGGCTTCACCTGTGGCACAGGTTGGCACAGTTGGGCGACAAGCGCCAATGGCGGCAAAGCCGGGGCCTATCAGCCTGATTTTGCCTGGTGCGGGTGCTGCTTCGCGCGCAGGCGCGCGGGAGGGCAGAGGACGGGCGGAGCGGGGGGGCGACGATGCCCAGAGAGAAGAGAGAAGGATCGAGAGAACCCCCTATTTCTCTCTGTAAGATGCCGATATCGCAGAAGAAAACGGCAAAGGAGAAACGGAGAAGGGGTCCGCGTGTAAATCCGTGGACGAGGGGCCAGGTGTGACCATATGTGCCAGGCAGGCCAGCGCATGGCGCGCTGTGTCAAGGTCCCCCACCACGAGCGCGTCACGGATGCCATCGAGGAGCGCGTGCATGACCCGGATCCGGGGGCTACGGGTGTCCGGGGGGCTGTCCTGAGCAGGTGAAAACGGGTCGGTTTCGGTCGATTTTGGAAGGTCCACCCCTTCAAAATCATCGAGAAACGGCTGATTTCGAGGGAAAGGGCTGGCTTCGAATCCCGCTGGGGACGCCACCTGACCCAACCCTTCGTGAGTGCACCGAAGGGCCGTTTGAGGTCAAACCAAGAACGAGCCTCGCCCCCGGCCCCTCTCCTGTCGGGAGAGGGGAGCGCAATCCAGAGGGCGAGGGGCAGGGTGCAGCCTCACCATCCGAATCCTCTCTTCTCGTCGAGGAACAGGAAAAAGCATAGCGATTTCAATCGTTTACGCTCCCCTCTCCCGACAGGAGAGGGGCCGGGGGTGAGGGTCTCGGCAACCGTGTCCGATCGTACCGAAGCGGGTCGAGGAGGGGCGGTACGGGGTCTGTTTTGCCCGCCTGAAAAATCCGGTCAGGTTCCCCCGGGGTCGGGCGTACAATGTTGCCAGACGCGCCCAACCGAAGAGCCCTACACGCAACTCAACCTTTGTTGGTTCGAATCCAACTGGTTCTCCGAGAGGAGAAACATGGCGGAACTGGAAGACGCACTGGCCTGAAGAGCTAGCGAAAGCTTGTGGCTCCTCACCTCGGGCGCGTCGCCTTGTTTGGCCCCCCGTTCAGCCCGCCTTGATGGCCCGCAGCCGCTCGTCCAGAAAATCACCGGACAGGATGGGGCGCATGGGCGGGCCCTCCCAGTCGTCCGGGGCCGGCATGGGGTCAAGAAGGACCTCGGGCCGGGGGTGGGTGAAGAAGGGGATCGAGAAGCGGGAGACGTTGGGCCCCTGGGGGTTGGTGACGCGGTGGGTGGTGGAAGCCAGGCGACCGTGGGTGATGCGCTGGAGCATGTCGCCGGCGTTGATGATGAGCTGACCCTGGAGGGAGCGGACGGGCATCCAGGAGCCATCCTTGCGGCGGAGCTCGAGGCCTCCGGTGGTGCCCTCGGCCAGCAGGGTGATGAGGTTGATGTCCTCGTGGGCGCCGGCGCGGACCGCGTGGTGGTGGGCGTCCCCGGGGATAGGCGGGTAGTGGAGCAGGCGG